>JAEXNA010000208.1 GCA_023447635.1 Vulcanimicrobiota bacterium | reverse complement strand
CTCCCCCCGCGTTTCCCCCTCCACCCCCTGGACTTCCGGAGCGCCTTCGCGCGGCTGGGCCGATGCCTCGTGTGCGTGCTGACAAATGGCTGCGGCTGGAACTGGTGCCGGTCACCTCGCCCGGGCTGGTCGTTGACGCGTTCCGTAAGGTGGTCGACGAGGCCCGCTGAGCCGTTCAGCTTTTTCTGGCCACGAGTGGCGCACCGCTCGGACGGTTCGCCTTCTATCCTCAGGGTGGCTCGGGAGGGCCAGGGAGCGCGCGCCCGGCGGCGTAATCCTGACTACTATGCGGCTATATCTTTTGAGCTTTGTCCTGGTGATTTTGTCCACTGGGTGCTCTGCTCCCACATCAGAAATGAAGGTCGAGCCGGTGGCTACGGCTTCCGCGTCTCCAAAGGCAGCGGTGATGTCGGCGGAAGCATTGGACCAGTTTGCGAACGACTTGCTACAGGCTCTGGAGAAGAAAGATGCTGCGGCGGTGGCAGGACTCATGGACGAGTCGACTTTTGTAGCCAGGGCGTCGGGGGCTATCAGCGACCTGAGGATTCGAGCCGAGGTCGAGCGGCAGGCTCGATTTCTCTCTGCCCAGCCTTTTGGGATCCTCAGTCATCCAGGCTTCCTGAGGTGGCGGCTCGTCCAGAGCTGGGTTTCTGACGGGAAGGGACATGTGCTTTTCAACGGGGAGTCAGAATCTGTCGACGACTACCTGGAGTGCCGGGTCGAGATTGTCGAGGGGCGCCTCCAAGGGGTTGATGTCGTGCTGGCGCTGAGAGAACGTCCTCTCAGTATGGACTTGTCAAGCTTCGTCGCGGCGACTTTGGCCCAGAAGGACGACACCCCGATGCGCATTGCCAGATTCAATAAGCTTGTAGACGAAGAGAAGTACGAGGACGCGTTGCAAGTTCATGCGACGTTCGCACCTTCGATAAAAAAGCACCCGTTGGTAGCGGCAAGCGTCATTTCGATAGGCGCTGCCAAGGGGCTTAACGCCTACGCCGACGCGCTACAGAGCTACATTTTGACGCTCCCTTCGGGAACGCCAACGGATAGCAGGCATATCAAGGCGTATTACTACTCCGGTCGGTATGAGGAGATGATCGTGGCGATTCGCGAGGTCAAGAAGCGGCTTCGTCTTCAGGATTCACGCCTGGACTACGTCGAGGGTGTTGCGCTGTCCAGGTCGGGACGTCCCGCAGAGGGGCGTGCTCTCTTGCTTTCCACCCTGGAGCGTCAGCCTGATTCCGAGGATGCGGCGTGGGGCTTGATGAAAATCGCCATGCTGGAGGGTGACTACGAGGAGGGAGCGGTGTGGCTCGACAAAATCTCGGAGACGGTCCCAGACTTGCCAGCGCTGGTTCGAGAGCGTGAGGATTGCCAGGCCTTTCTCGAGACGCCGGTAGGACGGGCCTGGATGAAGAAGGCGGAGGCGAACGGCTGAAGTGGACCGGATCGATTTTGATGAACTGGAGCGGGAGCGGATGCTGGGGGAGGTTCGGCGGGGGATGGCGTGGGGGCTTGGGGTTCCGGAGGAGTCGTTCAGCCTGTCGGAGATGCGCGTTCGGGATCTGCGACGGCACGGGGCGACGTTGTTCCTGGACGTGTTGACCGATGTGATGGAGTTCCAGCAGGCTCAGTCGGGGTCGGATTGGGCGGAGCATACGGTGTATGCGACCGAGGCGCTCTTTACGATGAAGCGGGCTTTCCTCTCTCAGGAGACGCAGGTGGTGCATCACGCCAGCATCATCGAGTACCAACTGGAGTGCTACGACCGGGAGGCCACCGTCCGGAAGGTGGTCGAGAAGCTCAGTGGATTTTGAAGAGCCGCCTGACACTCCGAAAGAGCAACCTCGACTGATCGACCTTTCGGGGGCGCGCTGGGTTCTGAAGGTCACGGGCTGGAGTGGTCTTGAAGCCGAGGGTTATTCCAGGTTGGGAGTGAGGGGTGTTCAGGGTTTGAAGCAATGGGCGAGCGAGGATGTTTCGTCGCTGCACTGTCGCCTGTCCGTGGGACAAGACTTGCTGATGGAATTCACCGGTTATGTCGATCGAGGAGCCAGTGCTCTCCTTCAGACGTCTGCCCTGGAGACCAGACTCCGCTGGCGTTTCCTCAAGCTTGCCAGTCCCACGGTACATTCGGCGAATGAGCGAGCAGTCGTCGCTCTACCTCACACCGAACGCTGAGCCGGTCCCCTGCGAGAACGGCAGGTTCCTCGACATCGTGACTCGATGGGACGGTCGAACTTCGCTATAGAAAGAAGGCCATCCCACAGTCGCGGGGTGGCCTTTTGAGAACCAGCAGGGCTCTTCGGGAGGGCCAGTCGCGAGGTTGGCTGGAGCCTAGAGGTCTAGGATACCCAGGTCACTCGGAATGAGACGACCAGCCAGATATCTCCAAACTTTCGTACAACGGTTTCGTAGCCGACACCGGATAAAGGGCCGTGGACCACTCCCATTTCGACACGCGCTTACGTATGGTCGTTGTTCCATTCTACGAACCTTTCGGCACCGCTGCTGGATTCTTGGCCTTTCGGGGACGCGAACGACAGAAGCCCAACGCCTTTTGGGAAGCGTGACTCTAGCGGTCCTGCTTCTGGTCGGCTGCGATCCCGTTCAGCCCACATCACGGTCATAGCGCCCCGACCTGCCATTTCGAACGGTCGCACGCCCGGAGGAGCAGACAGAACTGCGGCCCCCCGACGAACGTTAAAGTGGAAGCACGCTTCATAGGTCGCAGAAAGGACAAGTTCCGCGTCTGTCAGATCTTGGCGAAGGGGCGCATTGGGCCAGGGGTCGACGTCATCGCGGTCGCCATCTCCGTCGGTATCCGAGAGGTCGGGGTTGGTTCCTAGTCGGGCCTCGACGACGTCGCTAAGCCCGTCGTTGTCGGTGTCTCTAAGAAGGTCAACGTTGCCAACCAGCGAGTCATACCAGCCCCCCCCGAGCAGAGCTAGAACAGACTCTGAGGCGGAGGGGAACTGACCCCGAACGGCGGCGCCAGTGGACAGATTCGTGTAGACCGGATTCGCCCACTGTTCGTCAACCTTCTCTACCAGCCAAAGATCTCCCGAGTCGCCGAGGGCTCCCGAACGGAGCAGACCCCAGGTGCGTCCTTGAGAGTCTCTCTTTTGGTCAAGGACCTCGACTTCGCCACTCGTCCCGGCCGCTGAAGTGAGGACACGCTGGCTTAAGGTCGACAGGGTTCTGGTGACTTTTGCGCGTTCCGTCCGAACGGCCTGGATTCCCGGCTCTCCTCCCGTCTTCGCCAGGTTGTAATAAGCTGCTCTTCGCAGATGGGACTGCGGGTCCTCAAGCTGAGAGAGCATAAAGGCGACTGCCGGGGGTTCTGTCGATCTAGCTATATAGTCCAGAGCGAAGCCCAGGTAGGAGATGGATTCTCTGATGTTTCGGAAGCGGTCGTGTTCGGCAATAAAGAACTCGACGTTTTCACACGGAACGCCTACGCTGATCAGGATCTTCAGGAGACGGCGGATGTCCGAGGAAGCAGGGGGAGCCTGGCTTATAGCTCTCCTGAGCGCAGCGCTATTCTCCGTCTTTGCGACCTTCTCGAGAACAGAGTAGAGACCGTCGGCTCGTACGGATGCGTCTGTCCCATCATCGGATGCGGCGGCGACGAAGGCTATAAGAAGTGGATCGAAAGCGTCTTGCCCGAGGTTCTCGAGCTGCTTTCTTTCCGCTGCGTCCAGTTCGTCGAAACTGGCGATCATGCTCCGCGCCAAGCTTTTACGAGTTTCGGACGGTTCGGGCAGATCTGGGTTGGTGCCGGTCCGGTAACGCTTCAGGTAAGTCCGGTCGAGGCCGACGATATGGTGTTCATCGCTCCAGCACGGAAGCGGTATCGCTGCATCCGCTGCGACTGAAGACCAGATAAGCTGTCCTTGCTGGTCGTACTCCAGGCTGACGCCGTCCGCACTGTCTACAAAAATGTGACCGCCGACCAGTGAGGCTCTCTGCTTTCCGAATCTACCCTCATAGGGGAGGTCGATCTTCCATAAGGTCTCGCCGGTCTGTGGATTCAGGCTGGCAAGAGAGTCATGCAGGCCTACAAATCGCCCGTCGACGACCTCAGCGAAGTTGTAGGGAGAGCACTCACTCTTCCAAAGTTGCCGACCACTCTTCTCCTCTCGTCCAACCGAACCCCCGCTCTCCGGGACCCAGACGACACCAGCGGTGGCTATAAGCGAGCCGCCCTGGAGATAAGATTCGGGCTGCTGCCAGCGCACCTTGCCATCAGAGATGTCCAGGCAAGTCGTGCGGGCGTCATAATTCACGATCACTGAGGAGTCAGTGAGACAGAGTCGACCGTCTTCCGTTCCATATTCCCCACGGGGGAGCGTGGCGTCCCACAGGACCTTCTTCGTCCTCAGGTCGAGGCACGAAAGCAGGCCTGTGCGTCTCACGAAGAAGAGACGGTGGCCCTTGATACGGATTTCCGAGGAGCCGGGTGCTCGTTCGATGTTCCAAAGAGCCGCACCGGTTAAGGCGTCGATGACGTGCAAACTTGGCCGCTTCGATCCGCGCGGCGAATAGGTCGAGACATAGACCTTGCCTTCTCGATAGAAGATGCCTTCGATAGAGGGCTCATCGGGCATCAAGGCTGTCCATAAGATCGACATCGCGTCGAGGTCGATGGCTGACAGTTCGCTGCCCGACCCTATATAGACACGGTTTCCGTCGACGAAGTGGACCTGCTGCCAACTGTCTTTCGCGATTCTCAGCGAGTCCACACGCTGGTAAGGAGGCGGGGGAGTATCCGCGTGTGAGACGGATATCAGCAGGACCGCACAGAGGAGGAAAGGCTTCAGCATAGGGTGCTTTTCGGGGTTGGAGCTCAGATTCCTGAGACGTCGTCCCAGGATCCTGAGCTTTGCTCGGTGGGACGGTCGGACCTCGCTATAGAAAGAAGGCCGCCCCGCCGTAGCAGGGTGGCCTTTTGGGGAGGGAGCGAGGGGCGGCTACTTGCCGACTTTCTCCTTGAGTTCCGCGAGTTCTTTGTGCATGGCTCCGACGCGCCCGAAGACGCCGTCGAGGTAGTACTGGAGAAGAGGAAGCGCTTTGGCGTCGACGCCGTACTCCTTCGAGAAGTGCTCGATCAGGAAGTCGGTCTCGGCGGTAAGTTTGCCCTTTTCGAGTTCGGCGGCGGGGAAGCTGGGCTTCTGGCCGGCTTCAATCATACGGTTGCGCGTGGCCTGGTGGGTGTCGTCTCCGCTGTTGAAGACGATCAACTCCACCTTGTCGTCGAGTCCGGCTTCGTTCAGGAAGATGCGGAATTTGAGGCAGAACGGGCACTCGATCATCAGGTAGACTGGGGTCTTATCGGTCTTGGACATAAGGTGCTCCTTTAGGATCTGATACGATCCCCTTCGCCTGCCCGGGGCCAGCGCCTCTCCACAAAAAAAGCCCCGAGCGGGGGTCGCTCGGGGCCTGGAAAAGAAAAAGCCCTCGGCATCGGGGGGGGTCATCCGCCGGGGGCTAGAGGCGAACCTCTGCTATCAATGTATCTCTTATAACAAGAACTGACCAGTGACATTCATGCTTCATCAAATGAACGTCGTGCGGTATCTCTCTACTAAGGGTGACATCGCATCAACCATCCGAGGGATGTCAGGGGGCTCGACGAACCGTTAACGGTATGCCCGCGAAGAAGAAAGAAGAAGTGCTCTCGATCGATGGTCGCGAGGTTCACGTCAGCAGTCCCGATAAGGTGTTTTTCCCCGAGCGGGGCGAGACGAAGCTCGATCTGATCCGGCACTACCTTCTGGTGGGCGAGCCGCTGATGCGCACGATGGGCGGTCGTCCTGTGATGATGGAGCGCTATCCTAACGGCGCAACGGGCACGTCGTTCTTTCAAAAGCGGATTCCCGAGACGGCTCCGGAGTGGCTGCAGGCGACGACGGTGTCGACGCCCAACGGTACGGAGTCCAGGGCGCTGGTGGTGGCGGACCTGGCTCACATCGCCTGGGCGGTGAACCTGGGTTGCCTAGGTTTTCATGTTTGGCCCTATCTGGCGACGATGCCTTCGGCTACAGACGAACTACGTCTGGACCTTGATCCTCAGCCGGGGACGGATTTCGAGATGGCGCGTCAGGCAGCCCACGAACTGAAAGCTCTGTTGGACGAGCTTGGCATCGTGGGCCATCTGAAGACGACGGGGAATCGCGGTCTTCACGTCTATGTCAGGCTGCATCCTCAGTGGGATTCCTTCCAGGTTCGTTCGGCGGCGGTGGCTATCGCGCGGGAGTTGGAGCGGCGGAGACCCGACATTCTTACGGCGGAGTGGTGGAAAGAGGATCGGGGGGAGAGGATCTTCGTCGACTTCAATCAGAACGCGCCTCACAAGACGGTGTTCGGTGCGTGGTGCGTCCGCGCTCGTCCGGGTGCTCAGGTGTCGACGCCGCTGCGCTGGGATGAGCTAGATTCGGTTCACCCCGACGAGTTGACGATGGCCGTGATGGCCGAGCGGTTGGAGAAGGTTGGCGACCCGTGGGAGCGGATGAACGACGACCCGCAGTCGCTGGAGCCGATGCTGAAGATGGTGGAGCGGGACATGGCGAGCGGACTGATGGACGCGCCGTGGCCTCCGGTCTACCCGAAGCAGCCGAACGAGCCTCCCAGAGTCTCCCGCAGCAGGGCGAAGAAGAGTTAAAATCGAGGGAGCGCGAGTAGGCGTGGTGAGTCTCTGCCCAAATCTCGCTAACGGTTCGAGTCCGCTTCTCTCTCTATGACCAGCGCTTCGCGGAGCGATGCGAGTGCGTGGTCTCGGGGCTCGTCCTCGGTTTCTTATGGAAGTTGGCTACTGCGCATAGAGCGCCTCAGGTGGAACGGAATAGCCAAGCCAGCTAGCTTCGCGAGGGGATTCTACGCGACTGCCGTCCTCGCGGATTTGTTGGATGTACTCTCGTCCGTCGCCGTTACGCTCTTTGAATCCGTCGGGAAGTACGTCCAGGACACGAGGGGCGCTCTGACCTCGAGCCTGAAGAAGCAGGGTGTTACCGCTTCGATAGTAGGTGCCCTGGGAATCAAGCTGGTCCGTGCTGGTGCAGTCGCTGGAGCGGATTTCGAAATGACCGTCTTTGAGCTCTAAGGCGCTGACGACGAAACCGCCGTGATGGACGAACACTCCCTGTGGCAAACCCGCAGGGGAGCCGCCTGGCGCGAACGGGTCGCCGAACAGAGATACCGCGGCGAGAATCCCGAGGATCTCCAGCGTCCGCGCGAGCTGTCGTGAAGAGGGTCTCATCATCTTCAGAGTACCCGAACGCCTTCGTAAGGTCCAGACGAGAGCGGCTGGCCCCTTTGCCCGCTGTCCCCTCCAACCGGATCCCCTCCCAAAAGAATAGGCCACCTCGCCGAAGCGAAGTGGCCTTACTGATCAGGTGTTGTCCCAGCCTGGTGCGTCGACTTTTAATCGACCGGTGGTTGGGGAGCGCCAGTGGCGGTTTCGTCTGTCCATGTCGATCCAGGACTGTTGGTCGGCGTCCAGGGCGTTCCAGACGTGAGAGGGGACGCAGCCGTCGCCGGGGGTTAGGATGGCGTCGTTAGTCTCGATGCGGGTCCAGAAAGCGCGGAACTCTATCTCGACGGTCAGGACTAGGAAGTGGAACTCTCCGCGTGCGATCTCCTGGCCCTGGGAGCCCAGGATTCGGACCTTCGAGAAGGGGGCGATGCGGTGACCTTGCACCTGCTCGGTTTCTCCGACGGCGGAGGTTCCGCGCCAACTCAGCGAACTGGCGGGGATTTTGTGGTGGACCAGGTCTGCGAGAAGTTGCCTTTCGACTTCGGCAAGGTGGGGACTGTCCTTGAGCTTCTTGAGGAGAGGGATCTCGAGGAGGGCCCTCATCTGCTCTCCAACGGCGCCTGGAAGTCGGTGGGCGTCGGTCCTTGCGCTGCACCACATCCAGCCCGGACGGTCGGGGTCGGCTCCGTTCTCTAGCAGAAAACGTGTCATCTCAACCTTCCCCTTACCTGCGGCACGGCGAATAGGGGGGTCGCCGATCCGGTCGTGCTGCAGGATATGGATCAGGGCGTTGACGTCAGCTCCGGCTTCGAGCAAGAGTTGAACGCACTCGATGCTCCCGCTATCGACAGCGCAAGCCAGAGGCGTGCGGTCGATGTAATCAAACACCTCCAGCCCTTCCTTCGCTAGCGGCGCTCGGAGCAGCACGGCAAGGAAGTCCGCTTTGTCGTCCTCGGCTGCGGCGTGCAAAGCATTCTGGCTGTCATCGCGCTCACCGTTGTCGACGATTTTCGCCCCGGCTTCTACCAGGAGTTCGACGATCTCGAGAGATTTGGCCGAGGCCGCCCAGTATAGCGCCAGGTTGCCATCCCCGAAGGGGTCGGCCAGGTTAGGATCCACGCCTTCGGAAAGCAGCCAGGCGAGAATCTCGGGCCTCTCTAAGAGGGTCGCGTGTGATACCAGATCGGGTCCGGCTCTCTGCAGGTCGTCGTGTTCCGCAACGAGGTTTTGCAGCGCTGTCAGATCGCCATCTTCGATCAGTTCGGGATACAGCTCATCCAATTCATCCATGATTTCCTCATCTCTTTGCCCGTGACGGGCGTGTCCAGTGGGCAATACCAGTGGTAGAGAGAGGATCGGGCGGAGGCCGAGCGCGACGCGCTAAGCGTGGTCGGTTAGCCGGCTGTGAGTATGCCGCGCAGCGTAACGAGCACCGCGCCCGTGGAAGCGTTCGGCATCAGTGAGACAGTGGCGGAGTTATTCATATCCTCAGTTTAGCGGGAAAGGCGGGGCCAAACAAGCCTTGTTGGACCTATGGCCGCTGTCCGCGGCCCGGTGAGAAATTTGCCGCGAGAATGGTGGAAAATTTGCTGGTATTTTCGCGGCAAAACGTTCTGAGGTGGGGCGAGGCTTGGCTTAGCTCCTTGGATATCAGCGCGGCGCCGTGCTCGGCCTCCCACCGCGCTGTCTCCTCCAACCCCTCCCAAAAGAAAAGGCCACCTCGCCGGAGCGAAGTGGCCTTCCGTAGGAGAGGTGCGGCTCTAGCCGACCTTCAGGATTCCAGCCGCGCCCTGACCGCCACCGATGCACATGGTGACCAGGCCGTAGCCGCCGCCGCGACGGCGAAGTTCGTGGATGGCGGTAGCGGTGAGTTTGGCGCCGGTGCAGCCCAGCGGGTGACCGAGCGCGATGGCTCCACCGTTGACGTTGATCTTCTCGGTGGGCAAGCCCATCTCGCGAATCACCGCCAGCGACTGCGCCGCGAACGCTTCGTTGAGTTCGATGACGTCGATCTGCGACATCTCGAGACCGGCCAGTTTCAGCGCCTTAGGCACAGCAACCACGGGACCGATGCCCATGATTTCGGGAGGCACGCCGCCGACCGCAAAGGAGACGAACTCGGCCAGAATCTCCAGCCCTTCGGCCTTGGCGCGAGCCTTGCTCATCACCAGGGTCGCCGCCGCGCCGTCCGAGATGGGCGACGAGTTGCCGGGCGTGACGGAGCCTTTGACGTGGAACGAGGGGCGAAGGCCGCCCATCGTTTCGGCGCTGGCGTCGGCGCGCACGAGTTCGTCGACATCGAAGTCGCGGGTCGAGGATTCGATCTTGGCGCCCTTGCGCTTATCAACGCGCACCGATACGGGAACGATCTCGTCTTTGAACTTGCCGGCCGCGATGGCGGCGGCCGCTTTGTGGTGCGATTCGACCGAGAACGCGTCGGCCTCTTCGCGAGAGATGGAGTACTTGCGGGCGAGGTTCTCGGCGGTGAGTCCCATCCCCAGGTAGGCCCCGGGAACGTCGCGCTGCAGACGGATGTTCATCGAGGGGTGGTAGCCGGTCATGGGCACCATGCTCATCGATTCGACTCCGCCGGCGATGACGCATTCGGCCATACCCGAAGCCACGGCCTGAGCCGCCTGAGCGATCGCCTGCAGGCCGGACGAGCAGAAGCGGTTCACAGTGACGCCAGGAACGGTGTCCGGGAAACCGGCGAGCAATAGCGCCAAACGAGCGATGTTGAAGCCCTGTTCGCCTTCGGGCATGGCGCAACCGAGGATCACATCTTCGATGGCGTCGGCCGAGATTCCGGTCTTCTCGAGGGTGGCCTTGAGCACGGTGGCGGCCAGGTCGTCAGGGCGAGTGTTGGCCAGCGAGCCTTTGCGGCCGCGACCGACGGGAGTGCGCAGAGCGCTTACGATAACGGGTGTACGATCGTCACTCATTGTCTTAGTTCCTCAGGGTCTTTCCGGTTTTCAAGGTGTGAGCCAGACGCTCTTGGGTTTTCTCCTGGCCGGAGAGTTGCAGGAACGCTTCTTCTTCCAACTCTAGCAGGACGCTTTCGTCGACGACGTCGGCGCGGTTCATCTCTCCACCGGAAAGCACGCGTCCGATGGTCTCGGCGAGGTGCAGTTCATACGGAGTAATAAAGCCGGACTGAGCCATTCCGTAGGCGCCGGTCAGCAGGTTGGCGAGGGCGGCTTCGCCCAGCACTTTGACCTGACGAGGCGCCGGAGGGACGTAGCCGTCGGCCAGTCCGACGACTTCGCGCTTGGCTTCGGTCAGCAGGCGATCGGCGTTCATCACGATGCGGTCGGTGCTGCGCAGGAACTTCATCTTCTTGGCGTCCAGGGCCGAGGTCGAGACCTTGCCCATGGCGATAAGTTCGAAGGCGGCCTGCACGGCGCTGAACGCGTCGGCTCCGGCGGGGAGGCCGTCCATGCAGCGGATCAGCATCTCGGTGGTGCCTCCACCTGCCGGCAAGATTCCGACTCCAACTTCGACCAGGCCGGTGTACAGTTCGGCGTGGGCGATGGCGACGTCGGAATAGAGCATCACTTCGCAACCGCCGCCCAGCGTCATCCCGAACGGGGTCGAGACGACGGGGAAGGGGGCGTAGCGCAGGCGGGTGGTCATGCCCTGGAAGGCGCGGCAGGCCTGGCGAATCGCTTCGAAGTTCTGCTCTTTGGCGAGGTGCAGGATCATACCGATGTCGGCGCCGGCGCAGAAGTGGGTGCCCTGATTACCGACGACGAGTCCGCGGTAGTTCTGCGAGACTTTCTCGTGGGTGGTGTCGAACATCTCGAGGGTTTTGGCGCCGATCGAGTTTCCTTTGGAGTGGAACTCGAGCAGGGCGACTTCATCGCCGATGTCCCAGAGGGTGGCGTCGGAGTTTCCTACGATTTTCCCACCGCTCTTAGCGCGCACCTTGGGCATGGTGACGAGGCCGTCTTCTCTGGGTTCGGGACGAGGGCTCTTGAAGTAGTCGGGCACCTCGAGGCCGTTCTCTTCGAACGCTTTGAGCACGCGCTCGCGTCCGAGATCTTCGGCCAGTTCCAGCGGTCCGACTTCCCAGCCGAAGCCCCACTTCAGGGAGTTGTCGACGTCGGTAGGGGTGGGAGCGACCACGCCGACTTTGCTGGCGGCGTCGTGGATCTGGTGGAAGATGGTCTTGCGCGTGAACTCTCCGGCGGGGCCGGGCGAGTCGAGCAGAGCGGCGACGCGCTCGGCCACGGTGGGCAGGTTGCGCAGTTCGGCGATCTCTTCGAGGCGGACTTTGCCCTTGTCTTCATACTCGAGGGTGTCGAGGTTGATGGTGAGGATGGTGGTCTCGCCTTTGGCCTTGACCTTCTTGTAGAAGCCGGAGCCGGTTTTGTCGCCCAGCATCCCCTTCTCGACCATGGTTTCGACGACTTCGGGCATGCGAGTGTCTTCGCCGGTGGCCTGGGCCAGGTTCTTGGCAACGGTGGCGGCGATGTCGATGCCGGTGAGGTCGGCGGTGCGGAAGGTGGCGCTTTTGGGACGGCCGACGAGGGGGCCGGTCAGGGCGTCGACCACGTCGGGAGCCAGACCGAGTTCGAGCATGACTTTCATCGATTTGGCCATGCCGCCCACGCCCAGGCGGTTCGCGGCGAAGCCGGGAACGTCGTGGGCGATGACGATGCCTTTGCCGAGCACGCGGTCGCCGAAGTCGGCCATGGTCTGAACGACTTCAGGGTCGGTGTGCTTGGTGGGGATCAGTTCGAGCAGATGCAGGTAGCGGGGCGGGTTGAAGAAGTGGGTGCCCAGGAACCGCTTGCGGAAATCGTCGGAGCGTCCTTTGACCTGCAGCGCCATGGGGATGCCGGAGGAGTTGGAGGAGACGATGGTGCTGTTGGGGGTGGTTTTCTCGAGCCGCTCGTGAAGCTGCTGCTTGACTTCGAGCTTCTCGACAATCGCTTCGACGACCCAGTCGACTTCGGCGAGCTTGTCGAAGTCGTCGTCCATGTTTCCGATGGTGACCAGACGGGCGCGGTCAGCGTCCATGAGGGCGGCGGGCTTGGATTTGAGCACGCGCTCCCAGCCCTTGCGGACGATGGCGTTTTTGTCATCGCCTTCGGCGGCGATGTCGAGAAGCAATGTGGGGATGCCGGCGTTGGCCAGGTGGGCGGCGATGGCGGCGCCCATCGTTCCAGCGCCCAGCACGGCGGCTTTGCGAATCTTATGTGGCATAGTGGCCTCAACTCTCCCGGTTAGGTTTAGTTGCGAACCATTCTGGAGGATCGGTCGGGGACCTTCTGGCTTTGATGAAGGACGGCTAAGGCTTTGGGCTGACGCGAAGACGGCGAGAGATGGCGCTGGCGTTGCTCAAGCCGACCGTGAGGGACAGGATGAGAAACACGGGGACGGCCATGACGGTGAAGACGATCGAGGCGCCGAACACGAGGGTCGCAGTGTAGGCGTCGATGATGTACAGGCCGGCCGCCGTGAGCAGGAAGAAGACCAGCGAACGTTTGTGGGCAGAGTTCCTGGCCAGGTTTCGCATGGCTTCCTCTGACAACCCCTGGCGAAGGCCGCGTTGGTAGACTTTTTCGAGCCCGATGCGGTAGCTGAGCGCCATTCCGCCCAGGTACAAGATAAGGAGCAGCCAGGACAACGGTTCCATAGAGAACGATTCGGCGAGGGGGCCGGCTCGCCCTGGCCTGGAGATCGTGGGGCCGCCGTCGCAACTTTTTCACGGTTGGTAATGTTTTGGTAACGGCTGTAATGATTCAGATACAAACCGGCCTGTTGACCAAGGTCCATGGGCGGTATTCTTTGAATCAAGAGTTCCGATTCCATCTTCAGAGGTTGTGCCATGATCAAGAAGTCCGCTAGCAAATCTGTCGCCAAGCCCGCCGTCAAGGCGTCGACGGCCAAGCCCGTCGAGAAACCGGCCGACAAAGCCGCGTCCGTCAAGGACGTGAAGGGCGGCGACAAAAGCACGTTCTCGGCTGAAGTGAAGGAAGACAAGGCCAAAAATCTGCCCAACCTGGCGGCTCTCGACGAGTCGTTCGACGCTAAGGCGACCGACAAAACCGACGGCAAGGACAAGGCCGAGAAGGCCGAGGGCGCCGACAAGGCTGACGGCAAAGAGAAGACCGAAGGCGCGGACAAGGCGGAAGGCGCTGACAAAGCCGAGGGCAAGGAAGAGAAGAAGCTGCCCCCCGAGGTTCAGAAGAAGGTCGACGGTCTGGAAGCTCAGCTGAAAGAGGCCGAGAAGAACGGCGATAAAGAGGCGATCGAGCGTATCAAGAAAGAGATCGAAGCTCTCAAGAATCCGGAAGCGGCCAAGCCCGGCGCCGAGAACGGAGCGGCTCCGGCTGACGGCGGAACGCCGGCGGTGGAAGGTGGGACCCCGGCGACCGGCGGTACCCCGGCCGGTGGCGGGAATCAGGCCGGTGGGAACCAGGGCGGTGGAGCCCCGGCTGGCGGAGCCAACCAGGGCGGTGGAAATCAGGGCGGCGCTGCCCCGGCGGGCGGAGCGAACCAGGGCGGAGGAGCCCCGGCAGGTGGAGCCAACGACGGTGGAGCACCGGTCGGAGGCGCCAACGAAGCCAACGCCGGACAGCAGGCCAGCGACAAAGAGGTCAACGAGTTTATCCAGTTCGCCGCCCAGGCGTACGGAGTGAATCCTCAGGTCCTTAGTGAGATTGCACGACGTGAATCCAACTTTAACCAGGGTGATATCGCTAATAATTGGGACAGTAACGCTAAAAAGGGCACTCCTAGTAAGGGGATGTTCCAGTTCATCCAGCCGACCTTTCAGTCGATGATGCCTCAGGCCAAGGCTGCCAACCCGCAAGCCTGGCAGGGAGTCGGCGAGAGTTGGACCGACTGGAAGGCCCAAGCGCTGACCTGCGCCTGGGCGATCTCGGCCGGCAAGGGCAGCCACTGGTCGACCTACCAGTCGGCTCTGAACACCGCCGGTGGCAACCCTCGCGGCGGCGGGCAGCAGCAGGGGGGCCAGCAGCAAGCTTAGCCGGAATTCGACCAGAAAAGAAGCTCTTTCGGCCCCCCGGAGGAGCTTCTTTCTTTGAACACCTCGGTCTGGACCTACGGCAGGCGCTTCTAAAGCGACCGGGTGGGCGCGAGAGGGTGAGGCTTGGGAGCAGCAGAAGGCCTCGTTATGAAAGCGATTCGCGTGAGCCAATTCGGGGGGCCGGAAGTGCTGCAGCTGGTCCAGCTGCCTGACCCTGTTCCGAGCGGTGACCAGATCCTGATCAAGCTCGAGGCGATCGGGGTGAACCCCGTCGACACCTATCTGCGAGCGGGCAAGTATCCCAAGCTGCCCAATCTGCCCTACACCCCGGGCAGCGACGGCGCCGGGACCAACGTGAAAACGGGCGAAAGAGTCTATTTGTCGCGCAGCCTGACCGGAAGCTACGCCGAGATGTGCCTGGCCAGCCCCGACCAGGTTCACTCGCTGCCCGACAACTGTAGCTTCCAGGATGGCGCGGCGCTGGGCGTGCCTGCCAGCACCGCCTACCACGCTCTGTTCCATAAAGGGCAGATCAAGAAGGGGCAGCGCGTCCTGATCCGCGGCGCCTCCGGTGCCGTGGGTCTGGCCGCGCTGCAGATGGCCAAAGGGCACGGCTGCTGGGTGGCCGGAACGGCCAGCAGCCCTGAGGGGCAGAAGCTGGTCAAGGAGCAAGGCGCCGACGAAGTTTGCGGTCACGACGAGACCGAGGGGAAGTTCGACGTGATCCTCGAGATGCTGGCCAACTCTGGCCTGCAGAAAGACCTCGAGCAAGCCAGCCCGCGCGGCACCATCGTGATCGTGGGGAACCGAGGCGAGATCCAGATCGACCCGCGTCTGACCATGACCGGCGACCTGACGGTCAAAGGCATGTCGTTGGGCAACGCGACCCCGGAAGAGCTCAAGGAGATTCACGCCGGTCTGAACCTGGCGCTGACAGAAGGCACTCTGCGCCCCATCATCCGCAAGGCCTATCCGCTAGCTCAGGCGGCGCAAGCGCACATCGACGTGCTCGAGTCGGGCGCCGCAGGCAAGCTGATCCTGGTCACCTTCGGGCACTCCTAGCCATCCATCGCGCCTCGCCCCCAGGGGAGTGAGCGCGCTCACACCGTGCGCCGGGTCACACCGTGGGCGAACCCACAGAACGGCACGATCCGTCGCGCTATAGTCTATCTATGGCCGAGACGAGCGGCTCCCTCAAAAGAGTCACTCGCGGAAATATCTCCCTCGACCGCTTCCTCTAAGTGGAGGGCTCACGCCGCCAGAGCGTGGGCCCCTTTTTTCATGAGCGCTTACCACGGGACACCCTCCCCGTAGAGCCTGGAAAGCCGCTGGATTTCGTAAGCGCGCGCGATGAATCCGGGGTTTTCAAAACGCTGACACTCCGCCCCCTGGGGCCCTCGGCCCAGCACGGAGAAGCCGTCGATCAGCCGCTTGCCTCCCCAGGGGACCAGCTCTTGCGAGCGGCAGACCAGCCCCGCTCGAGCCGCCTCGTCGCGGAACCAGTCTGCTGTCACGTCGCGCGCCCGCATCTCGTCGTAGTCCAGCCAGCCCGCGCGTTTCAACGGTCGACGCCACGCTTTGGGAACCATATCTTTGAAGCGGAAGTAGTGCGGGTAGGCCCCCAGATTCGAATGGTGCAAGAACGCCGTCCCCTCGGGGGACAGCACGCGCTCGATCTCTCGCAGATAGGCCGACAGCACCACTCGGTCCGACAGTACCAGCGACTCGAAAGAGAACACGAAATCCACCATTCCGTCCTCCACCCCCGGCAGGCTCAAACCGTCTCCGACTCGGTAGCTCACGCCTTCTTCTCCAAGTCGCTCACGGCATGCATGGATGCAGCGTTCGGAAAGGTCGACCAGGATCAGGTGCTGGCAGTGCTCGCGCAGGTAGCGGCTCCACCTTCCGTGTCCGGGGCCGATCTCTAACACCGTCCCGGCCGGAAGATGCTGGCGGATGCGAGGGTAGATCGACCAGAACCATTGCACGTCCGGGCCGCCCCAGCGAGCCGACCATTCGTCGCCCTGATAGCGCGACCAGTCGTACACGTTGTTCCAGAAGTGGTAGACCTCGTCCGTGCTCTCCATAAGATTCTAGAACCGCAGTTGGAACTGCGAGGTCAACTGCAGGCCAGACCAGTTGAACGGGTGCACGGTCGAACCGGTCTGGCCCAGCGCCGAGTTGCCCGCTACCACGGACGGAGAGACGCGGTCCTCGGTGTCGTAGTAGCGCATGGTCAGGTTGAAGTCGGTGTTCTCGGCGACCTTCCAGTCGAGCCCCAGATTGGGGATGATCTGGCGCGAGTCGACGTTGACGAAGTCGGTCGAACCGGTGATCAGGGCGTACCCATTGAACAAGCCGGCCGGGTCGTGATGCCCGCTGGTGGTGACCATGTCGAGCCCGGCAAAGCCGCGCACTTTCGACGTCACCGGGAAACTGGCCGAAAAGGTCAGCCAGTCGCAGTCCAGATCGACAAGGTTCTGACTTCCGCCCTGGGCCGCCGACAGTGCGCTGTCGCGACGGAAGTCAAAGCGTTGGAACGAACCGGTCAGCTTCAGGCCGTCGTTCGGCCAGGCGTAAGAGGCGCCCACCAGAAAGTCGTTCTGGTAGCCGCGCGGGTCTTCTAGCGGCGCCAGGTCGGCCGTGAACGACGAGCGACTGTTGGCTCCGTACATCAGAGGCGAAGCGTAGCCAGAGAACACGGTGTCGACAAAGCCGGGAGCAAAGCCCAGCACCGACCCGGTGGGCGTCCCCGCGCCCAGCGCCCCGGGGGTGACCCGCACGTCGTAGAGCGAAGTGCGCGTCTGCTGCAAGAACGACCCCTCGGCCCACAAGGTCGCCCGCTTCTCCAGCAGGTTCAGCTTGGCTCGGCCTCTCCAACCCTCCCGGTTATGGGGGTACTTGTTGAAGTCGTGCAGATGGAAAGTGCCGGTGAAGTTGTAGTTGGTCGCGAACCGCACGCCGGTCACGTTGCCCGACCAGGAGGCGGGGTTATAGTTGGGGTCGACCGTCAGATACTCGACCCCCAGGTCCAGGTGCTCCTGGAACAGGCGGGCGTCGGCAGCCAGGCGCAGCATGTCGCCCTGCGAGTTGTAGCCGCTGTTGCGATTGGGGCGATAGTCGCTGCGCCCCAGTTCAGCGACCAGGCGAAGGTCGCTTTTGTCTGTCCCAAACGGGATACGATAGTTGGCGGACAGGCCGTAGCTGTTCTGACTCTGCGGACCGTAGTTACCGGCGCCGGCTCCGTAGCCGACCGCGTCGTCGCTGGCGGCGTTCCAGCCGGGGATGGGGCGGGTGTCGACGGTGTTGCCCGGGATGCCGATTCCCGGCTGGCCGACCTGCCCGACGTAGTAGCCCGGCGGGTTGACCCACTGGCGGGTGGCCCAGCCCGAAGAGGCGCCGTAAGCCACGTTGATGCCGTTGATCCAGCCTACTCCCAGAGCGTTGCCTCCGGAAGGGGCCTCTTCCATCATGCGGGAGAAGTTGCCCTGCACCTTACCACGCGGGAACTCGTAGGCCAGTTTGCCGGAGAGGACGTTGTTCTGATACGACTGCCCGTCGAAGCGCACCCCGTTGCCGAAGCGTCCGTTGGTCACCTCGTAGCTCAGAGCGCTGTCCCCTCCCACCGGAACCTTCCCTAAGATCTGGAAGCCGTAGCCGGGCCAGCGACGGGGGCCAAAGACGCCGATGTTGGGCTGGCCGGCGAACACGAAGCTGTCCAGGGTGGTGGCTTCGATGTTGCCCAGGTTCACCCGCGTCTTGCTGGGCGTGTGCTCGAGCCAGACTTTGTCCAGCGTCATGCGGGTGTAGGGGGCGTTGTTCAGCGACTGTCCGTCGGGGGCCAGGGCGGTCAGCGGGTTCGACAGCCAGGGGGCAGAGACGCCCCAGTAGGCGTCGACCACGCGGTCTCCGGCCGACGAGTAGCCGGCGAATTCGACGCCCGCTCGAAGGGTTGGGCTGACCTTGATCTTCATCCCTAGCACGGCCAGCGAGGAGAAGCCGGTGCCGTTGGTCAGAGCGCGTCCGATGCGGTAGTCGACCACCGGGATGACGCCCTGCACCTGGGGGCGCCAGGGGGCGGCCACGGAGGTGCCGACCAGCGAGTTGTAGTTCAGATAGGGGATAGCGCCGTTGACGGCGCCGGGTCCGCCCGCGCTGTTGTCGGGAGCGCCGTCGTTGCGAAAGCTCTGTATAGTCACGCGGCTTTCCAGGTAGCCGTAGTACGAGATGCGCTCGAGTTCGGTCACCCGACTCTCCAGCCGATTCACGCTCCCTTCCAGACTGGACACTCGCACTCCCAGCGCTTCGAGCTCGGGGCGCAGGACGTCGGCCAGTCGCTGCAGTTCGGCCAGGTCCGCCCCGCTGGCAAAGGTGGTCGAGGCGGTCTCGTGAGCTTGCAGCGCACGGGCCACGATCATCGCAAGTTCCCAGCGCGAGATGGAGCGGTCGCCTTTGAAGGTGCCGTCAGGGTAGCCTTCGACCAGGCCGGCTCGGGCCAGGTTGGCCACGGCGTCCCCCGCCCAGTGGGCGTCAGGGATGTCCGGGAAGAGGGGAGCAGCAAAGGCGGAGGCACCGAGGCACAGCACGGCCAGGAGAAGCAGGCGGGAGCGCATGGGGGCGCGCTTTCCCCTGCTGACGCTTCAGTCCTTGCTTCTCAGACAAATTTGAATCGGAAGCCGATGCCTCGACGCGAATCCGGCGCTACAGTTCCAGGAACTTTCCGACTTTGCCTTCGGGCTGGTCGGCGTCCTGACGGGCGTCGACATAGCAGAAGCAGGGGTGGTTATGGGCGCCCAGGCTGACCCGCACGGCCACGCGCAGGTATTCGTTGTCGGCGGTTTCGGGGTCGCCTCTGAACCCTTCGAATTCGTCCAGGCGCTGGAGCAGTTTGGCGCCGCCCTTCAGATAGAGCACCTCCCCTTCGACCATCGGTTCGTCGTGGATGTCGAATTCGTGGAACACCCGGCCGATGCCGGTGGTCGAGGCTAGTCGCGAAATGTCAGCCGACCAGTTCATGCTTCCGGTCCAACATCCGCGCACTTCGCGTACGGTCCAGTAGTTGTCGGAGCGGCGGTGGATGCTGCCGGGAAGCATAGCCTTCTGGGCCTGTTCCAGATAGGGGGCAACGAGGTCGTGGTGCTCGCCGTTGGTGCGAAGCGACCCGTAGGCAAACAGGGAGAAGCGGCTCTTGTCTTCGAGTTCGTTGCTCATGTCTTGCCCCTTCTCTTCAGCGACGGGAAAGCCCCTTCCGCCCGAAGCTCGCGATTCGTCCGTCGGGCCGATGGGACCGGTTGGCGCAGCGTCCGGTTTTCGGCGAACCCATAAAAAAAGACCCTCACCGAAATGAGGGTCTCTTTTGCTAACCGTGGCCTTTAAGCGACGCCCTTGTTTTTGCGGGGCGCCTTCTTCTTAGGCTTGGTCTCTTTAGGAGCTTCCGACTTGGGCTCCTCGGCCTTGGGGGCGTCTCCACCCTCTTCGGCGGGGATCTCCTTGAGCAGGTCTTCCAGGCTCACGCCGCTCTCTTCCAGGAACTTGGCCAGCAGCTCTTCTTCGGAGACGGCGGGCTTCTCTACCTCGGTCTGCAGGGCAGCGAGGATAGCGTTCTTGGCGTTGACTGCGCCGGCGCCCTGGGTGTTCGGTCCCAGGCGTCCGTCAGGCAGCTTCTCGGCGGTGCTGACCAGGATGTTCTGCACGTGGTCGGGGGTCAGGTCGGGGTTGGCTCCGATCATCGAGGCGGCGATTCCGGCTACGATGGGGGTGGCCATCGAGGTGCCGGGGAGACCGACGTAGGCGCCGTGCTCCTCGAGCGGGGTGCGCGACGTGGCTTCCAGCAGCTTGGTGAAGATGACGTCCGAGATCTCTTCGCTGAGCTTGAGCTTCTCGGCCGTGCCCGGTCCGATGCCGGCGGCAGCGAACAGTTCGTTCGGCTGCTGCTGCAGTACGGCGAAAGGCATGTTGTCGAAGGCCTGGATGACCTTGTGGACAGCGGCCGACGACTCGGCGCTTTCGTAGGTTTCGGACTGCATCGAGAGAGCAGCCATGATGCTGACACCGGGTGCCATCACGTCGGGCTTGATGTCGCCGTCGGGGGTGGGTCCGCGGCTGGAGAAAGAAGCCGGGATGTCGTCGGAGCGGTCGGCGGTGTTCTTGTCGTCGAGAGCGCCCACGGTGATGGCGTTCAGCGAGTTCCCAGGGCTGCCGACGGTGCCGGGGTCCGGACCTTCGTTACCGGCGGCCACCACAACGGTGATACCGGCTTCTTTGGCGGCCTTGATAGCCATGTTGATGGGATCTTTTTCGCCGTTCTTGGAGGCCGGTCCACCCAGCGACATATTGATGACGCGGATGTTCAGGTCTTCCTTCATCTCGACGGCGGTCTGGATGGCCTTGACGATGCCCGAGGTGGCGCCGGAGCCGGAGCCCGAGAGAACCTTCATCGAGAGGATGTTGGCTTCCTGAGCGGGGCCGGCGTAGCGAGCGTCGATCGAGCCGTCGCCAGCGGCGCAGCCGGCCACGTGGGTGCCGTGTCCGTTGTCGTCGTAAGGGAGGCTACGTCCGTTGACGAAGTCGATCTGGCCAAGCAGGCGGTTGCCGAAGTCGGGGTGAGGAGCCACGCCCGAGTCGAGTACGGCGATGGTGACACCCTTGCCGCGCGCGGCCTGTTCGATGGGAGAGTTGAAGCGAGGACCTTCGAGTTCGGGACGAGGAACGAAGTTGCTCTTGCCCTGATAAGGGTCGGGGGTCTCTTCGACCGGGGTCTTCTCTTTTTTCTTCTTGGCCGCGCCTTCTTTGGTGGCGGCGGTGAAGGCGGCGTCGACGACGACGTTCAGGTCGCTGACCTGGTTGCTGGGGAGGTACTGATTGACCTCATCCTTGAAAACGCTGAAGCCTTGCTTTTCCAGGTCTTTCACCTGGTCCGGAGTGAGCTCGGCGAGATAGCCCCCGAGAATGCTGAGCTCTTCTTTTTTGACCACCCCAAAGGTATCCAGATTGGGCGTTTCCACTCCGGATTTGAAAAGTTTGTTGTCCTCGGGCGGCATGATGATATAGCCGTTGCCCTTGGCGGCCGCGGGTTTAGGGAATACGCGCGGTTTCAGTTGCTGGGGGGTGTTGTTGATGTTCACGGGGGCGAGTCCTCCAATATTCGGTTAGCAAGGTCATAATACCGAGAGCCTCTGAAAAAGATGTGAAAAACATGTTTCCGGGCTCAAAATTCTTTTTCGACGTTTCGGCGAGGGTCGCCTCTAGCTGTTTTGAGGAACAGGTTTAGCCTTGTTTAATTCGGGGGAAGGCAGATCTTCCACGCGCTGCTTCTCGGGCAGAGGAACCTCTTCCACAGCGTCCTTGGGGCGGGGCGGCTGCGCTTCTTCCGGGATCACTTCGGCGGGGATGTCGTAGATCGGGTCCAGGCGCAGGTCCTGGCTCAGCACGGCCTGACCATCGAGCTGACCGGTAGTCAGCAGCAGGTTGCCGATCGCGGTCTGTACGTTGTAGCGCGCTTGAAGCTCGAGAGAGCGCGCCTCGACCAGGGCTCGCTGGGCGTCGGAAACCTCCAGAGAGTTCCCCACTCCCACCCGGTAACGCTCGGTGGCCAGACGGAACGTCTCTTCCGCAGCTCGCAGGCCCTCGCTAGCCGACTCTGAACTGCCGACCGCTTCTCGCAGGGTGTAGAGGGCGGCGGTGGCCTCTTCGACCACGTTGAGTTCGGTCGACTCTAAAGTGGCTCCGGCGGCTTTGAAGTCCGCTTCGGCCGAGCCCACGGCCGACGACAGCGCCGGCTCGTTGATCAGCGGGACGCTGAGCTGGACGCCCACGTTGTACGAGGTGTTGACTGGCGGAAAGACGCTGTCGCTCCAGTTGTAGCCGGCACCCGCCGAGATGATGGGGAAGTATTCGGCCTTGGCCGCTCGCACGCGCGCTTCGGCCTGGGCTACGCGGACGCCCTGAGCGACCATGTCGGGACGCTGGCGACGCGCCATCTCGCGCACCTCATCGACATCCCAGTCGGGCAGATTCAGGGCAAACGGCTCGGGCATCTCGCGCGGCAGTTGGTCTTCGCCTAGAGCGGTGGCCAGGGTGGCCAGGGCCCGCCCGTAGCCGCCCTGCGCTTGAACCAGCAGAAATTTCGCGTTGGCCAGCGCGGCTTCGGCTCGGATAAGCTCGATCTTGGCCCGCGTCCCGGCCTCTAAGAAGCCCCGGGCCTGGCCCACCAGCAGCTCGGCGTTAGCGACGTTGGCCAGGGCCACTTCGATCCCCTGAGCTTCCCGTAGCAAGTTGAAGTAGGCCTGGACCACATTGTTGATCACGTTCTGGCGGATGCGCAGATAGTTCAGGCGGGTGGCCGCCAGTTCGAGTTCAGCGATCTTGATCCGGTAGCGGGTCCGGCCAAAGTCCAGAAGCTGCTGATTCAGGCTGATACCAAAGCCGTAGCTGCGCTGGATTCCGGTGCGGATCACGTCGATACCGCCCAGCTGACCGGTCGACCCGCTCTGGCCCGCCGAGGCGTTGAAGCTGAAGGAGGGGTAGCGGTTGGCGGTGGCGCCCACGGCGGCGAACTCTTGCGACTCGATGTTGGCCATCGCCACCTTCAGGTCGGGGTGGTTGGCCAGGGCGCGCCGCAGGGCGAGGTCCATGCTGAGACGCTCGGTCGGCAGCCCCAGGTCGCGCAGGGTCTTGGTGGCCGGCGCCAGCTGAGGATCGCGCATGGTTTCGCGGATCGCCTCGGCCTCGGGAAGCGGGGCCCCGGTGGCGGGCGGTTGGGCGGCCGGAGGCTGGCCCACGGAGGCGGGCTCGCTCTTGACGGGTTTGGCGGGGCCGCCCTGCGCGAAGGCTCCCCCCTGGGTCAGGGTGGCCAGCAAGAAGGCGGCCAGGCCGTGGGCCCTAAGCTTTCGGTATCGGCGATTCACGTGGACATGGTCGACGGTGGCTAGGTCTCCTCCTTGTCGGTTCGGGGGCGTTCGGCCACGATGACGAGATCTTTAGAAACGCTTTACAAAAGTCGACAGGTCGGAGGCCTCTCCAACTGCCCTCTGCCCGGAAGGTTTCCCTCCATCCCCCGTTTCGGCGGCAGGTCCCGGACCCTCGGAGCCCAGAACCCCGGAGGATGATCATCTTTGGTTTCGGCGACCGAAAAACCGAACAGCTCGGCAGCATCGGCCTGATGGACTGCCCGAGATGCCACAATAGCTCGGAGTGGCCGATCCACCGCCAGCGGACCTACTTCTCGCTGTTTTTTATCCCGCTCATCCCCTATAAGACCCGCTTCTTGCTCTCCTGTCCGGTCTGCCGCGAGACGCGGGAGATCTCCGCCGAAGAAAAGGATCGGTTTTTGGGTCGTTCGCCCTCCTGACAGGGCGCTTCCGAGAGGCGATAATGGGGGCATGGAGTTCCGCTTGCCCGGGGTGCCCCCGTCCGACCTCGTCGAACTGTACGAGCGCCGCGGGCTTTCTGACCGCGAATATAAACTGGCCATCGAGTGGGCGACCAAGCCGCCCGCGCGGGAGCGCTGGGCCGGCTATTTGCGCGACTGGTGCCTGGTCTTCGGCCTGATCCTGCTGGTCGCGGGGGTGGTCGTTTTTGGCGCCTACAACTGGCAGGCGCTTCCTCATCTTCAGAAGTTGGGCTTGCTGCAGACCCTGCTGGTGGGCGCCTGGGTCGGAAGTCGACTGCGAGAGGCCGACAGCCTGAGCGGGAAAGCCCTGCTCTGGACCGCCTGTATGCTGGTGGGAGCGCTGCTGGCTGTGTTTGGTCAGATCTACCAGACGGGAGCGGATGCCTTCGCTCTGTTCCTGACCTGGTCGGCCCTGATTGTTCCCTGGTGTCTGAGCGGTCGCTCGAACCTTATCTGGGCCTCTCAGGCGGTGCTTCTGAACCTCACTTTGGTGCTCTACTGGGACCAGCGTATCTCGGTAGGCTTGGCCGGCCTCGCTCTGGCCTACGCCGCCTTCTCGGGAGGCCTGGCCGTCCTCTGGAACCGCCTGCGCCCCAGCCACGCCTGGATGAAGGCGGGGCTGGGCGACGCCCTGTTCGCCAATGCGATGACTCCCCTGACGGTTGCGGGTTGCGCTGCCTTTTGGGAGGGTGAGGCCTACCTGCCCTCTCTGGCTCTGTGTCTGGGGGTAGCCGGCTGGTCGATGACTCGGCACCGGAACAGTTGGCCGCTGCGGCGTCTGGCCGTCCCGGTTTTCTCCCTGACCGTGTTAGCGGCTGCGGCTACGATTCGCGCCCTGATCGGCTGGGACGTGCCGGGGATGCTCTTGATCGCCCTGGCCTTGCTGGCCGAGGTAACCCTGGCGGCTTCCTGGCTGCGCCGCGTCGACCGTGAGATCGCCCCCGAGGCGTCTCTGCCTTCGGCGCGCTCGGCCGAGCCGGATCTGTTCGAGGTTCTGGCCAGCAACGGACTGCTGGACAGCCTGCCGGACGGGGAGCAGCGTCGACATCTGCGTCCCACGCCCGCCTACGTCAGCGTGCTGGCGGCGGTCGGCGCCTGGCTTTCCTCCTGGTTCTTCCTGGGCTTCGTAGGACTGGGGCTCAGCGGTAGCGAGAGCGGGATGATGGTGACCGGGCTACTGCTCTGGGCGGGAACTATCCTGGGGCGTCGGGCCCTGGGCGAACGTTCGGAGTTTCTGGCCTACCTGTGCCTGGCGGTGAATCTGGCCGGCCAGTTGATGGTCATGCTGGGAATGACCGCCATCAGCGGTATGACGGTCGAAGCGGCTCTGGGCGTGGCCTTCTTCCTGCAAGGGGTCGGCCTTCTCTGGTTCAAGGACCGGCTGGGCTGCGGCCTGTTCGCTTTCGCTTCGGTGATCAGCGGAGGGCTGTTCCTCTGGTCCTGGGCGGGCGGCTGGGCCCTGAACTGGTGGTTGCTGGCCGTCGCCCTGGGGCTATCCCGGCTACTCATCGGGCAGCGCGGATGGCTGCTGAGCCGCTGGCGCCAGTGGCACGGGGCGGTGGCCCTGGGCTGGTGTTTTGGCTTTCTCCTGATGGTGGGGGTCTGGAACTCCGGACTCACCTGGGGCTGGGGTTGGGGATTAGGTTGGAGTTGGGGAGCGCCGCAGCCGGGACTGCTGGCGGTCGGGCTGACCGTGCTGGCAGCCGCCAACGCGGTGCGCCTGCAAGCCCCGCTGACGGCCGTGGCGGGACTGCTATTGCTGGGAGCCTTGACCTTCACCATGCCGGGACTGATGGCGGCGCTGCTGGTCTTTATGCTGGCCTTCCACACCCGCAGCGCCGGCGCCTCACGCCTCTCTATTCTGGCCCTGCTGGTGTTCGGAGTGCTCTACTACTACAACCTCGACCTGAGCTTTCTGGCCAAGTCAGCGACCCTGGTCGCCAGCGGTCTGCTGCTTTTGCTGGTCCGGTCGGGGATGAGAGGCGCGGTGGCCCGGCATGCGTTCTAAGCTTTCGCTGCTGGGCCTAGCCCTGGTCTTGGCGACCATCAACCTCCTGATAGCGAGCAAAGAGCGCGCTCTCGACCAGGGGAGAACGGTGATCCTGGAACTGGCCCCGGTCGACCCGCGCTCTCTGATGCAGGGCGACTTCATGGCGCTAAACTACGCCCTGACCCAAAAGCTTCCCGAGTCCGCCCCCGACGAAGGGGTGATCTATCTCGAGCTTGACGACCGGGGCGTGGCGACCTCACTTTCGACGCGACCGCTGACCGGACGAACGGCGCTCCATTACCACCGAGAGCAGGGTCGGGTGCTGTTCGATACCGAGAGCTTCTTCTTTCAGGAGGGACAGGGGCCGCTTTTCACCGGGGCCCGCTACGGTGAACTGCGGGTCGACCGCGAGGGCTATCCTATCCTGGTCGCTCTGCTCGATCCTCAACTCCGGCGCATCGAGCCCTGACGCGCCTTCGCTACCAGGAGTGGGGATCGGGGGAGGGAATGGAGCTGCCAAGGATTTTGGGTCGGGGGGAGTGGTCTATGTCAGGGGTCGAGACGAGGGCGAGGGTGATGCTGGCGCTGCTCTTGTTTTGGGTGGCGAGTCCGGCTTTGTCGGCCGAGGACGGATTCTTCGAAGGGGCGCTGCGACTGCCTCGCTTTGCCGGGTTCCAGCGTTTGGCCCAGCCGGAATACGCTACCCAGCGCGACAGGTGGGTGCCGGAAGGAAAGCTGTCGGGTCCGGCCGTGGCCTACATGCTGGCCAACCCTACTCGTAAGCTCTGGATAACCGTCCGTCGCGCCAAAGGCGATTCCACCGCTCCGCTGCTGCTGTCCGAGCTGCAGAACAGCTGGAAGAGCGAGCTCCAGTCGCAGGGGTTCCGCCTTCCCGAGCCCGAGGTGGTCAAATGGGCCCCGGGCGAGGGCTGTCTCTACAAGGTCATGGAAGATCTGGGAGGAGGCCATCGCTGCTTTTTCCTCTTCCTGCGCCCTACCCGAAAGAGCGGGCCACCGGTCGCCTACGTCTTCACCGTGGTCTACGCCGACGGCGCGGCCGGGGAAGCCCGGAAGCTGGTCAATCAGCTCCTGAAGAAGGCCGCCGTTGACTGAGCGTTCGACCTGTCCCGGTTGCGGTGCCGGCATCGGATTTCGTAGCGAGCGAGCCCCCTACACGGTGTGCGCGTCCTGCGGGCATATGCTGGTACGCCGCGACCTGGGTCTAGAGCTTCTGGGCAAGGTTGCCGAATGCCAGCCGGACGGGACGCTGATTCAGGTGGGGACGCGAGGCGCCTATCAGGGGCGCGGCTTTACCGTATCCGGTCGTCTGCAGTTGGTCTATGGCGACGGCTATTGGAACGAATGGTTCCTGACTCACGACGACGGTCGGCCGGGCTGGCTGGGCGAGGCGATGGGGCAGTACTTCCTTTGCGACGAGCTGGCCTGGGAAGGGAACGCCAGGCTGCTCTCGCCCCCCAGGCTGGGCGAGGTCGAGAGGATCGGCGGTCGCCTTTACGTCGCCCTCGATACCAAGTCGATTCAGGTTGGTAGCTACGAGGGAGAGCTTCCGTTCACTCCGCCGGCCGGTCAGGCCTACGCTTCGGTCGACTTTCGCGCTGGCGACGGGAGCGGGGTGACGGTGGACTATCTGTCCGACCCGCCTTCACTCTACGCCGGGCAGTGGCTGACGTTTTCTGACCTTTCCTTCCAGGGGCTCAGGGTAGAGGAGTCGCCCGGAATCGCCGTTCCGTCCGAGCAGGTGCGTTCGGTGAACTGCACCGGCTGCGGCGCTCCTTTCGAACTGATGACCGGAGCGCAGAGCCGGACCTACGCCTGCCAGTACTGTGGCAGCCGGATGGACAGCAGTCAGCCTCAGGTGGTGGCGTTGGGCGACATGGTCGAGCGGGCTCGGGAACTGGCCGAGCGTTCGCTGCTGCCGCTGGGTAGCGAACTCCGTTTGCCCGAAGGGCTGTTCCGCCTGATCGGCTACGTCGAGTCGTCGACCACGGTCGAAGGGGTAGTGTACCCCTGGACCGAGTTTCTGCTCTACAACCGCTGGCACGGCTACCGCTGGCTGTCGCTGAGCAACGGACATTTCACCCTCTTTTCGCCCCTGGCTGGAGTCCCACTCTCTAGCAGCGGCGAGCCGGTAGGATTGCCGTCGCGAGAAAGCTTAAGTTGTCAGGGGCAGACCTTCCGTCATTTCCAAGCCAGCCAGGTCACCACGGGACGGGTGGTGGGAGAGTTTTATTGGCGACTACGAAGCGGCGATACGAGCCACAGTTGGGATTACGTGGCGCCTCCCTACCTGCTTTCGGCCTCTCAGGCCGACACCGACATCACCTGGAGTGTCGGACGCTACCTCACTCGCGAGGAGCGTCAGAGCATCCACCCTGCGCTGGGACCGCTGCGCGATTCCTGGAGCCAGGCGCCGCATCAGCCCAACCCGTATCGCCCGGAACGGTACAGCAAGATCGCCGGAATCGCTTTGGCGGTCAGTCTGCTTCTCCTCATCAGCGGAGCCTTGCTGCCTAAGGAGCGCCTTCTGTGGGAGGGAGCGGGCGTGCCGTTGACCCGAACGGGAATGGTGGCGGAACAGACCTTGCCTTCCGTCCAGGGCAACTTGCGGCTGGAGGTTTCGGCTTCGAAGCTGCCCGAGGGGTATCTGGAGCTGAAGGCCGAGATCGCCTCTCCCGGCGGCCCGACTTCCTCGGATGCCACCGCTCTGGTCAAGGAGGGCCGCTTCTCCCGCGCCGAGGGCGAGATGTACTTCGGACCGTTTGCGCCAGGGGCAGCGCTGCTGAAGCTGACGCCGACTTTTGGACCGGCCTCGGCCTACCTGCCGCCCTTGCGGGCGTCCAAGGGCGGGGCGCCCAAGGCCGGCGATCCGGTGCGCTGCGTTCTGGACCTGAAGCTGTATCAGATGCAGCCGGGCTCGCCGATCGGCTCACTGTTCCTGGTCCTGCTGCTGCTGTCGGTGCCCCCAGGTCTGGCTATGATGAGCCGGAACGAGTTCGAAAAACGTCGCTGGCTGGAGTCGGACCATGGATAGCGGGCAAAAGGTCTATACGGCGTTGGCCGTGATGCTGGTCCTCTGGTTAGGTTGGAGGCAGGCTCACGCCAGCGGAGGCTCGCTGCCCCGACGCGGCGCGCAGGCCACGGCGCAGGCGGTGATGGTGCAGGCGTCGCGGCCGATGCCGCCCGCCTGGGCTTATCCCGAGCGCTCCGTCGCCGAGTTTCAGGGCGCGCTGGCCGCCCAGAGTAGCCAGCTTCTGCTTTCCTCGGCCGACATGCCGCGCTTTCTCGACGAGAAGGCCGCCCAGTTGGCGGTGGAATCGACGGTCCCCTTCGCGGAGCGATTGAACGGCTTGGAAACGGCGGCGGCGTCGACCTTTGTCCGGTTATCCCAGGACGTGCCCCTGGCCGAAGACGGCGACGGAGGGGGAGGCGGCGTCGTCGTGGTCGGGACCAGCGCCCGAGGCCGGACCTACCCCTCCTCGCGCTCGTCATCTTCGAGCTACAGCCACAAATAGCGCGTTAGCGCCGGAGCTTGAGCCCTTTGAGCAGCTCTTTCATGAGAGGGACCGCGCGATCTCGCTGGGCCGCTGGATAGTTCAGCACCAGGCTGTAAGCGCCGGCTTTGGCCGGGGTGACATAGACGTAGACCGACTCGACAGCTTCGGGCACCAGCCCCTTGATCACGAAGAAGGCGGCCGGGTCGCCGTCGACTTTGAGCGAGGTGCTGGACACCACCGTGTTGCCACGGGCCTTGAGCATCGCCGGAAACTCTTTGAGGTAGCGCGGAATGGGGATCTTCCCCTCGCTGCCGGGCGAGACCAGCAGTTCCATGTTGCGCGACGGATCGAACAGTTCGAAACTGGCGCTCGTGACCTTATTGGGCGACGTGCTGAAGCCGGTTGGAGTCGAAAAGGTCAGGGGCGGCTGCGCCACCTTCCAGGGAGCGGGGGCGGCCTGCGCGCTTGCTAAGCCAAGGCTCAGGACAAGGAGGGCGCTGAACAGGCTTCGTGAGAGCTTTTTCCTGCTGAGGGGGTGCACCGGGAAACCTTCGGGCCGGGCTGGGGCGGACCTGTGGCTTTAGACACTTTTTGGACAGTTTCGTTAAGTTCTGCCAGCCTTGGCTTACATAATCTTCAGGGAGAGTCCGATCTCGGAGTTTAGGCTGAGATCAGGAGAGGTGACGCTGAAGATGATAAGACAACTTTCGCTATTGGTCGTCGTGCTGGCGATGCTCGGTGGGGGAGCCATGTGGTGGAGGCAAGAGGCCCAACCCAAGGCGCCTTCTTATCGTACCTCGGTGCTGGAGAAGGGCACCATCACGGCCCAGGTCAGCGCCACCGGGACCTTGCAGGCGGTGACCTCTATCGACGTGGGGAGTCAGGTCTCGGGCGTCATTAACCAGGTTTACGTGACGCACAACTCGGTGGTCAAAAAGGGGCAGCTGCTGGCTCAGCTGGACCCATCGACCTACCAGACCGCGATCACTCAAGCTCAAGCCAGCGTGAGCAACGCCGAGTCGTCGCTGGCCAACGCGCAGGCCGACATCTCGAACGCTCGGGCCAACGTGCAGGCCGCCCAGGCCGCCGTGGTGTCGGCTCAGGCGACGGTAGAGCAGGCGCGAGTCGGGGTGGCTTCGGCCCAGGCTTCTATCTCGTCGGCGCAGGGGCGTCTGACCAAGGCCGAGGGCGCTCGGGACAATGCGCTGAAGGGCTATCAGCGCAATCAGGACCTGGAGGGCCGCGAGCTGATCGCCCTGGCCGACCTGGACACCTCGCAGACGGCGTACTCGGGAGCCGAGGCTGACGTGGTCTCTGCAGTGGCCGACCTGGAAACCGCCAGGATGGGTCTGCGATCGGCCGAGGTCAACGTGGCCGCCAAGCAGACCGACGTCGAGTCGGCTCGGATCAAGCAGCAGGCGGCTCAGGAGCTGGTGGTGGCGGCCCAGGCTCGGGCCCGCGGTTTCCAGGCGCAGGTCACCCAGGCCAAGGCCACTCTTCGCACGGCCGAGATCAATCTCGAGCGCACCACCATCACCTCTCCGATCGACGGCGTGGTGCTTGACGTGGCGATCACGGCCGGGCAGACGGTAGCCGCGCAGCTGCAGGCGCCGAACCTGTTTACCCTGGCCCAGGATCTGAGCCAGATGCAGGTCGAGACTTCGGTGGATGAAGCGGACATCTCGAAAGTGAAGCAGGGCGCTGCCGCCACCTTTACCGTCGACGCCTTTCCCGACCAGAGCTTCCAGGGACAGGTCACGGAGGTCCGCCAGGCGCCGGTTTCGACCAGCGGAGTGGTGACCTACCTGGTCATCGTGCGCACCAGCAACCCGAAGGGAGAGCTGAAGCCGGGGATGACCGCCACGGTGGATATCGTCGAGCGGCAGCGAGCCGACGTGCTGAAAGTGCCCAACGAGGCGCTCAGTTTCCGCCCGCCCGCTCTCCCCTCCACCTCGGCTTCCCCCTCCCCCCAGAAACCCTCGACCGGTAAGGGTACCAGAGCCGAGGCCAGGGTACCGACCGTTTACACTCTGCAGGGCGGTGAACTGGTCGCTCATCCGGTGAAGGTGGGGCTATCTGACGGAGTCGATACCGAACTGGTCGGAGGCGAGCTGGGCGTGGGAGAAGAGGTCGTGCTGTCGGTTCTGTCGGCCGACAAAGGCGCGGCACGGAGCTCGAGCTCGGGGAATCGCGGCGGCAATCGGGGCGGGCCTCCGGGACCGCCCAGGATGTTCTAGTGCTGTTGCTCGTCGACGAGCTGACGCGCACCTACGGCCAGGGGTCGGCGGCGGTGTCGGCGCTGAAAGGGGTCAGCTTCAGTGTCCACCCGGGCGAGTTTCTGGCCATCATGGGGCCGTCGGGGTCGGGGAAGTCGACCATGATGAACCAGCTGGGGCTGTTGGACCGCCCCTCGACGGGGCGTTACTGGGTGGATGGGGTCGAGGTGTCCAAGCTGAACGAAGATCAGCTGGCCGACCTGCGCAACCAGAAGATCGGCTTTGTCTTTCAAGGTTTTCATCTGCTGCCGCGCACGACCGCCGTAGAAAACGTCGAGCTGCCGCTGGTCTATCGAGGCATGGCGGTGAAGCAGCGACGGGAGCTATGCAAAGAGGCGCTGGCCTCGGTAGGGCTGGGCCATCGCTTCGACCACTATCCGGCCCAGATGTCGGGAGGAGAGCAGCAGCGGGTAGCTATCGCCCGGGCCCTGGTGACCCGACCTGCCATCCTATTGGCGGACGAGCCGACGGGAAATCTGGACACCCGCACCTCGCTCGAAGTGATGCGTATCCTGCAGGACCTCAACGACGCCGGACTCACGGTGCTGATGGTGACCCACGAGCCGGACATCGCGCTGTACACGAAGCGGCTGATCCGTTTTCGGGACGGACGGATCCTGCAGGACGAGATGGTGATGGGGCGGCGTCGGGCGTCCGAAGACCTGGTTGGGCTGCCGGCGTGAAGTTTGCCGATACGCTGGTGCTGGCCTGGCGCTCGCTGTCGCGCAACGGGATGCGTACGCTGCTGACCATGCTAGGTCTGATCATCGGGGTGGCGGCGGTGATCACGATGCTGGCGCTGGGGAACGGAGCCAAGGCGTCGGTGCAGGCCAGCATCGCCTCGTTAGGCACCAACACCATCATGATCAGCGCGGGATCGACGAATAGCGGCGGGGTGCGCAGCGGCGCGTTCGGAAGCCAGACGCTGGTGCCCGAAGACGCGGTGGCGCTATCCGAGCAAGCCCGCCTGCTGTCGGCGGTCAGCCCGCTGACCCAGAACAATACCCAGGCGGTGGTGGGGAACCGTAACTGGTCGACCAACGTCAACGGGGTGGGGGTCGACTTTCCCGCTATCCGTAACTGGCAGGTGGTGCGCGGGCGTTTTTTCAGCGAGACCGAGGTGCGTACGGCGGCTAAGGTGGCCGTGCTGGGTCAGAGCGTGGTGGACAATCTGTTCCCCGATGGACGAGCCCTGGGAAAGACCGTGAGACTGGGCCAGGTGCCGGTGCGCGTGATCGGTATCCTGGAGGTGAAGGGCGACTCTCAGTTCGGCGGCGATCAGGACGATATCGTGCTGGTGCCTTATCCGACGGCGATGAAGCGTCTGTTCAAGCTGACCGGTCTGCGCACGGTGATGGCTTCGGCGGTGGACGAGGATTCGGTGGAGGCGGCGGTGGACGAGGTGACGGCCATTCTTTCGCGGCGGCACGGGATCAAGGAGGGGGAGGAGGCGGACTTCAACGTTCGCACGCAGGCCGAGTTCGCCGAGCGGGCGGCCGAGTCGGCTTCGGTGTTCACCGCGCTGCTGGCGGGGATCGCCTCGGTGTCGCTGCTGGTCGGTGGGGTGGGAGTGATGAATATCATGCTGGTTTCGGTGACCGAGCGGATCAAGGAGATCGGCATCCGGATGGCCGTGGGGGCGCGCAAGGCGGATATCCGCCAGCAGTTCCTGGTCGAGTCGGTGCTGCTTTCCGTTCTCGGCGGCTCGATCGGGATCGCCCTGGCCGTGGCCGCGGCTGAGGTGGGCAGCAAGCTCAGCGGGATGACCCTGCTGGTCGATTCGACTTCGGTGATGGTGGCTTTCGGGTTCTCGGCGGCCATCGGCATTTTCTTCGGCTACTATCCGGCGGTCAAGGCTTCCCGGCTGGATCCGATCCAGGCTTTGCGGTCGGATTAGCCGCGTCGGATGACGATGGGGAGTTCGCGGCGGAACGATTCCAGGGCGTCGACGGCGCGATGCCGCAGCTTGGCCTCCCACCTTCCCCGGCGGGTCAACTGAACTCCTAGCCCGGCTCCCAGGAAGGGCAGCAGAGGGGGCAGGATGGCCAGCGAGGCGGCCGCGACCCCGCCCCAGGCCAGCAGGCTGCGATAGGTGGGTCGCCAGCGGGCCTGGGCGAGCTGTCGGCCCAGGTCGCGCAGGGAGGCGCTGAACGAGGTCATCTCTTCTTCGGCTTGTTGCCGCAGCCGGCTAGAGATTCGAGCGTTGAGCCCGCTCAGGTCGACCTCGTCGTCGTCGGCGAACAGAAACAGGTCGGCCGAAATGGGATGATGCAGACCCGGATCGAGGGTCTGTAGCACCACCCCGTGACGGACCAGGTTCAGGCTGCTCGAGGTCGGCACCCCGCGCAGATCGTGCCCGCCAACCAGGCTAAGGTAGTGATAGTTGACAGCCAGCATGCGGTTGACCCGGCTTTCCGGGGTGAACGGCGGTACGTACGACCATACCCCTTCGCCGCGGACTCCGGGCGGAATGACCAGGCCGTTGCGTCGTGTCGAGGTGACCCAGTGCACCCCCACCGGCAACACTTCCGATCGCCCTGAGGATCCGTAGCGCAGGTCGTCGATGCGCTGGCCGTTGACGCTCAAGGGAACGCTGGAGGTCAGGGCCCGCGTGGCCAGCAGTTCGGATTCCGCTTGCCCGTGAGTGGCGCGTTCGGTGGTCAGTTGAAAGCGAGCTCCTTGCCCTTTGTAGGCGGACCTTTCGTGGGTCTCGGAAGCCAGCTGGCCTGAGGTGACGGAAAACTCGGTGGTTCGGCCGGCGCTTTCCAGGGTGGCCAACCAGGCGCGCTCTTCGCCCAGGGCGCGGAGGCCCTGCGCAAGTTGAGCGGCCCAGCCGGCCTCTAATCTGGGATGGAGCAGCTGGTTGATGAAAGCGTAGTGGTCGAGCGAGCGGTCGAATTCCAGGTCCAGCACCACCGCACTGCCACGGTCGCGCAGGCTCATCGAGCGGGCGCCTTCCAGGCAGGCGGCCTGCACGGATTTCAGCGCCCAGTAGCCGCCTCGCGGAAGGAGGAAGGCGGCGAGTTTGCCGGCCGCTTTATGCTGGTTGAGCGTGAAGACGCCCTCGGAATCGAACAGCCCTTCCTGGCGGACCGCACGCAGGAAGCTCTGCAACTTCTCCGGAGGAAGTCCACTCATGGGGGATGTTTCTCGTCTCACAGCCAGGGGTCCTGGCCTGACGAGAGCTCGAGGGTGAAAGAAAGATTGGACGTCAAAGGATTTCCTCCTGAAGAGAGCAATCTTTCTCTTCTTGGTCTTAGTAGTATTTTCAGACCAAGGAGAGGAGCTATGATGACATTCCAAGTTGCCTATAAGGACTGGCTTGGCTCACGACGTGGGCTGTCCATCCTACTGATATCGTTCTTATCCCTTCTTAGCCTCGGCTGTGGGAATTCCAACGACGAATTTGTGTTCACCGGAACGAACAACCCCCCGGCCGGCACGGGGTCGTTGACCTTCAACTTTATCGCGCCCACCGCTCAGGCGGTTCCCGCCCCCAGCGGGACGACCTCGGTGCGGTTCGACCTGTTCAACGGGGCAGGCGGTACGGGAACACGGGTCGACACCCGCACGGCGCCGTTCCAAACGACCATCACCCTTAACGAGGTTTCCACCTCGGTTCGCTCGACGCGGATCACCTTTATCGCCGCCAACGGCGTGCCGCTGCAGACGCTGCTGGGTAACGTCAGCGTACCCGCAGCTTCGAACGCTGGGGTAGACCTGACCGGATTCACCTCGGCCGTACCCGTGTTCGAAGGGCTGGCAGTGGCTCCGGCAGCGATCTCGTTGCCCCAGGGAGGCACCCAGGCGCTCACCGTGATCGCTGCTTTCAGCAACGACTTCGATGTCAATGTCAGCGGCGCCGGCAAAGGCGTGACCTATACAGAGGACGGTAGTGACCACGTGACGGTCAGCGCTGCGGGCGTGATCACCGGAACCAACGTGGGGACGGCCGACGTGACGGTTAGCTTCACCGCCAACGGGACCACCTTGACCGTAGAAGTTCCCGTCAGCGTGACCTCGTCGGCCAACGGCACCTTCGAGATTACCCCGGCGGCTGTGACCGAGGCGCCCGGCGATACGACCACAGCCCCTCTGGTGGCCACCTTCACTCCAACCAGCGGCAGCGCCAGTAACGTGATCGGCGATGTCGACTTCGTTTCGAACAATCCCGACGTCGTGGTCAACCCCAGCGGCACCATCAGTATTGCCGCTTCGGCTCAGCCGGGCGACAGCGCGGTTCTGACCGGAACCTACACCGACGGCGACGGCAACGAGTTCAGCGACGTGGTCGCGGTCACCGTGGCCACGAACGTGCTGGCCGAGATCGTCGTGACCCCCGCGACCGTGACCCTTCCCAGCGGCGGTTTCCGCTACGACCTGCAGGTGACCGGAACGGACAACAACGGCGATCCGATCGCCGTGGACCCGGGTGACTATTTCGTGACCTCGTCGACCCCCTCCGTCGCTCTGGTCGCCGGAAACCGTGTGACGACCGGCGCTGTCGGAACGTCGACCGTGACCGTCACCGCCAACGTGGATCCCTCGATCACGGCGACTTCAGTCATCACCACGGTGGCCGGAACCATCGACTCGGTCTCCGTCAGCGAAGACACCTTCGACCTCTACATCAGTCAGGGCGTTCCGATCCAGGCTACGGCCGAACTCTCGACCGGACAGACGCTGACGAACATCCAGTTCAGCCCGGACTTCGACGTCGTTTCGGGAGAGTCGTCGGCCGCTGTGGTTGATGGCGAACTTCGTGCTCTCGAGATCACGAGCCCTCTCCCTTACCAGGCGGTCCCGATCGCCTTCGGAATGACCACTGGCGGCGCGACCCCTTCCCTGGCCACGCTCACCGTGCGCGAGGTGCAGTTGACCAGCGTCGACATCCTCATTGGCGGTCTGCCCGGTGATGGTGCTGGAAACTACCAGATCCCGGCTGGCCGTTATGCCATCTTCGAAGTTATCGGACATTGGGAAGACGGCTCTAGCCGGCCTCTGCGAGACGGCGAAGAGTACGAGTTCATGGTGACGAACCCGGATCTGGCAGAGAACAGTGGGGGGGTTGTCAACGGCGCTATCGACGCAGAACTCGCGGGCGCAGGCGACACCAGCCCTTTCAGTGTCAATCTGCTCGACGAGATCCAGGGAGACCTGACCGACCCCACGGGGAATCTGCTCGTGGTCGACGGCACGCCAACCGCCTTGCGGGTGGCTTTCCTGAACTACCCCGACGATCATCGCCTGCTGACGCCGGACGGTTCGGATAAGTATGACCGCGAACTGGACGTCCGAGCCGACTTCGGAAGCCTGGTAGGCTTCCGGATCAGCGACTACGACGCGCTCGACGTCGATACTAGCGGGATCAATGGTCCCGACAGGGCGATCACTGGCTGGCCGACCATCGCTTCTTCTGTCGTCGGGAGTTATGACGAGGTCGAGTTCACCTACGACTCGTTGACCGCTGTCATCGAAGACGTGCAGGTCTTGACCCCGGACCGGTTCGCAATCGAGCCGGGCGGGCAGGGGCTGGACAACAGGTTCTTCGCTCGAGTGGGAACCTGGCTGTCCTTCCGTACCGTGGTCGATTACGGCGACGGTCAGGGTGCGGTCGATCGCTCCCTTGACTACGCGGTTTTCGAAGAGTACACCGACTTCGTTCACGACGTCTGGGGAACCATCAACCGAACCGTCGGAGGGACGAGCTTCTTCTTCAAGCGAGCTTCCCTCGAGCGAAGCAGCGGCAACGACTACTTCTTCCGGGTCATCGATGCGGAGAGCGACGTCCTAGAACCTCTGGGTCCAGCCTCTCGCACTGACGCCACGGTCGAGGTCACTCGCTAAGCGTCCCGGGAATAGGGCCCATCCTTTCGGGGGTGGGCCTTTTTTCATGCCCGAGTATATTTCGAAAGCTGTTCGAAAGGAGGGGTCGGGTCCGCGCGGTACATGAGACCCTGTGAGCTCGACCCCTTTCGTACACCTGCATTGTCACACCGAATACAGCCTGCTCGACGGCTGTAACAAGATCCCAGACCTGGTGGCCCGGGCCAAAGAGTTAGGCCAGCCAGCCATCGCCATGACCGACCACGGCGTCATGTCCGGCGCGATCCAGTTCTACAAAGAGTGTAAGAAGCAGGGCGTCAAGCCGCTGATCGGCTGCGAACTGTACATAGCCCAGCGCGGCATGGACGACAAGGAGGCGGGCAAGGACAACCGACCCTACCACTTCACCCTGCTGGCTCAGGACCGGGTGGGCTACAAGAACCTGATCCAGATGGTCAGCGACGCTCACACGCGGGGCTATTACTATAAGCCGCGCGTCGACCGTGAGATGCTGGCCAAACACTCCCAGGGGATCGTGGCGCTTTCGGGCTGTTTGCGCGGCGAAGTCAACGACGCTCTGCTGCTCGACGACTTCAACCTGGCCAAGAAGCGCCTGGGCGAACTCAAAGACATCTATAAGGATAACTTTTATGTCGAGCTCATGGACCACGGGATTCCAGAGCAGAAGAAAACCAACGTCGAGCTGATCAAGCTGGCTCGAATGATGAACCTGCCGCTGGTGGCGACCAACGACACTCACTACGGCACCAAAGCGGATGCCTGCGTGCAGGACGCCCTGGTCTGTATCCAGACCGGAAAGCTGCTCAACGACACCAACCGCATGAAGTTCTTCGCGCCCGAGTTCTACCTGAAGTCGGGCGACGAGATGGCCCGGGCTTTCTCGGGGATGGAAGAGGCGCTGACCAACACGCTGGAAGTGGCCGACCGGATCAATCTCGAGATGGACCTCGAGTCGATCTACCTGCCCGACTTCCCGGTACCCGAAGGGTTTACTCCGGAAAGCTACTTGCGCAAGCTGTGTGCCGAAGGGTTTCTGCGCCTGTACGGGGTCGAGAATCCCGGGCAGGAGTATATGGACCGCCTCGAGGTTGAACTCGAGGTGATCAACGGTAAGGGTTTTGCTCCTTACTTCCTGATCGTGGCCGACTTCATCGGCTACGCTCGTGAGAACGGGATTCCGGTCGGCCCCGGACGCGGTTCGGCGGCCGGTTCGCTGGTCGCCTATCTGACCGGTATCACCAAGCTGGACCCGTTGAAGCACTCGCTGCTTTTTGAACGGTTCCTGAACCCCGAGCGCACGGAGCTTCCCGACGTGGACACCGACTTCTGCGTCGAGCGTCGTGGTGAGGTGATCAACTACTGCCGGCGCAAGTACGGTGAGGAGAAGGTGGCCCAGATCGTCACCTTTGGTCGCCTCAAGGCGCGCGCGGCGATTCGCGACGTGGGTCGCGTGATGGACATCCCCCTGGCCAAGGTGGACAAGATCGCCAAGACCGTGCCCGAAGGGCCGGGCGTGAAGCTCAAGGACGCACTGGCCTCCCCCGAATTCGCCAAAATGGTGGAAGAGGACGCCGAGACCGCGCAGTTGGTCGATCTGGCGCTGAAGGTCGAGGGGATGGCCCGTAACGCCGGTGTTCACGCAGCCGGCGTGGTGATGGCTTCCATGCCGATCAAAGAGATCGTACCGCTGATCGCGATGAGCGGCGAGCCGGTGTCGCAGTTCGACATGAACGACAGCGCCTACGCCGGCCTGGTCAAGATGGACTTCCTGGGGCTGCGCAACCTGACGGTGATCGAGAACTGCTTGCGCATGATCGAGAAGACCAAAGGCTTCCGCCCCGACCTGGACAACCTGGGCTTCGAAGACGAGAAGACTTACCAGCTGCTGTGCGACGCCGACACCAACGGCGTCTTCCAGCTCGAGTCCGACGGGATGAAGCGTTATCTCAAGCTGCTGCAGCCGGACAAGTTCTCTGACATCGTAGCTTTTCTTGCGCTCTATCGTCCGGGTCCGCTGCAGGGCGGCGTGGTCGACGACTACATCCGGCGAAGGCACGGGAAAGGTGGGCCGGTCGAGTACCCTCACCCCTTGCTCGAGGAGATCCTGGCCGAGACCTACGGTTTCTTCCTGTATCAGGAGCAGGTGATGCTCACCGCCGCCGTGATGGGCGGCTACACCATGGCGATGGCCGACGGTCTGCGCAAAGCCATGGGTAAGAAGAAGATGGAAGAGATGGTCAAACATCGCGAGATCTTCTCTTCGGGCGCCGACGCGAAAGGCGTGGACAAGAAGATCGCGGGCGAAGTCTTCGACACCATGGAGAAGTTCGCAGCTTACGGATTCAACAAGTCGCACTCGGCCGCCTACGCCATCGTGTCGTACCACACGGCTTACCTGAAGGCGAACTTCCGTGCCGAATACATGTCGGCGCTGCTGACCTCGGTGATCTCGAACCTCGAGAAGGTCTCGTTCTTCATCAAAGAGTGCACCAACTCGGGTATTTCCGTGCTACCCCCTGACGTCAACGAATCGGCTCTGGATTTCAACGTGGTGCCGGCCGGCATCCGCTGGGGTCTGGCCGCTGTGCGTAACGTGGGCGCGAACGCGGTGGAGAATATCATCGCCGCCCGCGAAGAGGGTGGGCCGTTCAAAGACCTGGTCGACCTCTGCAACCGAGTCGACCTGCGCATGGTCAATAAGCGAGTCCTCGAGGGCTTGGTCAAGGCTGGCGGTATGGACTGCTTCAAAGAGACCCGCGCCACCCTGTTGGCCAACGTCGAACTGGCTCACGAGCACGCACAGCGGGCTCAGAAAGAGGTCCAAACAGGTCAGTTCTCCCTATTCGACGAGCACACCCCGGCCAACACCTCGTTTGACGATCTTCGCCCTCGCCGCGCTCCGGAGTTTCCCAAGCGAGAACTGCTGGACCTGGAGCGGGAGATGCTGGGAATCTATCTTAGCGACTCGCCGTTGAGCGAAGTCAAGGACGTGATGCGTAAGAACGTCACCCACGCTATCGGTAAACTCAAGGGGATGCCGTCCGAGTCGGGCAAACAGGTCAAGATCGCCGGTATGATCAACTCGGTGCGCAAAATCATGACTCGCTTCAACACCCCGATGGCCTTTATCGAGCTCGAGGACTTCACCGGCGCCATGGAGGTCACGGTGCGCCCCGCTCACTACGAGAAGGCCTCGGCGCTGCTGCAGGCGGGCGCCCTGGTACTGGTCAGCGGCCGAGCCGAAGTGCGCGAGCGACGCGGCGGGGGAGACGACGAAGAAGAGGAAATGCCCGCCGAGGAAGTGAAGGTTCAAGGCGAGGAATTCGTCAGCTTGGACCAGTTAAACGCTGGGGAAGGGTCGGGGGGAGCTGGGGGCCGCAAGGAGCAGCCCGGCGTCCATATCCGCGTCCAACTGTTCCAGAGCGACACGTTACCCCTGTTGCGGAGTGTGATCCTCAAGCACAGAGGCGACGAGTCCGTCTTCCTGCACCTTTGCAGTCCCAAAGGGGTGACGGTGATGAACCTCGCTCCGACGTTCTCCGTCAGACCGGATGCCGACTTCGAAAGAGAAGTCGCCTCTCTTCTGGGGAACGGGGCTTTCTGGGTGAAAGCATGCTAAAGCAACGGGGAGCGACATGGCTAAGGAATTCGACCAACTGACGACACTGCTCAAAGAGGAATGGCTCAAGCAAGGGCTCGATGACGAGCTGAATCGAGCCGAACGATTTGGTCGCGACCTGGGCTTGCTGATGATCGAGCCGGACATCCCTGCCGACCTGAAACGGGACCTGAACTACCCCGTGATGAAAAAGCTCGGCGTTCTGGCCAAAGAGGTGCTACGCATCGTCGACGTGGGCGTGCGTATCAAGGACAAACTGTTCTTTCTCCTTCCCGAGACTTCGGTCGAGGGGGTCGAGGTGGCCACCAACAAACTGGCCGAACGTTTTGCCGAACTCGAGTTCGTCGAAGCTTCGACGGGAGAGCTGTACCGTGGCCGTTTTCGTTCGGCTTCGCTGGTGTTCCCCAGCCAGACCAAGGATCGCGAAAAACTCCTGGACCGTCTAAGCCAGGAGCTGAAAGTGACGTCTCCGGCGTCAGACCAGGAAGGATAATACTCGGTGCCTCTTCCCCAGGACAAACTCACTAATCTGACCCACGAGTCGGAACTCGAAAGTCAGATCGTCTATGAACTTTCTCGCGGACGGCGCTACGGGTGGCCGCTGAGCTTTCTGCTGGTCGAGCCGGTTCTGCCCGATGGGGTAGGCCAGGATATGACCTACCCGGCCTTGCGCCGCCTGGCCTTGACCTGTGCCCAGCAGATGCGTTCGGTCGACAGAGGCATCCGCTGTGGCAGCGGCGTGCTCTACATTCTTCCCGAGACGCCTCGCGAGGGCGCTGATGTTGCCCTGGGCAAGGTGCGTAATAACTTTGCCGAGACCGAGGTGCCCAACCCGATCAGCGGCGAGACCTTTACCTGTACCCTGCGCGGAGCCGCCTTCACCTACGACGGCGCGGTGGCGGCCAAAGAGCAGGGAGTCCCGCCCAACTGGCGCGAGGTTCTGGTCCAGTTGCGCGGGGATCTGCAATAGCCTCTCCAGGTGAGCCGCCTGGCTAAACGCCTGCTGCCCTGGCTGCTGCTTGCCGTTGTGCTGGTCGGCGGAGCCCTGGTCGTCCGAGGTCGTGCTCCCTCTGTCGAGGTCGTCCATCCGGCAGCTCGCGACCTGGCGGAAGTGATCGCCTTGTCCGGCCGGGTTCGGGGAGTCGAAGAGAGTCAACTCGCTCCCGAAGTCGGCGGTACCCTGCGTCGCTATCTGGTTCAGGAGGGGCAGCGGGTCAAGAAAGGCCAACCGCTGGCCGAGATCGACACCGCTCGTCTCCGGGCGGGGCTGAAGCAGTCGTTGGAAGCTGTGCGGGTAGCGGAAGCGCGCCTGGCGGTGGCCAGCCGTAAACCCCTCCCCTCCGAAATCGAAGAAGTCCGCGGGCAGATTCGCGGCGATCAGCAGGCCGCCCAGGCCAATCTGGAAGCCGCTCGACAGCGCTGGCTCGAAGCGCAGCGAGGGCCGCGAGCCGAAGATATCACGGAAGCCCGGGCCGCCCTGGACGAAGCGGCCAGCGAGGCCGAGCAGCGCTCGCGAGAGGCCCAGCGCCAGAAGGTGCTGGTGGCCGACGGCGCCGTCAGCCAGCAAGCGTATGAGCAGGCCGAGACCCTATCGCGTCGGGCCGGCGAGGCCCGCGAAGCGGCGAAGGCGCGGCTGGACCGACTGCAAAACGGGACCCGACCCGAGCAAGTCGAGGCGTTTCGGCAGCAGGTCGAAGCGGCTGAAGGGGTGCTGCGGACGGCCAATCAGGCCGGCGACGCGCGCCTGGAAAAGATTCTCGAGCAGCCCAGGGCCGAAGACGTGCTGCTCGCGCAAAGCCAGGTCGACGAGTCGCGGGCGGCAGCGCTGCTGGCTCAGCGGGCTTTGGAGCAGACGGTTCTGCTGGCTCCTTACGACGGTGTGGTGGGGCGACGCCTGTTGAGGGTCGGCGACGCGGCCGGACCGGCTCAGCCCGCCCTGACCTTCTCGAGCCGCCCTACCCTGGAGGTTCGCATCGATGTGGACGAGTCAGACCGAGCCCGCCTGGCGGTCGGTCAGAAGGCAGAGATTCGGGCTAACGGTTTCGAAGGGGTCTTCAGCGCTACGGTGCGAGAACTTTCGCCCGAGGTGGATGCCGTACGAGGGACTCTCGAGGCTCGCTTGACGCCGGACCAGGCGCCCCAGTGGCTGATCCCCGGGCAGACCGTCGACGTCAATCTGATTCTGGCCAAGCAGGCGCAGCGTCTGGTGATCCCCCTGACCTCGGTCGTCCTGAAGGGCGATACTGCCCAGGTCGTGGTGATCGAGAACGGAGTGGCTCATCCTCGCTCGGTCGAGGTGTCCTCTCCGACGGAACAAGGTTATCTGGTGCGCTCTGGGCTCGAAGAGAGGGAGCAGATCGCCCTTTACCCCCAGGGCCTGGTCGAAGGGGAGGCGGTCCGCCCCAAGGACGCTCCTTGAGATTCGAGATGATGCTGGCCTGGCGCTACGTGCTGACATCGCGTGGGCAGACCGGCCTGACGGTAGCCGCCGTGGCGGCGGCGGTCTGCTTAATCATCTTTATCAACTGCTTGCTCAACGGAGTGCAGGCGCGCTTCATTCGCGACCTGATCGGCGCCATCGCGCACGTCACCGTGAAGGTGCCCGACCCCGACCCGCTCCCTATGCCGTCTCGCCCCGGCGCCCCCGTGGCGGTACAGGTAGAAAAGCAGTTGCAGCAGCGGACCGACCTGAAGCGACCGGAAGCGCTGGAGCGGATCCTCGCCGGCTACCCTTCGGTCAAGGCGACGGCGTCTTCGGTCGGAGGGCAGGCGTTTCTGTTCCGGGGCGTGCGCCAGTTCGGCGTGACGGTGCGCGGGGCGGACCCGGTCAAACAGGAAGCGATCTCGAACCTGCAAGACGATATGGTGGCCGGACGCTGGATGACCATCGGTCCCAACGATATCGTGATCGGCTTCAAGTTGGCCGAGGATACCGGGGTGAAGTTGGGCGATTCCGTCACTTTGCTTTCCTCCGAGCGGGTGCAGGCGACGTTTCGAGTCGCCGGGATCTTCGACACTGGCCAAAATCAGGTGGACGGGAGCACGGTCTTCGTGACGCTGCGGGCGGCTCAGCGCCTGTACGCTACAGGGCGGGACGCCAACGCGATCTCGGTCAAGCTCGACGACCCCTGGCAGGCTAATCGGGTGGCGGGCTTGATCAGCGACTCGCTAGGCTACAAGACGGAAAGCTGGATGGTCGAGCAGGCGCAGTTCGTGAACGCTTTCGCGGCTCAGAACGGGACCCGCCTGATGATCAGCGCTTTTTCTTTGGCCGCTTCGGCTTTCGGTATCTCCTCGGTGCTGATCGTCAGTGTTTTTCAGCGCTCTCGCCAGATCGGGATCTTGAAAAGCATGGGAGCCACGGACGCCCAGATTTTGCGGGTGTTCGCGCTTCAGGGGCTGTTCGTGTCGCTGATCGGAGCGGTGATGGGAGCGCTGGCCGGATATGGGCTGCTGAGCTTTCTGACGACTTTCAAGCAGGTTGCTCGCTTTGGTAAATCCGACCAGCTTTTTCCCGCCATCATCGAGCCTTCGGTCTTTGTCGGAGCGATGCTCGCGGCGGTCCTAGCCACCTTGCTGGCTTCGATTCTGCCGGCCTGGCGGGCGGCGAAGACCAACCCGGTGGACGTGATCAGTGAAGGCTGATCTGGTGATCGCCCGGGACTTGCGCAAAGGGTATCTGCTGGGAACGCCGCTCGAGGTGTCGGTGCTCAAGGGGATCGACTTCGTAGTGTCGAGCGGAGAGTTCGTGGCTATCGTGGGGCAGAGCGGTTCGGGGAAGTCGACCTTGCTGAACATCCTGGGCGCCCTGGACCAACCCACCAGCGGCCTGGTGCAGATCGACGGGGTCGATATCTCGACGCTCGACTCGAAAGGGTTGGCTCACCTGCGCAACGAGAAGATCGGATTTGTCTTCCAGTTCCATCATCTGCTCAACGAGTTCAGCTGTTTGGAAAACGCGCTGATGCCGATCGTGATCCGGCGGGGTCGAGCCAGCGCCGCCGAGAGAGAGCGAGTGATCGCGCTGATGGGGCGGGTGGGGTTGAGCAAGGTGCTGCACAAACGAGCCAACCAGATCTCGGGCGGTCAGCAGCAGCGGGTGGCGATCATTCGGGCCCTTGCCAACGGGCCGGCCCTGGTCCTGGCCGACGAGCCGACCGGGAATCTGGACTCGGTCTCATCGAAAGAGGTGTTCGCGATGATGCGAGAGATGACGGCCGAGCAAGGAGTGACCTTCATGATGGTCACTCACGACGACCGTCTGGCCGAACAGGCCGACCGCATCTTTCGTATCGAAGACGGTCAGGTCACGGTCAGTGCGGGAACGGCTTGAAACCTGCGGCTGCACCAAAACCCCGTCGGCCACGGCGAGGCCGTTTTGACCGCACTTTGACGCTGCGGTGACGGAGAGGTCCTAAGTTGGGGTTGTAGACTTCGGCAGCAAAGGACCACTCGAAAATGATCGACACACAGTTTGGCGGACGCATCGGATTTACCATCGGAACGGGCGGCAAGTTCGTCCTCGACGAGAAGTCGCAGGGCAAGACCCGCCTGCTGGAAGAAGCGCAAGACATCTTCGACACCGTCTCGCTGCAGGCCGAACAGATGGCTCGCCTGGACAACCTGGCTCCCGAGACGGCGCCCGTACGCCCCGGATTCTTCGAAGGGCTGTTCCATCGCTCGCGGGTGCGCGACTACGAGGCCGCCCGGGAGGTCTGGGACTCGCAGGCTCACGGCACCGACCACGCTCCCGAAGTCGGCCAGGTCAAGCTAGAGCGCGCCAACAACGACCTGAATCTTGACGCCAGTCTGGCTTTTACCCCGGGAGAAGCGGGCAAGTATGGGGGGGTCGCGCTGGAGGCGATGAAGACGGTACGAGTCGATTCCTACTCTTATGACGACGGCAGCGACGCCGCCGGGGTGAACGGCCCCTCCCAGCGCCGCGACCAAATGGACCTTTCGATGACCAGGGAGAACGGCAAGGACGTCCTGCAGTGCCGTCTCGACAACGGCTTCGTCGGCCTACGCACGGTGACCATCGACTGGGCTACCGGTAAAGGCGAACTGCTCGGCCAGGTCAGCCGCTCCGACCAGGGCGAGTTCTACCTTCCCGAACTCGACACGAAGCCGAAGTACGTTCCTACTCCCATCGATCCCCCGAAGGCCGCCCCCGCCGCCGAACCCGAGATGTCGTGGGCCGATCGTCAGGCGATGAACGCTTACAACAACGGCTCCTGGAAAGACCGTCAGCGGCTGGACTATCGCGCCGGCGGCGACTACCGTAAGACGGTCCAGAATCTGGACAATCTGCCCTGGCGCCAGCGCCAGCGGATGGAGTACAAACTCGGACTCTAAGCCGAAGGCCGTTCCGTCAAGGACGAGCGGCCTTAGCCTCCCGAGGCGAGTCGGGTCTGGAAGTAAACGGTGTTTTCTCCCCAGGAGAACGGCAGTTTGGCCGACTCTTCGACCTTCCAGTAGGCCCCGCTAAGAGGGGCTGAGAGGCTGACGGCCTTCGAGCCGCCCGGAGCCGAGATCATCTGCTGCTCCAGGGCCAGCCACGACGCCTCGGAAAAGGTCGTGGCGGTAATAAAGTACAGCGTGCCCTCGGGCAGGGTAGCGCTCAGGATGTCGGCCTGTTTGACCCGCAGCCGATCGAGTCCCAGGCGGGAGGCGAGCTGACGGGTCTTTTTCACGAAGGCGGGCACCACTTCGAGCATGGTCGCCTCGCAGCCGAAGGCCGACACGGCAACCAGCGAAAACAGGCCTCTCCCACCCCCAAGCTCGACCACATGGTCGGCCTGGTCGATCCCCAGTTTGTGCATGATGTGCCAGGCCGTCAGGATGGGGGTTTCGCCATAGACCAGATCTTCGATCGGCAGGCGTTGGCGCAGCTGGCGCTTGGCGGCTTTCGACAAGCGGAACGGGTCGGACCAGCGGTAGCTGCGCCGAAGTTCCCGGTCCAGGGCGCGGTACCACGACCGGTCGCCCAGCTGTTCTCTCTCTTCCTTTTTCAGCGCGCGCAGAAAGCGGTAGTTTTCGGCGGCCACGCCCAGCAAGCGAAAGAACTCGAACATAGGGCCGCCCTTCGCTTCGGGGCTCTCATTCTCTTGGCCGCCAAGGAGAAACCTGATCACCGAGACAAACTCTCCCACCATGTCAGAGCACAGTCATCGCCAGGCCCTTCGCGGCGCTCAAAGGATCATCGTCAAGCTGGGCACCTCGTCGTGCCTGGCTGAAGGAGGCCGGGTGAGGGGCGAGGTCGTTCTGCCCCTGGCCAAAGACATCGCCGAACTTCGCGAGCGTGGTATCAAGGTCGTGGTCGTCTCGTCCGGCGCCGTGGGCATGGGCCGTCGGACCGCCTGGGGCGCGCGTATCGACAGCCGCGAACTGTCGGCCAAGCAGGCGCTGGCCGCTCTGGGCCAGGTCGAACTGATGAACATGTGGCGAGGCGTTTTCGAACTGCTGGGCGTGGGCGTGGCCCAGGTGCTGCTGACCCGTCAGGAACTGTCCCGCCGCGAGCGCTACCTGAACGCTCGCAACACCTTGACCACCCTGCTCGCGGCCGGAGTGCTGCCGGTGGTCAACGAGAACGACTCGGTCGCTACCGACGAAATCCGCTTTGGCGACAACGACATTCTGGCCGCTCTGGTGGGCTCGCTGATCGAAGCCGACCTGGTGGTGAACCTGACCCGGGCCGACGGCTTGCTGGACCTGAGAGGGGCCCAGCCCGTGGTCATCCCCGAGGTGGAAGAGGTGGACGACCATCTCTTCGGCATGGTTGCTCCGGAGCTGAGCGCTGGGGGAACCGGCGGTATGGCCAGCAAACTGCACGCGGCCCGGGAAGCCGCCCGTTATGGCGCTGCTATGGTGATCGCCAGCTCTGGCCAACCGGGCGTGCTGCTGGATATTCTCGACGGCAAATCGGTGGGGACCCTGTTCTGGCCGGCCAAAGACCCGCTGAGAGGAAAGAAGCGCTGGCTCGCCTCGTCGACCATGGTCGGCGGGCGCCTGGTCATCGACGAAGGGGCTCATCGAGCCTTGACGGTCAAAGGGTCGAGCCTGCTGACCGTTGGACTGACCGACCTCGAGGGAGAGTTTCGCACCGGCGATATCGTCTCTATTCACACCGCCGACGGGGTCGAACTGGGACGAGGGTTGACCAATCTTCCCTCTACGGAGCTCCGGGGACTGCTGGCTGCTCGAGGAACGGAAACGGCCACCTCGAGGGTGGCCGTTCACCGGGACAATCTCTTCCTACGCGAGGGCTAGCTTACCAGCGTCCGTTGTTGCCGGGGTAATATCCACCGTTACCGGGGTAGTAGCCTCCGTTGTTCGGGTAATAACCGCCGTTGTTCGGGTAGTAGCCCCCATTGCCAGGGTAGTAACCGCCGTTGTTCGGGTAGTAGCCGCCGTTGCCGGGGTAATAACCGCCGTTGTTCGGATAGTAGCCCCCGTTGTTGGGGTAGTAGCCGTCGTTACGGTTTCGCTGGGTCACCTGGTAGAGGATGTTGGCGATCCCCAGGACGGCTCCGGTATCGATGCCGCCACGGTTATAGCCACCGTTGTTCCCGATCCCGATGATGTCTCCCAGGTCGAAGCTGTTCCCTACCTGAGCGGTGGCCGGCACGGCCAGCAATAGTCCCAGAAAAAGGGCGGTGAGGCGAGTCTTGAGTTTCATATTATGGTGGCTCCTTTCCAATCTTGTCTGCAAAGATTATAACTCGCCTCGAGGACAGAGATTCCCGAGAAATGTTAGGGCTGGCTAAAGATAGGCTGAAGTTTCCTTCTGTGAGAAGGCAGAATGTCGAACTCCCCGTCCGCCCCGTCGCTGGGCGAATCGAGGCGCTATCCGGCCAGGCCGCGGACGGAGGACTGTCGCTCTTCGCAGAGCGGGTTCACGGAGTCGGAAAGTGGGCTTTCCACGGCCAGTCGGCTCTGCAGTCGAACGCTGCCCACGATGCCGAGCCCCGCCATGTTGACGATGATGGCGGTGCCGCCGTAGCTTCCGAAGGGCAGCGGGATCCCGACCACGGGGGCCAGTCCGATTGTCATCGCGATGTTCACGAAGACGTGGAAGATCAGAAGGGTGCCAAAGCCGATGGCCAGCAGGCTACCCTGGCGGTCGGGGGCGTGATAGGCCGCCCTCACGATAAGCAGAAACAGCAGCGCGTAGCACAGCAGCAGTCCCACGCCGCCCAGGAAGCCTAACTCTTCGCCGACCACCGTGAAGATGAAGTCGGTCCAGTTCTCGGGGACGAAACCGTGCTGCGTCATGTGCCCGAGATGCAGCCCTTTGCCCCAGAAGCCGCCGGAGCCGATCGCCGTCTGCGACTGGACCAGTTGATAACCCATTCCGGCGGGGTCGATGTCAGGATTGACGAACACCATCAGACGGTCGCGCTGGTACTCTTTCAGGACCAGCGGAAGCGCGGCTAGTCCCAGTCCTCCCACCGCGAACAGCAGTGTGCCGTTGAGCCCGGCCACATAGGCCATCACCGCGCCCAGCACGGTAATCACCAGCGAGGTTCCCAGGTCGGGCTGGATCAGGATCAGTAAGAACGGCCCGCCGACCACCACTGTGGCCAGCAGTACTCGTCGCCAGGTCAGCTTTTCGGCAAACAGCGCCGCCAACACCACGATGGTCGAAAACTTGGCCAACTCGGACGGCTGGAACGTTCCCAGCCCGCCCAGCGAGACCCAGCGCTGAGCTCCGTTGACCGAAGTTCCTACGACCAGCACGGCCGCCAGGCTGAGCATGGTGATCAGGTAGAGCGGCCAGGCCAGTTTCCTCCAGTGGCGGTAGTCCAACAGGGTGAAGGCCAGCATGACGACCCCGCCCACCAGCATGTGGATCGCCTGTTTGGTGGCTTCGCCCGCCTGCCCGAACCGAGTGGCCGAATCCAGCGCCATCCACAGCACCAGCAGGAGCCCGAGGAGCGGGACATACAGGCTCCAGTCGATGGCGCGCAGACGCGAGATCACGCGACCGGACCTTTCTCGTCCTGGTTGGACGGCGAGACCCGACCGGGACCCACGAATTCGGGCCGGACGTTGCTCCCAGGCATCGCTTCCGTTCCCGGAGTTATCGGAGGGCTGACCTTCGACTTCGGCGAGGCTTGGGCTGGCGGCTTGCTCGCCGGTTTCGGCGGGGCTTTGGGCTTCGGGGCGTACAGGTAGTCGTAGACTTTGCGGGCGATTGGTGCGGCCAGGCCTCCGCCGTAGCCGTGCGATTTCTCCAGGAACACCACGCAAGCCACCTCGGGGTTCTCGTAGGGGGCAAAGCTGACGAACCAGACGTGGTTACGGCCGTGGCGGTTATGCACGCTGGGACTGTTTTCGACCGTGCCGGTCTTGCCTGCCACGTGCACATAGGGGCTGTCCGCGGCGACGCCGGTTCCGTGGGTGACCGCGCCCCGCATACCGCGACGAACGGCCGCCAGGAACTCCGGTTTCACGGGCACGGGACGGGTTTTGCCGGCTTCGGGCTTGCGCACCGAGCCCGTACGGCTCAGGAATTTGCGAGCCAGGCGCGGCTGGACTACCGTACCGCCGTTGGCCACGGCAGCAGTGACCACCGCCATCTGCAGCGGGGTCACCAGCAAGAACCCTTGACCGATCGACATGTTCACCGTATCGCCGTCGTACCAGCGGTCTTCCCATTCTCGCTCTTTCCAGGCGGGAGAGGGAAGGAGCCCTTCGGATTCGGCGGGCAGGTCGACTCCGGTAGGGGCGCCCAGGCCAAAGGCGGCGCAGTACTGGCGCAGTCGGTCGATTCCCATGCGGTAGCCCAGTTGATAGAACACCACGTCACACGAGTGGGCCATGGTTTCCTCGAATCCGATGGTTCCGTGCCCCGAGGTGACGAAGCAGTTGGCGCCCATAAAGTTTCCGCCGCAGTAGAAGACGCTGCCCGGAGTACAGTAGCCGCCCTGCAGCGCCGCGCTGGCGGTGACCATCTTGAAGGTCGACCCGGGCGAGTTGGCCGAGTGGATCATGCGGTTGACCAGAGGGAAGCCGTCGTCATCGAGCAGCGCCTGGTATTCCGAACTTTTGATACCGCGAGAGAAGGGGCGAGGGTCGTACTGGGGCAGACTGGCCAGAGCCAGCACATCGCCGTGGCGCACGTCCATGACCACGACGGTCCCGCCGGAACGCTCACCGTTCTGCGCCCTCAGCTCCTTGAGGGTGGCGTCGAGCGCCTTTTCGGCCACCGCCTGAAGACCCAGGTCGAGGTTCAGGTAGAGGTCGGGGCCCGGAGTGGGAGGGCGCACTTCCGCCGTCGAGATAGTGCGTCCCAGCACGTCGATATTGACCTGGCGCACCCCTTTGGTCCCGCGTAAGACGGCATCATACTGCTTTTCCAGGCCGACTTTGCCGATCGGGTCGCTCAGAGCGTAGCCCTTGCCTCGGCGGCTGCGCAGCTCTTCTGAGGTGATTTCGGCCACGTAACCAAACAGGTGGCTGGCCAGACGGTGATGGTAGCGACGGATCGACCCCGCCTGGACGCTGACGCCGCTGCGAGATTCCGCCAGAGTGGTGGCGGCGGTCAGGTCGCTCGGACTCAGGTCGCGGCGTAGCACCAGGGGGACCAACGGCGCGGCTTTCTCTACCTTCTGGGTAACCGTGGCGGTCTTCTCGCCCAGCAAAGCGGCCAGCAACGGGAGGGTCTTATCCCGCCCCTTCATCTCGGCCGGGACCACGGCCAGTTCGAACTGAGGGGCGTTGCTGACCAGCAGCTGTCCGTTGCGGTCGAGGATGCGGCCGCGTGGGGCGGGCACCGCCTCTAGCACCACCGAGTTGTCCTGCGCGCGATGAGCCATATCGGCTCCCTGCCGCACCTGCAGGTCATACAGGCGAGCTCCCAGCATGGTGAGCAGGAGTAGCCCACCAAGCCCGACCTGACGTAAACGACCTTTCATCGGGTTAGCCACGGAAAGGTCAGCGCTTTTTCACTCCAGCCAGGCCCAGGCAGGCCAGGCCGTGCCAGCCCAGAGTGGGCAGTAGCCAGCGGAGCGAGGGTCCCGACCCTCCACTCCAACCTGCCAGCACCCCCTCCAACCCGGCCAGTAAAGCCACCAGCAGCAGCCCCGCCAGGGGATAGGTCCAGCGGGAGTCGGTCCGCTCGGCGTGGCAGCCGGCTAGCCAGCCGACCAGGCCGTAGAGCAGGGCGCCCGGCAGGGAGGCCCAGGCCATGGCGCCCACCAGGGTTCCCGACCAGAGGCCGGCGGCGCTCCCGGCCGCCGCGCCCCAGCGAAGTCCGCAGGCCAGAGTCATCAGCAGACAGAGGTCGGGTGTCACGCCGCCGGGCAGGCAGCCCCACAGGATGGTCGACTGGGCTAGTGCGGCCAGAGGGAAGAGCAGGCTGATAAGCAAGAGCCTCATCGCGTTACTTCCTGAGCACCAGAACGTTCTGAAGTTCGTGGATGTTCATTCCGGGCTGGACTACGGCCAGAAGGCTGTTCTGTCCAGACGGCTGGGTGACAGAGCGGACCCAGCCGATCTTCAGGCCGGGGGGATAGGTTTCGTCCTGTCCCGTGGTGACGATCCAGTCGCCGGCACGAACCCCGCTGTCGGGGTCGAGGTAGCGCATCTCGACGGTCCCGGAACCGCCTCCCACCACAACCCCAGAGCCCTTTTTCTTGGGTACCCTGGCGGCCACTACGGCCTGGCCGTCGGTGAACAGGCGAACTTGCGAGCGGTTCGGTTCGACCCGGCTGAGCAGGCCTACCAGATTAGTCCCGTCGGTGACCGGCATGCCGACGGCCAGGCCGTCGTTGCTGCCCATGTTGAGCGTCAGTCGAGACATCCAGCCGCGCGGGTCGCGAGCTACCACGTCGGCGGCGACAGGGCTGTAGGAAGCTTTCTGAAGCGGCGCTTTCAGCAGCTTGCGGAGGCGTTGGTTTTCCGCTTCCAGTTCACTGCGTTCACTCTTCAGGGCCAGCGGCAGAGCGGCGGCCCCCGCACCCGGAGCGCCCCAGCCGAGGGTCGCGGACGGGGTCAGGGCTGCCCCCAGACCGGCTCCCGACAGGTTGAGCAAGGGTAAGGCTGGCGCGGTGAAAGCCAGCGCTACGCTCAGCGCCAGCGCGCCCAGCAGCCCGGTCCCTTTCCGCTCGCCGCCGTCGTAGCTCTTGGACACCGCGCGCCCCTGATGGAACACGGCTTTGCGCAGGGGAGCGTTCTTTAACAGCTCTTGCAAGCCGCGCGAGACGACCTCTTCGGGGGAGGCGACGGTGGTCACGCGGAGGCGGGTCTCGGTCGCAAGGAACTCGTCGAAACGGCGAAGTTCGGCTAGCCCGCCCGACAGGATGACGCCGTTTTTGTGCACGTCGACCAGCAGGGCCGTGGGCATCTGGGAGACAACCCAGCGGACCTCCTGAGCGAGTTGAGCTAGCAGGGGAGAGAGCACGCCGTAGACCTCGGCCGCACTAACCCTGCGATCGGCGGGTTTGCCCAGCGCCAGGTCTCGCCCGCAGATCGTCATCAGGCTCTCGCCTGTAGGGGGCAGAGCGCTACCCAGTTCTCGCTTGACCGCTTCGGCTACCCGGTCGTCGATCAGCAGCGCGTGCTCGCGTCGAACGTGGTCGCGGATCGCTTCGTTCAGGCTGTCGCCGGCGACCCGCACGGTACGTGAGAGTACGGGAGCCGCCATCGATAGGACAGAGACGTGGGTGACTCCCGCGCCGACATGAATCACCAGGTGACCTTCGGGCTGGAGCAGGTCTCGGCCGGCTCCCACGGCGGCGGCCAGAGTTTGCTCGACCAGGAAGACTTCCCGAGCGCCCGCCGCTTTGACGGTGGCCAGTAGGGTCTGGCTTTCGACCGCCGTCAGGTCCGAAGGGATGGCCACGGCGACACGGGGCGCCGAAACCAGACCGTGGCGGGAGGCGGATAGCGCCGAGCCGAGCAGCGCGGCAGCCAGACGCTGGTCGACCACCACACCGTGGGCTAGCGGTCGTCGGACGCTGATCCCTTCGGGCTCACGTCCTTCGATCTCGGCCGCTCGAGGGCCGAACGCCACCGCTTTCTCTTTGCTTCCTCGCACGGCCACGCGGGCCGGATAGGCGAACGATTTGCGGGCGGTAGTGACCACGACCGAAGAGCTGCCCAGGCACAGCCCCAGGTCGATGTGGGGGCGAGCCATGCGGTTTTCGAGCAGAGCGCTCCAGCTTCGCGTCGCCGGCTTCAGCTCTTCTCGAGCAGTGCTTGCCGAAGGGCTTGCCAGACCCACCGGGCTGGCCATCTCCATGCTTTCCGTGTACAGCATCAGGCGCTTTCTCCTAGTTCTCTTCCCGGGGTTCGTCGAACCCCTCGACGGTCTTCAGAAGCCCCAGCACGGCACAGTCGGCGGGGTTCTCGGCGACTCGGGCTTTCAGGCCGGTCTGCTCGGCCAGGTAAAGGTCCAACCCCTGCAGTTGGGCTCCGCCCCCGGTCAGGGTCAGGCCATGGGTGAGGAGGTCCTGGGAGAGCCCGGCCGGGGTCAAGTCGAGCACCTTCTTGACCAATCCCACAATGGCGTCCAGGCAGGAGGCGATAGCCTGACGTAGCTCTTCCCCCCCCACCGTCACGGTATAAGGCAGACCGCTGTCGAGTTCTCGGCCAAACACCTCGGCTCGCCCGCTGTCGCCCTGAGGATGGGCCCAGCAGGCGGTCTTTTTGAGATGCTCGGCTTCCCGCCAGTCGATCTCCAAGCCGTGGGCGTTATGAAGATGAGTGCGGATCGCTTCGTCGAACTGGCGTCCGCCCAGGGGCAGCGATTCGCAAACGACGATACCGGGTGTCAGCGCTGCGACTTCCACGGTCTCTGCCCCGATATCCACCACGGTGGTCGATCCGAGCCGAGGCTCCTGGCCGGTGGCGGCGCCCAGCGCCGCGGCGACCGGTTTGGCCATCAGAGTCACATTCTGGACGCCGGCGAAGCGCAGAGCGCGTCGCAGGGCGACCTGCTGCGCCTCGGTGATCCGGGCCGGCACCGCGGCCACCACGGTGGGTTGGAACTTGCCCCGCCAGCCCAGGGCGCGAGGCAGGACGTCCTTGAGCAGCTCGCCGGCCGCCAGGGGGGCGCTGACCACGCCGCGTCCCACCGGGTGGACGGCCTGCATGTGCGGGGGCGTTCGGCCCAGCATCCGCTCGGCGGCTTCTCCGACCAGAAAGGTCGGCCCCCCCGACAGCCCGTCGGCGATGGCGCAAGCCTCGCGGAAGACGACCCCCCTTTTCTCGTCGGCGATCCGTAATGTCGCCGACCCTAGATCCAGTCCCACCTTCATGCAACTACCTCCAGCTGACGATGCCGTCTTGAACAGACCGCAGCTCGTCTTTTGAAGGATACTCAAAGGTGGTTGACCTCCCTTCAATTTATCGAAAAAACGTTCGTAGAATGGGTTCTTCTTCGGGTCCCGAAAGGGTGGCGACTCTCGATCTTGGAGCTATGTATTAATCTGGTATGAAACTCTCTACTCACCGACCGAAACGATGGCACAAACTTTGGGGGGCGGCCCTGCTGGTGGCTCTGGCAGCAGCTCCGGCGGTCGCGGAGCCGACCCGAGGGCAGGGGCTGGCGGCGGTTCTGGGGGGGGAGGGAAGAGCTTCACGCGGTTCCCTGAGCGGCTGGACCGAAAGCCGTCCAGAGATGACGGGCAGCCTGGCCCAGGGCAAAGCAGCGCTCGACTACGTGGCCGGGCATCCCGACTTCGGTCCGGAGGCCGTGCAGACGATCTTGCGAGAGCTAGAGCCTCCGGCAGCCCAGGCGTTTATGGTCGGTCTGGCCGGTACTCTGCAGGGCGACCAGGAGTGGGCCGAGGAGCGAGGGCGTGACGCTCTTCGAGCTCTCACCGCTCCCTTGGAGCCGTCGGATCTCGATAGTCTGGTCGCACGCAATCTGGTTGGGCTCAGCGGTCTGCGCGAGCTGAACGGGCTGCGCATTTTGGATATGACGGCGCTGCCCGAAGGCAAGCGCCAGGCGATCCGTAGGGCTCGGCTTTCGGTTCCCGCCCCAGTTCCCGGTCAGCGTTTGCAGAAGGTGATTCGGCTCAAGGATCTGGACCGCTATCTGAGCGGAGAGTTCCTACCTACGGTGGGCGGCTCGGTAGCGGTCTACGACCAGGTCGACGAACTGCATACGCCTTACGAACTGGTCACCGGCTTACGGCTGGACTACCCTCGCGGATTCTATAACGATACGGAGTTAGCAGCGCTAGTCTTTCCCTGGCCCGCCGAGATGCGTTTGAAGATCCCGTTTGATGCGCCGCTGGGTGGGGTGGCTAACCCCGAACTGGTCTACCCGTTCACGGGGACTGGCTTCACGGCGACCGTGAGGGGTCGTCTGGTCCCCGAGCTTTCGTTGCTGTCGAAAGAAAGACAGCCCCTGCCTGTGGGGGCGGAGCTGTACGAGATCGAGGCTTCGGGGAGGCGTAGGCTGCGCGCTGTGCTAGGGTCTGACCGGGCCTGGAAGCCGGTCGAGCAACCTTAAGGTGTGGCCGGGGTGGTCCTGGGTGAGGGTTCGCTCAGGGTCTGCGAGTCGGGCCACGGGTGCGGCACGTTGAACAGGGTCGCGCGGTTGAAAGGGAAGAAAATGCATTCGGCCCGACCCAGCACGTTCTCGAGCGGGATCTGACCGCGGCCGTGACCGCCGTCGATAAAGCGAGAATCCCGCGAGTTGTTGCGGTTGTCGCCCATCACGAAGATGTGCCCTTCTTTGACTCGTTCCGGTCCATAGTCGCCCCCGATCGGCTCGTTGATGAACGGTTCGTCGAGCACCTGGCCGTTGAGTATCAGGCGGCCGTCTTTGACCTCGACGGTGTCGTGGGCCAGACCGACTACCCGTTTGATCAGGATCAGTTCGTTCTCTTCGGTGGTCCGTCCGCCCTCGGGCGGCGGCACGAAGACCACGATGTCGCCCCGGTTCGGTTTGGTGAAGTCGTAGAGGAAGCTGTTGACCAGGATGCGGTCGTTGATCTCGAAGGTCGGGATCATGGAACCGGACGGGATGTAGAAAGGCCGCACCACAAACTTGACCAGCAGCAGGGCGCCCAGCAAGGCACCGGCCACGGAGTCCCAGCCTTCCAGCCAGCGGGTACGCTGAAGGCGGCTGTATCGGCCCAGCAGCGAAGGCGCCAGGTGCACCACCAGGCGCAGCGCTACCATCACGAAGAGGGCTCCCATGGCTATATTGATCGGCATCTCGTTGGTCCCTTTCCTCAAGCCGCCCTAGGACTAGGGGCTTGCCCTCCCCCATGGAGAGGGGTCCCGGCACTGTTGGACCGAGAGCGACACTTTCCTGGGAGATGTGGTTAAAGTCGCCTGACCGTCGTGCGTTCCGGACTGTGCTAGCTATTGTCGAAGGCGATGGGACCTGGTGGGAGAAAGAGCCGAAAATATCACGCCCCAAACGAGGTGGTTCTCATGTTCAAAACGATTCTGACCGCGCTGCTCGCTGGCTCTCTCTTGTTGGCGCCGGCCCTGGCCGAAACTCCGGCGAAAACGCCGCCCAAGGCCGAGGGGCGCAAAATCAAGACGCTGGTCGACTATAAGGCCGAACTGGGTCTATCCGACGCGCAGATCACCGAGATCGGAGAAGCGCTGAAGAGCTTTCAGGTGACCATCACCGAGCAGCGTAAGCTGTTGACCCAGTACGAGGGCGAGTACTCGAAACTGCTGGCCGATCACGCGCCGCTCGAGCAGATCAAGCAGAAGTTGCGCCAGGTCACGGATACCAACTTTAATCTGCGCTACGCCGATGTGCTCACCTCGCGCAAGGTCGAAGGGATCCTTTCGGCCGAGCAGATGAGCAAATGGCGGGCTATGCAGGCCAAGGTGCGGGCGGCGAAGCCAGACTAGCTGTAGCCGAGACTGACGACGGCAGCTTTCAGGTCGAGGCTTGGAAGTCGTTCCGCACAGGGGTGAGGGCTGTTCTTAGGAGCGCCCTCACCCTTTCTTCATGTAGGAATCCGATGAGTTCATGAGACCTCGGTGGGAGAACGGGGTATACTATATCCTGGGGGTGGTCTCACTATTTCACCAGGAGGTACTACCATGCAGCATCCAAACAACGTCGTTTTCGCGACCAGTGGGGTGGTCGACGATACTCCGTCGCTGGCTCAGGCCGCCCTGCTGGCTCGGCGCCCCGAGGTTCAACTGACCGCCCTGCTGGTCTGTCCGGCCTTGCCCGAAGCTATGCGAGAATACAAAGAGGCGTACACGGCCGGCCTACGGGCTCAGCTTCAGCAGCGGGTGGAAACTTGCGCCCACAGCGTAGGTGTCGACCCGCGTCGAATCCGCTTAGAAGTCCAGGTCGAGGCGCATCCACCGCCCTTCGAACGAGCTCTGCGCTATGCGCAGGAGAACGGGTGCGATCTGCTGGTCAAGCAGATCGAACCGACCGAAGAGGACCGCGGTTTCAAAGCGCTGGACCTCGGACTGGTGCGAAAGAGCCCTTGCCCCCTCTGGCTCTGTCGCCCCTCTCACCCGCTGAAGAAGGGCGGCAAGATCGCGGTCGCCATCGACCCCGAGTCGCTCGAGCCCGAAGAGCGCCAGCAGAGCATGGATCTGCTTAGAGTAGCTCGCCTGATGGCTGACGCCGCTCACGGAACGCTCGAAATTCTCTCTTGCTGGGATTACGTTTTCGAGGGCTACCTCAAGCGCAACGCCTGGTTCCATGTCCCCGACAACGACCTGCACGGCATCGTGCAAGCGGCGCGTAGCCGCCACTCGGCCGCCTTGAACAACCTGATCGAAGAGTCCGGCATCGGCGGCGCCCGCCAGGTCGAACATCTGCGTGGCCAGCCCGAGACGGTTCTGCCCGAGTACGTCAGCCGGCACGGCGTCGACGTGCTGGTCATGGGCGGGCCGGTCCGCAGCGGGTTGACCGGTTGGGTCATAGGCAACACCAGTGAGGACATCATGCGAGGATTGGATTGCTCCATCCTGGCCCTCAAGCCGAGCGGTCGTGCCGCCTCGGTTGCGATGTAGAAGGAGGTCGTCTTGCATCACGATCTTAGCCTTCTACTTAACATCACGGTCGTTCTCTGCGTCGCCTTCGTGGGCGGCTACCTGGCCCGCAAACTCGGCATGCCGACCCTGGCCGGCTATCTGCTGGCTGGTCTCGCCATCGGGCCGTTCACCCCGGGGTTCGTGGGCGATATCTCCGATATTAGCCAGTTAGCGGAACTTGGCGTTATCTTCATGATGTTCGGGGTGGGACTTCACTTTTCTCTTAAAGACCTGTGGGAGGTGCGAGGCGTTGCCATCCCCGGCGCTATCGCACAGATCGTCCTGGCCACCGGGCTGTCGGTCCTGCTGACACGCACCTGGGGCTGGTCGCTGACCGCCGGGATGGTGGTTGGTCTGGCAGTCTCTATCGCCAGTACCGTGGTCTTGCTTCGCGGACTGACCGACAACGGCTTGCTGAACACCGCTCCCGGCAAGGTGGCGGTGGGCTGGCTGGTGCTCGAGGACCTGGCCACGGTAGCGATCCTCGTCATTATGCCAGCGCTAGCCGGCGGCTCGGACGATATGTTCCGTTCGGTGGGGATGGCAGTCGTGAAAACCGTAATTTTTGCGGGCGGCGTCCTGATCATCGGGCGACGAGCTATGCCCTGGGTGTTGACGCTGATCGCTCGTACTCGCTCTCGCGAGCTTTTTATCCTGGCGGTGATGACGGTCTCGCTAGGCACCGCGATGCTGGCCGCCGAACTGTTCGGCATCTCGCTGGCGCTGGGGGCGTTTCTGGCCGGAGTCGTGATCGGTGAGTCGGAGGTCAGCCACCAGGTGGCCGCCGAGGCGCTGCCGTTTCAGGAGATCTTCGCCGTCGTCTTCTTCGTTTCGGTAGGCATGTTGGTCAACCCGGCGACCCTGGTATCGAGCGCGAAGGAAGTGGCGCTGCTGACCTTGCTGATCGTGGGCGGAAAGTCGATCACGACGATGCTGCTGGGGGTTGTGTTGCCGGCCAGTCCTCGCACCACTCTTGTGGTGGCCGCCGGTCTCAGTCAGATCGGCGAGTTCTCCTTTATCGTCGGTCAAACCGGTGTGGCCCTGGGGCTGTTGACCCAGGAGCAGTACGGATTGGTGCTGGCTGGTGCCCTGATCTCGATTGTGGTCAACCCGTTCCTGTTCAAGATGATCGACCCGGCGGAAAAGGCGCTCAAGGCCAAACCCAGCTTGTGGAAAGCGCTGACCTGGCGCGGCGAATCGTTGGTCAAAGACGAGCCGCCGGGTGCTATGTCGGACCACGTGGTGGTGATCGGCGCCGGCCGTATCGGAATGTTTATGATTCGGGTGATGGAGCAGCTTTCCATCAAGATGCTCGTGGTCGAAGCCGACGCCCAGAGGGCCGGGGAGCTTCAGGAGCGAGGCATCCCGGTACTGTACGGCGACGCTTCGAACTCCGAGATCCTGACCCATGCCCATCTGGATACCGCGCGCTCGCTGGTCGTCACGGTGCCTAGCCAGAGCGCCTGCGAGCTGATCGTCGGGGCGGCCCACGACCTGGCTCCTAAGCTGACCATCGTGGCCCGAGCCAGTACCGTGGCCGGTATCCATCGTCTGGCTCGCCACGGGGCCAGGGACGTGATCCATCCCGAACTCGAAGGGGGCCTCGAAGTGGTGCGTCACACCCTGCTGAGCCTGGACTATCCGGTCGAGCAGGTGCAGCAGTACACCGACGCGGTCCGCCGAGAGACCTATTACTCCGAGCTGTTGGAGGGCGAAGAGGTCATGATGCTGTCCCAGCTTCTGACCTCGGTGGGCCGTCTGGGTCTGACCTGGGTGGCGATGTCGGAAGGCAGTCCACTGGCTGGTAAGACGCTGGGGGATGTCCGGCTGCGCTCTTCGACGGGCGCCTCGGTGGTCGCCCTGATCCGGGGCAAGGAGGCGACTTCGAACCCTGGTCCGGAATTCGTCTTGCGGGGCGGCGACCTGGTTGCCCTGATCGGTTCCGCCGATCAGTTGAGTGCGGCCGAAGAGTTGCTGCAGCGCGACGGAGAGTCGGCCTCGGTGTAAAGCTCTGCTGGAACAAGAAAGAGGCCCGTCCGCTGCGGACGGGCCTCTTTTTTGTTCCGGGCCTATTCCGGGAGAGGCCCGAAGACGAACTCGTAGACGGTCTTGATCTGGGTCGCCAGCCCTTCGTAGGGCGTCCCGCCCAGGCGGCCCACGAAGAGTCGGGTCAGGGTCGAGTAGTACCACATCTGGGCAGCGTGGTCGGCGGCGAAGCGAGCCCAGATCGACTCTCCCTGAAGCTCGTGGTCTTCACGAATATCGCTGAGGTTGTCTAGCTTATCGACACATTTGAGCACCAACAGTTCCAGGTCGTCACTCTCTTCGGCTTCCCGGATGGCGGCCTGCTTGCGCTCGAGCCAGCCCAACGACTTGTCCTTTTCGGTGGCGCCTTCCACCAGGAAGGCGACGCGGTCCCCGAATCGCTCTCGGACATCCTGAAGGGTCGCCTCGGTGTCTTCGACCACGTCGTGAAGGACGGCGGCCGCCTGCAGTTCGGCCGGGGCACCCAGCCGGGCCAGGAAGCGGAGCATGCTCAGGGGGTGGACGATGTACGGAATCTCGGTCCCTTTACGGAACTGGCCCTCGTGGCAGCGCGAGGCGAAAGTGATGGCTTGAAAAACGAGGTCGCTCATCCCTTCGCCTTCGGCCAGCGACAGTTCGAACCTCTGCTGCAGCGTCGACTCTATCCGCTGGACGACTATCCTACGTATACAATCGTACAGGAACACCTTTACGACTTGAACGATCGGGCGATATCCTCAGGGAGATAGTCCGGGGGGGCTGTGCGCTAGCCCATTCCCGTGAAACACAGCTCATGGGAAAGGCCGACTTTATGAAACATCGCTCCGCTCAGCCCGCTCGTCATGGACGAAATTTTCCAGATCACCGCGAACCTGACGGAAGAGCAAAAGTGCCGAGCCGAGTACTGGGCGGACGGGCCCGAATCGACTACCCCGCCCGGACACTGGAACCAGATCGCCTTAGAGATCGCCAAGAAGAACCGCTACGGGCTCGACGATACGGTAAAGTTGCTGTTCGCCACCAACGGGGCGGTGTTCGACGCCGGGATTTCGTGATGGGAGGCCAAGCGTCACTTCGACTACATCCGCCCTATTTCGGCTATCCGCAACCGCTACGCTGGACAGACGATCCCGACATGGGGCGGGCCAGGACAGGGCACGGTAATGAAGCCGGCCAGCGAGTGGATTCCGTTTCAGAATCGGCTTTTCGTGACGCCGGCGTTTCCCGACTTCACCTCCGGACACTCGACTTTTAGCGGTGCGGCAAGCGAAGTCATTCGTCGCTACACCGGCTCGGACGAGTTCTACGATGGGGTGACCCGGGGCGACTACGACTACGACAACGACGGCGAACTCGACCTGATCGGCCAGTACAGTTTCCGGCCTGGGAAGATGAAGGTCGATCCGAGCCTGCCCACGACCACCCGGGTGCTACGCTGGGCCACTCTGACCGAGGCGGCCAATGAGGCGGGGTACTCCCGTCGTTTGGGCGGTATTCATTACCTTGATGCCGACTTGCGGGCCAGAGCGGCTGGGCGACAGATCGGGGACCAGGCGCTGGACCGGGCTTCCAGCCTTTGGAACGGGCAACAGTAAGGCAGCCGTTCCCCGTAAAAAAGAAGCCCGGCCGTCAAGGCCGGGCTTCTTCGTGTGGGCTTGAGTCTCGCTCGGATTAAGGAGCCAGAACTTCGACCTCGGCGGTTTCGAACAGGCCGCGATACTCGACCGTGATGGTCACCACTCCAGGGGCGACGCCGGTCACCTGGCCACGACTGTTGACAGTCGCCACGGTGGCGTCGCTGCTGGTGTACGAAGCTTCGCTGGTCACCGTGAAGTTGTCTCCGGTCGACAGAGTGGTGGTGACCGAAAGAGGACGGCTGGTTCCGACCTGCACGGTCGAGACTTCAGGCACCACAAACAGGCTGACGGCTTCGACGATGTCGAAGTTGTTGACGTTGACGGTCACGCGTCCGTTGGCGCTAAGCACCACCGGGGCGTCGCTCTGGCCGACCAGGAAGTCGCCGTCGTAGTAGTCCAGGTACAGGGTGCGCACGGCCAGCGACATCTGCTCGAGGGTGAACTGCTCGGAGTAGGGCACTTCGACCGGGCCGTAAGCGACCTGCCCGAGGGTGTCGAAGCCAGTTACCACAACGCTGTCGACGGTAGCAGGGACGTTGACGTTGGCGAAATCGAGTACGGCGATGCCGATGTTCTGATTCGGACCGGGGACCGACGGGTTGTCGATGATGATCTCGCCACCGCTGCTACCGCAGCCGGCGAGAAAGAAGAGCGAGGCCAGGGCCAGGCTCAGCACGCTGAGTTTGTATTTCATAGAGTTGCTCCTTGAAGGGGTTAACGACGGAACGCGTTGGCTCCGCCGATATAAGTGGCTTTTACCACTTCCGGGACCCATACCATCATGAGTCCAAAAAATTGGTGACAAGCGGCCTGCAAGCCGTCGGCGGGGCGGGCCCCATCGCGTCGGAAATCCAGAATGTCCGAGGCGCCGGTGTCGAGCACCACGAAATCGGCTTCTTTGCCGACTTCGAAGTTACCCAGCCGATCGTCGAGATCCAGGGCGTGGGCCGAGGCCAGAGTAATAGAGTAGAGCCCTTTGATGGCGGACAGGCGCAGGGCGTCTTCGTCCTTTTCTCGATCGTCGCAAACGGCCTGGATCATGCCCGTCTTGTAGGCGTCATCGAGAGCGCGCAGCAGTGACATCGTGTTGCCGCCTCCGCTGTCCGTGCCCAGACCCCAGCGCACGTTATGATGGTTAGCCCGGTCCCACTTGAAATGGCCGCTGCCCAGGAACAGGTTCGAGGCGGGACAGAAGGTGATGGAGGCATCGGCTTCGCCCAGGCGGCGGAATTCGTCTTCCGAGAGGTACACACAGTGTCCGAAGGAGGCGCGTTTGCGCACCAAGCCGTAGCGCTCGTAGGTTTCCAAATAGTCTTTGCAGCCGGGGAAGAACTGCAGAACGACCTCGCACTCGGTAGGGTTTTCGGAAAGGTGGGTCTGGATCCAGGCGTCGGGATGCTCTTCGGCCAGACGCTGGGCCATCTTCATCTGGGCGTCGGTGCTGCCGAACGAGAACCGTGGGGTGATGGCGTACAGCCCGCGCCCTTTCTCGTGGTACCGCTCTAACAGCTCTTTGCTGCCGTCATAGAAGCCTTCAGGTGTATCGCGGTAGGCGTCGGGGGCGGTTCCCTCGCGATCGATCCCGGTCAGACCGGTGATGGCGCGGACGTTGCGTCGCGCGGCTTCGTCAAAGAACGCTTCCACCGAATGTTTGTGAGTGGTGGCGAACGACTGAACCGTCGTTGTTCCCATCTGGGCCATACGGTCAAAAAAGAAGTTGGCGACCTCGTCGGCGTAGTCTTTAGAGCGGAACTTCAGCTCTTCGGGAAAGGTGTAGCTTTGCAGCCAGTCGAGCAGTTGGCGGCCGAAGGAGCCGATAATTCGCGTCTGCGCGTAGTGGACATGAGTCTCGATGAACCCGGGAACGATCAGGTGCCCGGTGTGGTCCTCGACGGCGGCGTCAGGATGCCGGTGCAGGACCTCGTCAGCCGGACCGTGGTCGAGAAAATGCCCGTTTTGATAGACGAGAAGCCCGTCGGGTTGGTAGCGGACGGCCTCCTTGTCGTCATCGTGATGGAAGGGGTTAGAGACCACATCGAGGAGCGTTCCTCGTACCGCTTTTTTAGACATACTCGAGTAGTTTCCCACCCGCCCCATGGGCTGTCAAGAAGGATTCCGCAACGTTGAAAGAGTGCGGGGCAGCTTCGACGGCAGCGAGTGGTTAGAGCGTCCAGCGCGGCTTCGAACGGTAGAGTTCCAGCACTCCGTCCGGGTCGAGCGGAGGGGAGAAGAAGAAGCCCTGAACGCTGGGGCAGCCTTGCTGGACCAGCCAGCGCGCCTGGTCTCCATTCTCGACCCCCACTCCAACCGTAACCAGGCCTAGTCCACCGGCGATGGCCAGCGCCTTCCCCACCAGGGCGGGGTCGTCTTGCAGCAGTCGAGGCGAGAGCTTCAGAAACTGAACCTCGCTGAGCCTGCGAAGAGAGGAGACGCCAGCTCCAAAACTGTCGAGAGCTAGCGGGAAACCGGCCAGGCGTAGCTCCGAGACGGTGCGGTCGATCATTTCCTCGTCGAGGGACGCGTAGTTTTCACAGAATTCGAAGGTCAACCGCTCTCGGGCCACGCCTTCGCGGTCAGCGACCTCCGCCGCTCGGGCGGCCAGGCCAGGAACCAGCAGCTCTCGACCGCTGAGGTTGAAGTTCAGGTACAGGTCGGCCCCTTCTTTGCGCCAGCGCGCGACCTGGGCGCAAGCCGCCTCGAGCATGCGTTCGCCGATAGCGACGATGCGACCCGAGCGCTCGGCGGCGGCCAGGAACTGGGCGGCCGGCAAGACGCCTTCGCTACGATGGTTCCAGCGCAACAGGGCTTCTACGCCGATCAGGCGACCCTTGACCGACCCGCCGGGCTCGGAGTCCAGCCAGATGATCGGTAGGTATTCAAAGAACAGCTCTCCGCTTTCCAAAGCGAAGCCCAGCTGAAACTCGAGAGTCGACTCTCGGCGCTGCTGGCGCTCGAAGTCAGGACTGAATAGGCGCAGTTGGTTCCGACCTCGGCTCTTGGCATCGGTCAGAGCGACGCGGGCACGGTGCAGGAGCGTCGAGCCGGGTCCCTGAGTAGCGTAGCAGGCGCCCTGGCTAACGGTCAGGGTCAGCTGTTGCCCTTGCAGCAGAAACGGCGCCCCCAGGCGCTGGCGAACGGCTTGTCCCATCTGGGCGGCGCGCTGTTCGGCTTCCGCCAGGGGGACGGTGAGAATTAGAGCAAACTCGTCCTCCGAAGGTCGACCGGCGGCCCCGCCCTGCTCATTCATCATCTCCTGCAGGCGTTCGGCGATGCGGATCAGCATCTGGTCGCCTTGTTCGTGGCCCAGCATCTGGTTGAGCACCGAGAAGTGATCGACGTCGACCAGCATTACCAGCAGGCCAAGGCCGGGTTCCAGGTGGGCCAGCAACCCCTCTACGTGCTGGGCTAACAGATTGGCGTTGGCTAACCCCGTAAGCGCATCCTGGTAGGCCAGGCGCTGCAGCTCTTGCGCCGAAGTGTGGGACTGCTGAGTCTCCTTTTCTAAACTCCGCTGCAGTCGGACCACCTGAGCTTCCGCTCGATTGGCTCGCGACTCGGCGCTGTGGCGCAGTTGGTGAAGCTGCTGCAAGGTGGTGGAATTGCTGGGCAGTTCGAGATTGCCGCTGGCGTGGGCCAGTCGGGAAGCTACAGTCTGCACCTGGGTGCCCAGAGTTTCCAGCTCGGATACGAGCGTCTGAATGGATTGCAAGAGAAAGCGCCTCCTATGATGTTCATAGTTTCTCTGTGGAGGGGCTGAGTCCTGGCAGCGTCAATGAGGGATGCCTCCGGGATACACCAGCTTGAGGTTAGTGTAGCTTTGCCCCTGCAGCTCGACTTCATCCAGAGTGCCTTCCAGTTGGATTTGGGACTTCAGGTCCGGGCTACTCGCTCGGAAATGCGAGGTTGAGGTCTCCGTTTCGCTGCTCAGCGGGTCCGCCACAGGTTCGAGAGTCAGTGATAGGGTTTTAGGGACGTTTAGCTTGAGTTGCAGCGGATGAGCCGGTTCGGCGCGGATGGCCTTCTCGGCTTCTCCGTCGAGAAGGTAGAGGTCGACCGTTCCGCTCGCCGGGTCGAGGCAGACCTCCAGATGGGCCGCGTGTTTTCCGACGGCGGTAAGGCCTCCCCCGTGAGGAGCGGTATGGCCGTGCTCGTGGTCATGGTCGTGCGCGGAGGCCGAGGGGTGGGGAGAAGGAGAGTCGGTGGGAGTCGAGGGCGTGCAGCCACCCAACAGTAGACTGAGGGCGGTCGCTGCGAACAGATTGTGAAGGTGGAAAGGCAAGTAGTGGGCCTCCTGTAGGCAAGAAGATAGGTCGGCTTGACCTCGATGGCAATAAATGATAATCAAATATCATGTTCTTGTCGAGCACCAATGGAGGCTTCTCTCTTGTCTAAAAGGACGAGAAAGGAGCCCAGGGAACGCCCCTGGCCGGAGATGATCTTTAGCGGCCTGGCCTTGCTGCTGGTGGCCTTTTCCCTCTCCCAGGACCCTCGCTCGGACCTGAAGCGACACGTCCAGACCCTGGCTCGAACTCCAGAGGCGACGCCAGCCCCTCTTCGCGGCGCGCCGTTGTCGGAGCCCCTAATAGGGGGGGCTCCAACTCCTCAGGCTGCTCCCACCGATCCGGAGCAGCGGGCCCTGTTTGCTCAGGACCCTGCTGGGGGAGAGCGTCGTGTGGGTTATTCTAAAGTCGAGTTCGGGCTGCTGGCCGGGTTTAAGGCAGGGGTGGGTGTACCTTTGCCGTCGGCTGTCGCCGCTCTGGACGGCCAGGCGGTCACGCTGACAGGCTATATGGTTCCGGTAGCCTTCCGCGACGACAAGATCTCGGCGTTTGTGCTGGTGCGCAACCAGCTGCTCTGCTGCTACGGCCAGCAGCCGCTAGTCAACGAGTGGGTTTTTGTCGAGTGCGCAGTGCCGGTCAAGCCGCTCATGGAAGAGCCGGTGCAGCTGTTCGGACGGTTGACCGTCGAGCCGGACGTGCGCGATGACGAGCTCATCTGCCTCTACAGGATGAAGGCCGAGGATGTCCAGGCGATGCCTTAGCCTTGCTCGTTAAGGCGGACGGCTATGTGGGCTTCCGTCTTGTCGCGAGCGAATTTCAGGCCCCACAAGAGTAAGCGACGCTTGAGTCCATATCGAGCGTTGAGCAGCGACTCGACGCGAGCGGCTTCCGAGGCGTCTAAGACCGTTGCTGTGGCCGGGCGCTGAGGACCCGTGGCCTGACCGCCGCCGGTGCAAGGGCCGATAGTCACCTTGTCTTCGCGGCCGATCCTTTTGACCTTGGCCGAGCCGCCTCTCGTGGCCATATAGAGCGTCTCGTCTTCGATGACGAACCACATAGGGGTCGGCACGGAGGTGCCGTCTTTGCGTAAGGTGGTGAGCAGGCAGAACTGCTGCCCTTTGAGCAGTTCGGAGATTCGATTCGGAGCAGAAGACGGCATAGGTTACGGCTATCCCACCCGGCCGGTGGAGGTAAACCCGGCCTTCTCAGCAGGGGAGGCCGGCCTGCGCTCGGGTCAGGAAGTTGGGGTCGTAATTCATGCGGCCTTCGGGCGTAACCGCGCCCCCAGAGCCGTTTTGCCCCAGTAGTCTCGCCCTGGCGTTGGCGACGCGCAACCTGGCGGGAGTGTTCCAGGTCTACTGGGGAAATCGAAGTTTTAGAGATGTCAGAAGTGCAATTTTTCTCAAAAGGGGCAATCGAGGCGAGGGCTAATAAATGGAGATGACCATTCTCCAGGGGACGTGCCTCTGCGGTAGCGGCAAGTCTTTTGAAGACTGCTGCCAACTGCGTGGCGAGATGCTGTCCGAACTCGATGCGCCGACCAACGTCGTCCGCAGCCGTTTCTATCGCGCGGTGGAAGCGCTCCGGGACGTGGCGGTTGAACGTCTGGGCCAGGAGTCGCTGACAGCCTGGGCCGGCGCGGTAGGCCAGGAGAGTCTGTTCGATTCCGAAATACGGCTGTTCGGAGAGTTCGTCACCCTGCATCTCCCGTTCCGTTTCCTGCCGAGTCTGGCCCGTTGGTGCCGCGAGCAGGGGCTAAGCCCGGACCTGGACTGGGAGATTTTGGAGCTGGGCGGCTCTTCGCCGTACCGGCTGTTGGCGGTGGAGGAGCCTGATGAGGATTTTCGTCATTGGGCCCGGGACTGCCTGACCGGCGAGCGGTTTTTGGTCGAACCCCACTTCGATTTGCGCGATGCGGCAACGTTCTCGTTCTATGCCAAGCTGGTCGAGTTTGAAGGTTGCTGTCGTCTACTGTCCTGCTCGACGGTCTACCCCGATCCCTACATCCTGGACTACGTGGTCGAGCCGTTCCTTGCCGACTACCAGGACCTTCGATCCGTCGACCTGCTGGAGCCGAGCCTGGCGATGCGGATGTATAACGCTTGGCGTGGCGGGATCGCGAAGTGGGACGAGGACGGCGAGACGGACAACCCCGAAGACCTGGTACACAGCGACCTGTTCAGCTACGACCCACGTCGAGAGGCCTGGGTGGTGCACGCTCTGCGCGATCATCCGCAGTTCGAGTTACAAGACTCTGGCCTGTTTTTGTTCGAGTCGGGCGAGGTCCAGGTCTCGGTCGAGGTCGGGGGAGGCGAGCTGATCGCTCAGTCCAGTGCGGCGGTCGACTGCGCTCCCTTCGCGACGGTGTTGGGAGAAGCTGCCGGGAGTTTGCTGCAGTACGGCGGACGCGAGACGTACGATCCCCATCAGATGGAGGCTCATTTCTGGGGCGCGATGTCTCCGGCGGCGTTTTTTGTCCCTACCCGGGTCGAACGGGAGGAGGGTTTCGCCGAGGTCGACGAGGACGGCGACGAGGAGTTCGAGGGGCCCTGGGCTCCGATTGCACCGCTGCGGCTGGTTGGCCCTGAGACTGGACTGGAGCAGGCGCCTCGACTGCTCGAAGTTCTGGAGATTTTCCTGAGTACGCGCGAGGCGACTGTCTCGGAAGCCACCTTGCGGCGCGATCACAACGCGCTGGGGCTGTTGGTCGGGTATCTCGACCGTCTGGGCGAGATCAGCGAGGGTCTACCCGCCAATGTCTACTGTAGTCTCAAGCCGTTTTCTACGCTGGCTGATCGGCTCGAGGATTTCCTTGACTATTGCGAGGACAGTCCGCTGGTCACGTCTCCTACCCAGCGAGCGGGCATCCGCACCTGTTTGCGCGTGTTGGTCAAATGGATGGACGAGGTGGGCCTTCTCACGGAGCAGGTCTACGTTGACCTGGCGAGTCCGCTGCAGTCTTGAGTCCTTTCGCGTTTTCCGGGCTCTTAACAACCCGGGGCACTAAGCGCCTTTTCGGAGCGCGTCCTCGGCGTCTTCCAGGCTCGGAGCTGAAGCGGCGATTCCTACCAACGCGATCAGACGCTCTCGAGCGGATATCCTCTGCAGATTGGAAGCGGCTTCTTCGGAGAGCTCTCCAAAACGCGAGCGTAGCGCGAGGAGGATCGCGGTGCGTAGACTTTCCCGCTCCTGCTCGAGGCCTTGCTCTCGCCCCTGCTCGAGGCCTTGCTCCAGCCCTTGCTCTCGACCCTGCTCCAGGCCTTTGGCTAAACCTTTGGCGAGACCTTTGGCCATATAGTTGCGTTCGGTACTGCTGATGTAAGGCATAGATGTGCTCCTTTCGTACTCTTCGAGTTCGTGATCAAAAATCTTGCTCTGCTCGGGGCTTAGAGTCAGAACCCAATCGACGAGCCGAAAGAACTCGCGGACTTCGGCTGCGGACTTGCGACCAGTCTTGGACTCCGGCGCAAGTTTGCGGAGCTCTTTGTCGAGATGATGAGCCTGCTGGGCCCAGTCGATCTCGGCGTAGATATCGGGATGGAAGAAGGCAAAGAACTGAGGAAGATATTTCGCAAGGGCCTCTTTCCAGGGCGTGTCATAGTCGTGTTTTCCCACATCGTAACCTCGGGGAAGGGGACCCGTCTCGTTCTGGGTCCGAATAGTCGAGACTTGGACCCGTTCGCGGAGCGTTCCCTCGGACAAAATGTTAAAAGGTTGCTCGAGCGTCCTTGCTAGGAGGTCTGGGGGCAGGCTAGAAATTCTTACGATACGTTATGTGCGGAGCGTCGGATGAGTGAGAATGAGCTGAAGGCGAAGACGCTGCATCTGCAGATTCTCAACGAGATGGGTCGGCGGCTGACCCTTTGTCGCACACGCCATCAACTGAGCGAGGTGGCGTTCTGGGCGGTCCGCGAGTTGCTCCCCGAGATTCGAAGCATGGCCCTGGTGGGCGAGCAGACCTGTTTTGTCGATAGCCCCCAGCCAGACGACCTGCGCAACGCCATCTGGCCACATCTTCCCTCTGGTCCCTCCGAGGGAAGGGACTGGGGAGAGCTTCGGCTGCTTCAGGGAGAAAGCCGTTTTCTCTGGTTTCCCGTGACCGACGGCCATCTCTATCTCGGGATGCGTGGAGACGGCGCCTTCGCCGAGCAGGACACCGCTCGGGTCCAGTCGGCCCTGTTCTCCTTGAATCTGGCCTTGTCCAACGTGGCTCTTCAAGAGGCGATAGACGGTGCGGGACAGTGGGACGGGCTGACGGGCCTCCTTTCGCATCGCGCCTTTCAGGACGCTTTGACGCGGGAGGTGGCCTACGCCAAGGCTCAGGAGCAGCACATCGTCCTGGTGATGGTCGACGCCGACAACTTCAAGGCGTACAACGATACCCTGGGCCACCCGGCCGGCGACGCCTTGCTCAAAGATATCGCGGCGCTGCTCAAGGACAAGGTTCGCGCCGCCGACATCGTCTGCCGCTATGGCGGTGACGAGTTTGCCCTGCTGCTCAAGAACACGCGCAAAGAGGACGCGGCCCGGATGTGCGAGCGGATCCGGGAAGCGTTCCAGCTACGCTTTGGTGGAAATCCCGTCCAGGTCACCGCGTCGATAGGATTAGCCTGTTACCCGGTCGATGCGGACAGCAAGCAGGACCTGGCCGAGGCCGCAGACGACGCGCTTTACGTAAGTAAACGGGGAGGCCGCAATCGAGTCTCCCAGTCCAAAACGCTCGAAGAGCGTCGTCGAGACGGACCAATGGTGCAGAGAATTATCGAGCCGCCCGAGCCCCCCTGGGACCATCCTCACACCTCGCCGCTTAAACCTCCGCCCAAAGTGGTCCCCGGCTCGGGCTATCGCAAGCTGGCCTGACCCGGCGCGTTGTCTACTTGATTCCGCTGATCACCCAGGCCTCGAACATCAGCAGGCCTCCCATCAGCAAGACGAAGAGGCGCCAGTTGCCTGTATGCTCTCGGTCCTCGCTGTAGCTGCCGTCGAGCATCGAGACGAAGTCCGGCTTCGAGGTGAAACGTAGCGCCTGGAACAGCCCGTCGAGGCTGCCGAAACAGAGGCGAAGAAGCGACGGTAGGACCATCAGGTCGACAATGACAAAAAGGAAAATCATAGCGGCCTTCATGCCTCGATTGTACTGGTCTTACGTGGATAGTGCAATCTTGAAGAGTCTGCAAGCTTGCTCCGCCTAAGCGGCTCCGCTATAAAGGGAGGACCGATGCTGGACCCTAACATGCCCGCTCTGCTACTCGCCCCGATGGACGGCGTCACCGACCCACCGATGCGAGCCGTGCAGGGAGAGGCCGGCGCTTTCAGCTTTGCTGTCTCCGAATTTATCCGGGTCACCGACCATCCCGTGCCGGTCAAGGTGTTCCATCGCGACGTCCCCGAACTCTTGACGGGCGGTCGCACCCCCTCCGGCCTTCCCGTCCAGGTCCAGATCCTGGGAGGCAACGCCGAGGCCCTGGCGCACTCGGCCCTTAACGCGTGCCTGGCCGGGGCCAGGGCGGTGGACCTGAATTTTGGCTGTCCGGCTCCCACCGTCAATCGCCACGACGGCGGCGCCTCTCTGCTGCGCTGCCCCCCCCGAATTCGTGAGATCGTCAGCGCCGTTCGTCAGGCCGTGCCCTCCGAAATCCCGGTCTCGGCGAAAATCCGCCTGGGATGGGAAAGCATCGACGAGGTGCACGAGAACGCCGCCATGGCGGCCCAGGGCGGGGCCGACTGGTTGACCATCCACGCTCGCACCAAAATGCAGAAGTACGCGCCGCCGGTGTTCTGGCGCAAGGTTGGAGAGGTCCGAGAGGCGCTCTCGATCCCGGTGGTCGCCAACGGCGACATCTGGTCGCTCGACGACTTTCGGCGCTGTCGGGAAGAGACCGGGTGCCAGCACTTCATGCTGGGTCGAGGCGCTCTGGCGCGCCCCGGTCTGGCCAGGGCGATAGCTCGAGAGCTAGGCCTGCCGGTGGGTACCGAGGTCCGCCAGGACTGGCGGCACCTGATCGGACGTCTTGCCTATTACGCGAGGCAGCAATCTGCGCCGTACAACAAGAAGACTCTTCACCGACTGAAGCAGTGGCTGAGCTTCGCTCATAAGTTTGGCGGCTTCGACCATTTCGAGGGGGCCAAGCACTGCCATAAGGAAGCGGACCTGCTCGCCTTCCTGGAAGCCTTGGGCAACCCGCAAATAACGACACTGCCCGGCGAAGGCTCTTCCGAAGAAGAGTTCGTGCGGGCAGCGGATGTCGCTATGGCGCCCGCCTCATCATGAGGCGAGACCTATGTGCCGGAGCGGCTAGCGTAGTCAGGGACTAGTAGCGCCAGTTACCCCAGGGATCGTAGTAGCCGCGACGGTTGTTGTTGTAGCGCCAGTCCCGGTTGTTGTTCCAGCGGTCACGATTGTTCCAACGGTTGTTCCAGTTGTTATTGTCGTAATACGGACCCGACTGGTTTTCGCCCAGGCCGTTACGACGCTGATACTGCAGACGAGCGGCGTTCAGGTCGCGCTCCATCTGGGACACGTCGCCCCAGGCGCCATTGCGCTTGGCGTCTTCCAGACGCTCTTCCATCCGCTGGATGTCGCGGGAGTTCTGCGCCTGAGCGGGAGTGGCCAGGTAAAGTGGGGCCACCACAGCGGCGGCGGCCAGGGCATAAGTGGTAAGATTTCGCATCTATCTATCCTCCTTGAGGGTTCTTTCGTTCCCCCTTTGGGTTTGGTGTTCTATAGTTATTACAAACGATCGGCGCTCGGAGTTCCCGCACCTTTGGTATGGAGTCGACCCCCTTACGGAGGGCATCCGTCTGGATCGCCTCTGGTCTCCCAGAATGCAGAATGAAAGAAGCGAGGGCGTTGCCGCCCTCGCTTCTTCCATTTTCGTCAGGTGGTTGATTAGCCGTTGGGGTAGAGCTTCTTGAAGCGCAGGTTGGCGCGCATGCCCTGGAACATCATATAGACGGCAAAAGCGTGACAGGCCACCTCGAGCCACTGCTGGCCGAGGACCCAGAGCATGCCGTCAAGAGAGTACAGGACCATGGCCAACCCGAAGGCCCAGGTCGCGCCTTTGCGAGCCTGGTGGCCCAGAGCGTAGAACATCGCCGTACCGCTGAGAGTGATTCCGATGGCTACCACTTTGGCGCCGGAGCTTTCACTGGCCTGAGCCATGAAGGCGGCGATGTCGGCCACGCCCAGTCCGAAGATGAACCGCAGGTTCACCTCCATAAAGGTCAGGGCCGAGTTGATGATGGCGAACAGCGCCACCGTGTTGATCCAACTGACGCCCGAGTTGCGGGCGTTGAGCAGTTCGAGTTTGACGGGGTCGACTTCGATAGTGACGGTGTGCGGTTGGTAGTCCGCAGCGGTTTCCGTCGAGGCTTCCTGGAACGAGTGATCAGACATTGGCAATTCCTCCCGCTCGTTGTTTCCCTACCCAGGCAGAGATCCCTTGATGCTTGAATAGAGTTCCTCTTTTGCCCTCGGGAAACTAGTTGTAGCGCAAGTAGGCGCCACCGGCAGCAGCCAGGCCGGTGGCGGCAGCGGCCACTCCAAGCCCGGTCGCCAGGCTGCCGTGGTTCAGCGCCAGCGTGGCCGCTCCAAAGGCCGAGGCGACCCCTCCGACCACTCCAACCATGAGCGAGAGCGGGCCGGTGGCGCTAGAATCTTTGCCGTTGTTGAGCACGGCGTCGGCAGCGAAAGCGCTGACCGCCAGTCCGGTGGCTCCACCTACCACGAAGGCAGGAACAGCGCTCATCCAGCCGAGGCCGGCAGCAGCCAGACCGCTGGCTGCGGCGTACCCGCCAACGATGCCCAGGACAGGACCCCACGCGACCTTCTTCTCCTCGTCCGAACTCGAAGCCGGGGTCGCAACAAAGCTGTCGGCGACCGCTTCGGTCGTAACGGGGGGAGAGGCCGGTGCGCTAGGGCGAGCCGTTCTGGTATAGGGCAAATTCGCAGTCGTAATAAGCATCGTCAAAGTCCTCCGGTAATAGGCGCGGACAGGGAGACCCCTCCGCAAGAAATCGATAGGTTTTCATAACAACACTTCATCGTTATACGAACGTCAAAAGCCGGCCCGGACCGCAAGGGGAGGGAGCCGCTGCCAGGGGGAAGAGTCGCGGCATGCGTGTTTTGGGTTTGTTGTTGCTCCTGGGCCTACTGGCCACTCTTCCGGTTCTGGCCGAGGAGGCGGCGCCGATCTTGAAGTACAGCGGCTACCTTTCGGGCAAGCAGGGAGAGCGAGCGATCATCGAGGTGGGTAACCGCGGCTACCTGTTGAGCTCGGGGATTATGGTCGGGGACTACAAGGTGGTGTCGCTGGACCCCGACCAACTGATACTGGAGAGTCCCTCGGGGAACCGCTTTCCCTATCCGCTCAACGGTCGCTTACTCGAAGCTCCCCCCGAGGCCAGGCTGAAGATGCGCCTGGACGGCGCGCCGACCTCGCAGGTCACGAAAGCGCTGGCCAGCGTGAGCGGGGTCGGGGTCTATACCGACTCGACGCTGAAGACGCGCCTGCGTTTTGGTGGCCCCGCCCAGAGCCTGACCGAAGCGCTTGGGCTGCTGTTTCCGGCGGGTGGAGTCACGGGCAAGACGGTCAGAATTGCCCAGGGAGAAGTTTGGTTGGTGGGTCGTCCCCCCCTGGTTCAAGCGGTGGCGAGCGCCTTCACGGGCAGCCGCCATCGCGGCAAGAAGGTCGTTTTCGATTTCGTCGAGGCCGAGTTTCGCTACGTCATGAAAACGCTGGCTGCCGAACTGGGCGTGAGCCTGATCATGGAGAAAGGGATCGATGGAGCGGTCACCATCACCACCCCGCCGGGCGGGCTGCCCGCTGAAGACCTGGTCGCGGCTATCACCGCCGGAGCAGGATTTACCTATCGCCTCGACGCCACGACCCTGCTGGTCGGTCGCCCGGAATGGGTCCGCGCTTCCGAAAAGAACGAAGGTAAAAACTGAGACCGCAGTCAAAAGCTTCTGTCCACGATGGGACCTAGCCCGAGGCGGCTCAGTTAGGAGAGTGGCCTCGCTGCATCGAGACTTGAGGACGTGGGAAGCGCGTGCGGACAGCCTCGGCGACCAGACCGGCCCAGATTTCGTAGACGGGTGGGCCGGGATGAAAGCCATCGGCCGCCATCATATCCGGGGTGAAAGGGGCCACCAGTTCGATGAACTCGCACTCTTCCCGCGTGCCGCACCAGTCTTTCAGTATGCGGGAATAGCGGGCGGCTCTGAGGTCCAGCCACCAGCGCAACGGTTGGGGAAGGCCGGGAAACTGTCGGATCGGAGGGACCCCGGAGAGAAACAGCAGCGGCTTTTGAAACCGCTCGAGTAAGCGCCAGGCCAGGCACTCTTGCTGGGCGATCCAGGCGCTGGTGGGCACCAGTCCGGTGGCGTCGTTGACCCCCAGCGAGGTGATCACGGCGTCGAACGCCTGGGCCTCCAATCCGTCCAGGCCGTCCAGACAGTCGAGGGTAGTCCAGCCGGTTTTGGCGTGGATCGTCCAGTGCACCTCGAAATCGTCTTGAAGCTTCCGCACCAGGCGCCCGGTCAGCCCTTCGGCCTGTTTCCCGGCTCCCACTCCTGCCCCAGCAGAGTCTCCCAGCACCAGCAGGCGCAGCCGAGGTCCCTGACCGGCCCGACCGCGTCGAGGGCAGGGCGGCTCGGCTAGTTTTTCCACCGTCAGGCGAAGCCAGAGCGCCTGCACGATAAAGACCGGCCAGAGCAAGGCGAAGGCCAGCCAGTGTCGCTTCTCTTCCATGAAGCGGGGAGTTCCTGGTCTTTTTCCGAATACCATCTTGTCAGCCTAGAACGAATAGCTCGTTTCGATGAGGCTAAGATAGTTTTTGGTTTGTCCGATAATTATTGAACGGATGTCTGTCTCAACCACAACCTTACGACTTCTCGAATCGCTCTATCGGGGCGGCAACATCGCGGCGCTTTTGCAGGCGGGCGTCGAGCACGGCTGCTGGGCCGCGGCGCGCTGGCGTTCCGAGGTCGGGGAGGTGGAAAGTGAGGTGGGCGTTAGCGACAGCGACTTTCAGCGCCACGCCTTTTCGTTGGGCTGGCTAGAGGCGGCTCCCCAGCTTGAACCGGAACTGGCCGAAGCGTTAGCTCCGTCGCTCGAGGCCTGGCTAGAGGCTCAACGAGCACTCCGCGCGGCTCGCACCACGGGCTGCTGGGTGGACCGCGAGAGCGGCCGCTTCCTCAGCGTCCTGCCCAGCGTCGTGGAGGTGCTGGGGTTGACCGCAGCCGAGTTTCTGGCTCTGCCCGTTCCCAGCGACTGGCTCGACGCCTTGGCCTCGGCCTCGGCCGGAGGAGCGACTTTCTACATGGAAAACGGCTCGGGACGACCCTGCTGGCTGCAGGCTCGTTGGACTCCTGGAACCCGACCGGGGACCGTCTGGCTGACGGCTCAGGACGTTAGCAGCCATCATTCGAACGTCGAAGGGCTCCAGAGCCTGGAGCAGGACGGCTTGATGGGGAACTGGGAGCTGGACCTGCCCAGCGGGCGCGGTCAGTGGACGGCCGAAGTCAGCCAGATTCACGGCATGCCGATCGATTGCGAGCCCAGCCCCGAGTTAAGCTTGAGCTGTTTCGCGGCCCCGGTGAGGGCTCGACTGGAAGCGGCCGTGGCCAGGGCTGTCGCCGAGGGCGAGCCCTACGAGCTCGAACTACCGATGTTGACCGCTGCGGGAGAGCATCGCTGGATTCGGACCTCTGGGGTGCCTCTTTACGAGAACGGGAAGGTCATCAAACTGCTGGGCTTGTTCAAGGATGTAACCCCGCTGGTTCAGGCCCGCCAGGAGCTGCGTCGGGAGAAGGACCGCTTCCGCACGATTTTCGAGGCGATCCCCGACCTGGTCTGGCTGAAGTGTCCAGAGGGGCGTTTCCTGGAGTGCAACGACCGATTTCTCTCCCTGCTCGGGGCGTCCCGAGAAGACGCGCTGGGCAAGACCGATTACGATTTCGTCGAGAGAGAAACGGCGGACTTCTTCCGTGCTCACGACATGCGGGCGCTGCAAGCTCCAGCGCCTCGCCGTAACGAAGAGTGGGTCACCTTCCCCGACGGTCACCAGGAGCTTCTCGAGACCATCAAGCGGCCGTTCTACGAGGACGGTCGGCTGGTCGGGGTGCTGGGTATCGGACGCGACCTGACCGACAACTATACCGTTCGCCAGCATTTGCACGAGAGCCAGGAACGTTTCCGCATGTTCCTCGAGCACACGCCCGCCGCCGTGGCGATGTTCGACAAGAGCATGCGCTATCTACTGGTAAGCCATCGCTACACTCGCGACTTCGGCATCGCCAACCGCGAACTGCTGGGCCGGGTTCATCACGAGCTTTTTCCCGAACTGCCCGCACAGTGGCGTGAGGCGCATCTGCGCTGCCTGGGCGGCGCGGTCGAGCGCTGCGACGAGGACAGCTTCGTAAGGGCCGACGGAAGTCGCGAATGGCTTCGCTGGGAGATGCGCCCCTGGTACCAGGCTGGCGGCGGGGTGGGCGGTGTGATCCTGTTCAGCGAGGTACTGACTTCGGCCAAGAACGCCGAGTTAGCGCTGCGCCAGAGTGAGGAACGGAACCGGGCGGCTCAGCGAATGGAGACGGTAGGTCGACTGGCCGGCGGGATCGCTCACGATTTCAACAATCTGCTGACTGTCATCTTCTCCTGTACCGAACTGGCCCAGATGGCGTTGCACCCTGACCATCCCGCGACTCGAGATTTAGAAGAGGTCATGGTGGCAGGTAAGCGAGCCGAGTCGTTGACCCGGCAGCTACTGACCTTTAGCCGCACTCAGATTACCGCCCTGGGGGTAGTCAACTGGAACGACGTGGTTCAAGGGATGTCGCAGATTTTGGACCGCCTGATCGGTGAGGATGTGCAGTTGACCTTGAACTCGGCCAGCGGGCCGTGCTGGGTGCTGGCTGACTCCAGTCAATTGGAGCAGGTGCTGTTGAACCTGGCGGTCAACGCTCGAGACGCCATGGAGTTTGGCGGTCGACTCGAGCTGACCCTCGAGTCCGTTGCCGTCGAATCGCTTCAGGCTCGCGCCCTGGCGGTGACCCCCGGCGCCTACGCGCGTCTGACCGTCCGAGACGAAGGGAGCGGGATGGACGAAGAGACCAGGCTTCGTATGTTCGAGCCGTTTTTCACGACCAAAGGGCTGGGGAAGGGGACTGGGCTCGGGCTTTCTACCGTGTACGCCATCGTGCAGCAGTGCGGAGGGTCGGTCGAGGTGGAAAGCCAGCGTGGCCGGGGGACTCGCATCGAGGTCTACCTGCCGCTGCGCAGCGCGCCCGCTGGGGTCGAGAGCCGTCCCGTCGACCGAAGTTCGCAAGCGCCGACTGGACTGGGGCGCCTTCTGGTCATCGAGGACGAACCGCCGCTCCGCGTGATCTTGAAGCGAGTCCTGGAAAGCGCCGGCTACGAAGTGGTCCTGGCCGCCGAGGCGGAGGAGGCGCTGGCGACCGCGCGCCGAGAGGGCGACAGTTTTGCCCTGGTTCTTAGCGATATCATTCTCCCCGGGATGAACGGCTGTGAGCTGATGGAACATCTCACGCCGCTCTGTCCGAACGCTCGCCAGCTGTTCATGTCAGGCTACACCGACGACGTTCTGGACCGTTTCGATATTCCGCGAGAGCGGATCATCCCGAAGCCGTTCGACCGCCACACCATCACCTCTCAGGTGCACGCGGCACTGGCGGCCGAGCCGATAGGGGCGCTCACAGCCTCAGCTCTTCCCAGCGAACCCGGCCGGCCAGCACGGCTTCTCTAACCCTGGCTTCGCGAGCGGTCAGGCGAGCTTTGCCCGTCTTTACCTCGAGGAAGACGATCTCGACCGGCCCCTCGTCCTCCGAGAGTCCGTCGAACACCAGGTAGTCGATCGGGCTTCCCAGGAAGCGGGCGTCGCTGGGCAGATAGTCGAACTCGGCGCTCAAAGGGGCGAGCTGTTCCGCCGCCTGCCCTTTCAGGACTCGGCGGCTGCTGGCCAGGGCCCGAGCGCCCGCGCCTTGGACGGCTTGGCGGAGACGGAATCGGTGGATCAGCGACAGGGCCAGCCAGGTCGAGACGGCCCCAAAGAGCAGGCCGAGGACGCCGTTGACAAGCTCGGGAGGGCCGAGGAGGTAAAGTCTCTCCATCCTCGCCGTCTTCCGACCTCTACCTCCCTGTCCTGGAGGCACCGAAGGAAGCGTGCTTTAGAGGACAGCTCGGCCAGAGCTGAGCACGGCGTAGCGGCCTTTGATCACGGCCACGTAGTTCTGGGTTTCTTCAAAGGGCGGAATCCCCTTATAGCGCTCGACGTTGCCGGCGCCGGCGTTATACGAAGCCAGGGCCAGAGCGGTGGGGTCGTCGCTGGCCGACCAGTAATACAGCAGATCGGCCAGGTAGCGAACGCAGCCGTCCATGTTTTCTTGAGCGTCGTGGGGGTTCACTCCCAGGTCGGCGGCGGTCTCGGGCATCAGCTGGCCCAGACCGGTAGCGCCCACGGGCGATAGGGCGGTCTGGTGGAAGGCCGACTCCTGTGAGACCAGAGCGGTCACCAGCAGGGGGTCTACGCCGTAGCGGTCCGCGCTGACCTGAATCAGGGCCGCCAACTTTAGGGCGTTCCCGTCGCTGATCTCGCCGTTGAAGTTCTGGATGGTGCTGACGATCAGGGGATCGACAGGGCCGGCGTAGGAGCCGTAATCGACCGAGGCTTCGGACATCCGGGGGGCGGCCATGACCGCGAAGCGACGCTTGTAGCCGCCGACCGGGCCGCGGCGGGCGAGGATGCGGGCCAGGCGGGCTTCGTCTTCGACCCGGTCCATGGCGGCTTCCACCACTTCCAGGTGGTCGTTCATCGCGTCGCTGAGTTCGGCAACGCCCTGGGTCAGGGTGAAGGCGGCGGTCAGCTCACGGGAGGTCGACTCCGAGGCGACATCGAGCGCCGTAGCGGGGCTGTGAAAGGCCAGGAAGGCGACCAGGGCAACGGACAGCGAGGCAAAGCGGATGCGCATCAAGTTCACTCCAGAGTTGAGAATGGTGGTGACCTTGTTGGTAAGAACGCACCCATACCAACGAGTAGGTAATCGAGTTATACTTCCGGCCCAACAATGAGTTCCGCTCCGGTCGGAAATCGGGGGAATTCCCCCATCCCGCTACGGGAGATCCCGCCGAGCACCGGGTCGGGCAGGGAACTCTCTCTCGATGCGGCAGTTTGACCCCTAATCTATGCCACTAGCTACTCAACTGGGGGAGATAGAGGGGGCGAGGCCGGAAGGTTCCTCACCTCCTGGGAGCCGCCGTACAACCAACCGCTCGCTAGTGATGGTCGCGGTTGTCTTGGCCATGCTTCTAGCCGCGATGGAGGCTACCATCGTAGCCACGGCCATGCCCAACATCGCCGACGAATTAGGCGGATTCAGCCTTTACGGCTGGGTCTTCTCGGCCTATCTGCTGATGCAGGCGGTGACCACGCCGCTGTTCGGCAAACTGGCTGACATCCTCGGGCGCAAACCGGTATTCCTGATCGGAATGACCATTTTTCTGGTCGGCTCGGTGGCCTGCGCTCTGGCTCCCTCCATGCCCTGGCTGGTGGCCTTTCGCTTTCTCCAGGGGATGGGAGCTGGCGCGGTCGTTCCGACCGGAGTCACCCTGGCGGGCGACCTCTACAGTTTGGCCGAGCGTCCCAAAATTCAGGCCTGGATGTCCTCGGTCTGGGGCGCTTCCTCCATTCTGGGGCCGCTGGCCGGCGGTCTGATTGTCGAGCACGTGGGCTGGCCCTGGATCTTCTGGCTGAACTTGCCGGTCGGGCTGGTCGCTATGGCGGTGATGTGGCTGGCGCTGCACGAGGACGTAGTGCCCAATTCCCGCAGCTTGGACCTGGCGGGGGCGGGCCTGCTGCTGGTCGGCCTGACGTCGCTGATGCTGTCGATCTCGCTGGTCAGTTTCAGCCTGATGGCGGTAGCGATCATTTGCGCCTGGCTCTTTGTTCGACAGGAGTTGCGAGCCGAGGACCCCGTGATCCACCTCGACCTGTGGAAGAACCCGCTGGTCTGGCGAGGCAACCTGACAGTGCTGATGATCGGTGTTGCTATGCTGGGCCTGATCGGATTCATGCCCACCTACGTGCAGGGAGTGCTGGGCTATTCGCCTCTGGTGGCGGGATTCACCGTCTCCTCGATGTGTATCGGTTGGCCTATCGCGGCTGTGGTTTCGGGCCATCTTCTGTTACGAGTCCCGCTACCGCTGCTGGTTCGCTTCGGTAGCGTGGTCAGTCTGGCCGGAGCTCTCCTGATCGCCCTGGCTTCGGACCGAGGCCCGTGGTGGGCCGGGACGGGCTGTTTCCTGGTGGGGGTCGGATTCGGAGTCCTGAACACCTCGTTTCTGGTCACCATCCAGAGTTCCGTGGCCTGGCAGAAGCGCGGCGTGGCGACTTCGGGAAACATGCTGATGCGCAACCTGGGCAACTCGCTAGGAACGGCGTTCCTGGGGGCGGTGCTGAACCATCGGATGAGCTCTTACATCGTCGAGCGCGGCCTATCGGACCGGGTGAATCTGGAATCGCTGCGGGAACTGGTGGGAGAGGGAAGTCGGTTGGACCCGGCTCTGCTTGACCTGATCCGGCACGGTTTGGCGGAGGCGTTACACCTGGTGTTCTGGGGCGTGCTGATCTCGGTGGCCCTGGGTGGCCTCTTTGCCTGGAAGGCTCCGGCGGTCGACGTGACCGAAAAGCCCGATCTCGCCGAGGCGCTGGGCTAAGCGGCGGGTCTTTTCACGGCTATCGTTAGAAGCCGCCCTGCGCGAGGCGCAGGACGGCTTCCGACGGGTTTAGATCTCGATCAGGCTCAGATGCAGGTTGTGAGCCAGGTCGAAGAAGTAGATGTTGGGGGAGACCCAGATGGCCAGCCGTTCACTGGTGGGGAAGCGGCCACCCGAGGCGTGTAGCCGGGTTATGATGACTTCCCACTCGATGTTGTCGCCATCAAGACGAGTCCACTTGATATCGGTCTTGATATCTCCACCAGAGTACTCGCCGGGCAGGTCGGCCAGATTGACCCGTGGGGTGAACCACGTCAGCCCGGCGTTGAAGCGGAACTTGAAGCGGATCTCCGACCCTACCTCTCGTCCCAGCCTGGGGATATAGTCCAGCCGCTCGCTGAGCCAGGTCGCTCTCTGGAAGGAGCCCTGGGCGGCCAGATAGTCGTTCTGCTGGCCGCTAAAGACATACTCTCCCTGGGCGCGGATGGCCGATGCCATGGGGCCGGCCACGGGAGGCTGATCCGGTACGGCGTCTTCGGGAATGATGCCGACTTCGATACGAGCGGCCTCTTCCGGAGTGGTGACGAAGATGTCGCCCTCGAACTCTCCTAACCCCAGTTCGACGGGGGGGATAAAGGTGATCAGCGAGGTCTGCCGTTGCAGGAGGGGAACCTGGGCGGCCACGGCGGCGTAGGGGCTGGTCGAGGCGTCGAAATTCCCGTTGGCGGTGGTCAACTGCTCGCTGCCGTCGGGATAGACGATCCTGGTGTCGCCGACGCGGGTCGCGGTAGGGAAAAGTCCGAGGAACCGCTCGGCCTCGACCTCGGAAGTCAGGTAGAGATCGTCGTCGACGCGAAACACCACGTACTCGCTGACGATTCCCAGTTCGCCCTGGCCGGGGAACTCGGTGTCCGCGGGCACGTTGCTGGCGGCGACCTGCTGGCCCGTGGGTTGGTTAAGGTCTCCGTGGCTGTCACCACACCCCGTGACGACCCCCGCCGTCAGCAGACCACTCAAAAATACACACTGAACACTACGACGTACACTCATCAACGACAACCACCCTTCATAAACGTCGGGAAGACTTTGGGCGGGAACGGTTCGTTCCTGTCTCCTTGCGGAGGCAAGGCGGATGGCACGGGTTCTGCCGCGCCAGGGCAGGACCCGAGTCCGGCGGCTCAAAGCGGCGAGACATGACTTTGGATTTTGGTTTTTCTCCCTGTCCCAACGATACGTTCATGTTCTGGGCCTGGGCTCACTCACGCCTTTCCAGCGACCTGACCTTGAAGCCTCATCTGGCAGATATTCAGGAGTTGAATCGGCTGGCTCTCGAGACGGCGCCGTTGACGCTGACCAAAGTGAGCGCCTCGGCCTATTTGGACCCCAGGGTCTCGGAGCGCTATCGATTGCTCGACGTTGGCGCGGCTCTGGGTCGGGGCTGCGGCCCCCTGGTCGTGAGCCGGGAACCCTGGTCCGTCGAAGACCCTCGGCCGCTGAAGTTGGCTGTGCCTGGTCTCGACACGACCGCGTGTCGGCTAGCCCGCGGGGCTATCGCCGAGCACGTGGCCGAGTGGGTCGAGTTGCGCTACGACCAGGTGATGCCGGCCGTCTTAGAGGGTCAGGTGGATGCTGGCGTGATCATCCACGAGTCGCGTTTTACCTATCAAGGGCTGGGCTTGAAGCTGGCCCTGGACCTGGGCGCCTGGTGGGAGGGGCGTACTGGTCTTCCTCTGCCCCTGGGAGTCATGGTGGCCTCTCGGGCCCTGGACGAGGCCACGGTAGCCGAGGTAGAGAGGGTCCTGGGCGAGAGTATCCGTCGCGCTTGGGAACTGTTCCGAGGAGACCCGGACGACGAGGAGACGAAGGCGCTCTGGACTTACCTGCGCGACAACGCCATCGAACTCGACGACTCGACGATGGCTTCGCATATCGATCTGTATGTCAACGACTACAGCCTGGGATTGGGCGCCGAAGGTAGGGAGGCGCTGCAGCGGTTCTCGACTCTCTGAACAACGGTTGCATCTGTCTACCAACAGAGTCAGCACCTTTTCTACTCGGTGAAACGGAATCGCTGGACGGACCACGAAGGGCCGCTGGCAGAGGTGGGTTATGCGGAAACAGATCGGCGCTCTTATCCTGGTGATCGTCACTATCGCGGTGGTGTCTAAGCTCGGGCAAGGGCCTCCGGCCGACCCGAAGTTGGTCTGGACGCTTGACGGGGTCGTCCTCGGCCAGGGCTACGAAAGCTTACGTGGTCGCTGGGGCCGCCCGGAGACAGGCAGGAACGACCAGAACCGTTGGATCATCGGGGAATGGGGCGGTCTCGAAAACGTCGTACTACGGCGCGGCGAGGGGCACGAAGGTTGGCGAGTCACTCAGTTCTGTGGCCGAGCGCTGGCCCTGGACGGTATCGTTCGTAGTCGGGTCGGCGAAGCCTGGTCGGCTCCGCTCGAGTTGGGCCCCCCGAGCCAGCAGAACGGAGAGCAGACGGCCTTCCGCATCCCGCTCGAGAGCCCCATCACCATCGACGGCCGCGTCTATCGGGGAACTCGGCTCAGCGTTCTTCACCCTGACTCCCGCATCGCCGAGATCCGCTGGGAGGTTACCCTGAAATGAAAGAACGCTTGCTAGCCCTCGCCCTGGCGACATGTCTGAGCGGTTGTTCGAAAGGGGCGGGTTCGATGATGACCACGCCGGCATTGCCCTCCGCCACGCCCGCGTCGGTGACGCTGGCAGTCGGGCAATCCCGCGAAGCCGACACGCTCCGCCTGGAAGCGGCCCTGCAGGGGAAGGCCTATACGGACTTGACCAGCGCCCGCTTTGTCTTGCGAGAAACGGTCTTGGAACTGCTCCAGACCGAGCGGTACAAGGAGCTTGAACAGCTTCTTGCTCAAAGCGAAACGTCGAAGGTGGACTGGGGTGATGGTTTGACCCTGGCTCAGGAGGTCTATCAGGCCGCCGAGCCGGAGAGTCGAGAGTCGCTTCCCAGGTATACCTATTTCCTCGACCGCTGGCAGTCGGTTTCGAAATCTCACTACCCCGAGCTTCTCAAGGCCTCCATGCTTACGCGCTGTGTCCTGCGAGATAGCCGTTTCCGGAACTTTGAAGAGCGCCAGCAACTTTTGGCTGACAGTACTCTCGCTTCGGGCGCTCTCTATCAGGCCTCTCTCCGGAAAGAATGCCTGGCTGATCCGGAGTACTGGGAATCTTGTCTGCGCCTGAGCGTGTTGACGCGGGACCCCAGGGAGAGACTCGACCGCTATTTCGGTGAGGTGCTCCGGCGCGACCCCCAGCGCTGGTCCGCTGCCGTTCTCAGGTCGTTTGCCGAGCATCCCTACTGGAACGATGGCGGCGACCCGGTAGGCTATGTGGCCACGATCGATGCCCTGAGCCAGCGTCACGGGCCCGAAGTCTACGCCGCCTGCGCCTGGTTTGCCTACGCTTGGACGGACCGACGGGAGGGCGCGTTTCGAATGCTCAAGTTCGATCCCGAGAAGGTTCATCAGGGTTTTGAGGCGCTGCGACAGCGCTCCCCCCACTCTCGCACTCTGCTAAGCGAGCAAGCTCGACTGGCCTGGGTGCTCGGCGACGAGGCTCGGACTCGAACCGCTTTGGAAAGGCTTGGGTCCGATTGGGACCGCCAGGTTTGGCCCTCTGCCGCGTCCTATCACACAGCTTGCCGGACGGCGGGATTGCGAAGCCTCGAGACCGTTCCGGAACGCGCGGTGCTGACGATGGGTCCTGAGAAGGCTTTCCTGGAGAAACTTCCTCGCCTTCGCCGACTCAAGCTGGCGGAAGAGAGCCGAGGGTTGCTGCGAGAAGACCGCTTTGAAGTGCTAGAGTCGCTGATCGCCGCCTTGCGGAAAGGGGATGAACGGCACCTCGCCTCATTTTATGAGGCGTTCGAACCGGGTGACGATAAGGCGCTAGCCGAAGTTTTTCTGGGCGGCTGCGAGCGTTGGAGGGCGGCCTTGCCGGACTCGGCCACGGTGAATGTGGTCGAGGCGGGATTGCTGATCGATGCCGCCTGGAGCGCCCGCGGTGCTGGCTGGGCCCGGGAGGTTTCGAAAGAAGGCTGGAAGCTTTTCGTGCGGGACCTCGATAAGGCCGCCGACCTGCTGGAACGTTCGAAGCTTCCTGATGGCTACGCGGCCTCGTATCGGATTACCGTAGCCATGGGTCGAAGCGAGGCTCCCGCCGTGGTAGAAAGGGTGGTCGAGCAGGCCGCGCTTCTCGACCCGAAGGGCACGAAGGCAGCTTCTTCTCAGCTGGTCTATCTGCTTCCCCGCTGGCACGGCGACTCACAAAGCCTGGCGGAGGGCGCCAAGCGCCTGATGAAGCGACAAGGCGATGGAGCCTTGGCGTTAGCCATGCTCCAGTCGGGATACCGGGAGGCGTTGGCCGAGGACCTTCCCTACGCCCTGATCGACCGGTCGCTCCGAGCGCTGGAGGCCGACCCGTCCTCGCCGGCCGAAAGCCGAGAGTTGAGGGCCTGGGTGGAACGCTATCGCGAACACCCAGAAAAGGCGAAGCCCTGGCTGCTGAAAGCTGCCAAGGAGGGCGAAGTGTGGTACTGGGGGACTGGGAATTTTCAGGCCTACGTGAACCATGCGGCTGGTGGGCCGGCACCGCTGGGTCCGACGGCGAAAGTGGTAGAGTCGGGACAGTATCAGGGCTTGCTGTCCGGGCCCAAAAAACTCGAGACGAGCGCCTCTTTGCCAATTGTAGCAGGGCGAAGTCTCGGGTTGAAGGTCCGACACGGTCGCGACGTTCCGATTTTTGTCGACCAGGCGATCGAACTCCGACGTCCGCCGGCCCCTGGCGAGCAAGCGGGAGCGGACGGGTTGGTGACGGTCTGGAAGAGGTCGGTTCGCCCCCCGGGCACGTTCCGAGCTGGCGGGGAAGAGCTTTTCCTGTGGGATATCCAGCCGGGAGAGCAGGCTCCCGGCCCCTGGACCCTGACGGTGTATGCCAACGACGGGATCCTGGCCAGCCACACCTTCTCCATGGCCTCGAGCGACCTGCCGGAGGAGCCGGGAGTCCATCTGCAGTTCCGCGGCCAGGTGGACGGGGATAGGAGGGGCTTGAGTATACCGAGCCCAATCGTGTCGACCCGCCAGATTCCGCTGCGCCTCGGAAGCGCTATGGGCGTCTTCTTCTCCTACACCATCCCTGTCAAAGAAGCTCGAATGCACTGGATCGTCCCGCCTCGAGAGAAGGGCGGCAAGCCGACTCGGGAGACGATCGCTCTGGACTTCAGCGACGATAAACTCCCCGCTCGGCCGCGCTACTTCCTGGAGCGGCCGGAGGAGTTAGTGCCCGGGAAGTGGGCCATGGAGTTAGAGGTCAACGGACGCTCGGTGGGGGAGGTCGAATTCGACCTCGCTCCTTGAGCTGACCCTTCGGCATCCCCTGCCGAAGACGTCTTCGAGGACGGCCATCCTTGGCCAGATCCGGAGGTTCTAGAGCTAGAGAATCACGCCCTTGCCGATGGTTTTACCGCCCTCGAGGATCTCGAACGACTGGCCTTTCTCTAGCGGGACGGCTTCGCTGAAACGCAGTTCTACCGGGTTGGCGCTGGCGCCCGGAGCGAGTTCGGTCTGGCCGCTCGGCAGCTGGAAGGTGGCCGAGGTGTCCAGGCTGCGGAAGCGCAAGAGCGGCCGATAAGACGAAGTGATGGGGCCCTTCCGGCCGCCCGCGTCGGCGGCGAGCAGTTCTACCCGAGCGCTGGCGACGGCGACCGCTTTCAGCACGCCTGCCGTGGCCAAAACCTGCCCGCGGCGAATCTCCGCTGAGGTGACCCCGCGAAGGACCAGCCCGACCTCTTGACCAGCTTTGGCTTCGGGCAGCGCTCTGCCGCGCAGGTCGATGGAGCTCACCGTTACGGTGCGGGCGGTGGGCCCGCCAATAAGCTCGAGAGTGTCGTTGACTTTGACCACTCCTCGCTCGACGGTACCGATGGCCACCATACCGCGCCCCGAGATGGGAAACACGTCGTTGACGGCCATCACGAAGGTCTCTGCGGCGTCCGAGCGCAGCGGCGAGGTGAAGAGCGTGGGGAGCAAGCAGGCAAGAGTCAGAAAGAGGGTACGAAGTCTCATCTCGCAGGATTGGCCCTACCGGTGCTGGCCCCTGCCTGGTGACTTCTCCCTGTTGGGTACTCCCAGGGTATAGTTTCTTGCCGAAGGGAGAACAATCCGGGAATCGGTTCGTTAGTGACTCTCGTTTTGAATCGTTCGGTCACCCTCTATCAATTTAGCTTTTTCCTCTTCCTGTTCTTCCTGTTCTTCCTGGGCGTCTGGGTCATGAACTGGAAGCCGACTTCGGCGTTGGCGGCGGCTCCGACCCGGCTCTCCTGGAGCGATCTGGCGCCGGTTCGGAGGGCCGCGCCGCCCCCCGGTCGACGCTTCGTTTTCCAGGACGGAGGGCTGGTGGGACTGGCTCCGCGCTCTCTCAAAGGGCCGGAACAGTACGATTATTACGCGGCGCTCAGCGCCCGTTACGGTCGCGAGCCGGTGCGCACTACCGTGCTGGGACTGCGCGGGATCGCTCCCGAAGGGTGGCGTCACGCCTCTGGGGACAACGCTACGGCTTATGACGATACCATCGTGGTGCTGCGCCCCTCAGTGCGCAAGGCGCGAGAGTTCCTGGGCGCCACTCACGCCGGCCAGGCGGTCAGTTCGCTCTCTCCTCAAGGGGGAGTGGCCCAGATTCTGCCCGGCGTCTATCAGGCTGAGCCGATCGGTCACTTCAACGGGATGCCCGCCTGGTGGCTGAACTCGGGCTGGGGCGACGGGCGCATCCCGTGTTTCCGGGACCGCGACGGCGACGGGTTCATTAGCAGCCGGGAGCGAGAGAAGATCATGACGGCTACGGAGATCCTGGTGCACAACGGGATCAGCGAGCAGGTCGGGACTTCGATCGGGTGTCAGGTGCTGCCGCCGAAAGCGATGCAGAACTTCATCGCTACGGTGGGCAAGGGCGAACCGTTCGATTACGTCCTGATCGATACCAACCGCCCCATCGGGCGCTAGAATTCTACGCTGCAAAGTAGGCCGAGGTCGGTGGTCCCAAGGAAAGGAGCACCGCGCGGTTTCCGCCAGGGAACCTCGCGGCGCTCCTGCTGACGCGGCCTTCTAGAGCTCGAAGCCGTGCAGCAACTCTTGCAGTTCGGCAGCCAGCGCCGTGAGCGTGCGCGACGACTGCAAGGTGTTAGCCGCTCCCTGAGTCCCCGTCTCGGCGGCGGCTGCGACCTGCCCCAACGCCCCGGTAATCTCGTTCGAGCCACGAGCCGCCTCGGTCACGCTACGGCTGATCTCGGTGGTGGTTGCGGACTGCTGTTCCACCGCACCGGCGATCGAGTTAGCGATGTCGGAGATCTCGTTGATGATGCGTGTGATCTGCCCGATCGCCTGAACCGCGCCCAGGCTGTCCTCTTGGATGGTCTGGATCTTCTGCGAGATGTCCTCGGTAGCGCGTGCCGTCTCCTTGGCCAACTCTTTGACCTCGTTGGCCACGACGGCGAAGCCTCGACCTGCGTCGCCCGCTCGGGCCGCCTCGATAGTGGCGTTGAGCGCTAGCAGGTTGGTCTGCTGGGCGATCGTGGTGATGACCTTGATCACGTTGCCGATCTGAGCCGAACTCTCGCCCAGCTTGGCGATCGTCTCGTTCGTCGAGTTGGCGACCTGGACGGCGTTCGAGGCGACCTGGGCGGCCTGACCGGCGTTTTTCGAGATCTCCCGAATGCTCGCGGCCATCTCTTCGGTAGCCGAAGCGACCGAGTTGATATTGTTGGTCACCTCTTCGCTGGCGGAGGTGGCGGCGTTGGCCTGGGCGGCCGACTCTTCTGCGGCGGCGGCCATGTCCGTGGACAGGTCGCGCAGCATCGAAGAGGCCTCGCCAAGGGTCGAAGCTTTGTCCTGAACCGATTCCTTGAGCGACTCAGTCTTCGTAATCACGTCCCAGGTGAGCAGGGTTCCCACGTAGCGGTTGTGGTCGTCGCGGATGGCCGAGACCAGCAGGTCCAGCCGCTCGGGTCCCAGGGCGATTTTGGCCCGATGAGGCAGTCGGGAGGCGTCGGCCAGCATGCGGCGCTGGTGCTCGGGGTGCTTGTGGAAGATGTCGATCGACTTGCCCAGAATCTGGTTGGCCCGGAGCGGCAGATACTGCTCGAGCGCCGTCAGGGTGCGCAGCGAAGCCGGGTTGAGGTAGGTGATATTGAGGTCGAGATCGCAGACGATCATATTGGTCGGAGCGTTCTCTACCATGCGGTGAAGTTGGGACTTCTGTTCCATCTCCCAGAGGGTCTTCGAGATCAGCTTCCCCAGTGCCCGAAGCGACGTCTCGAGCTCTTCGTCGAGCTGCATCTCGACCGTCGAAAAGAAGTCGAGCGTGCCCTTGATCTGGCTGCCTACGAACAGCGGTATGGCGACCCCGCTACGCACCCCTTCTCGGCGAGCCATGGGGGCCCGTTGGCAGTCGGTGACTTCGCCCAGGTTGGGGGCAAACACCAGATCGCGATTTCGCCAGGCGCGGCCGTTCAGGCCGACTCCTTCGGAGAAGGTACTTTCACTCGTCAGTCGGCGGAAGTCGCTGCTGGCCTGGCCCGAGTCCATGACGAAGAGCAGGCTGTTCATCCGTTTGTCGTGCTCCCAGTACGACCCGTAGGCCCAACCGTAAGCGTCGCGAATGGCGTCGAGGGCGAACTGAGCCACCTCACGGGTGTCGGAGGCCTCGCACAGCCTGAGTATCACGCGGGTCATCGCGCCATGCCATTGGGGACTGGCGTGGGCTGCCTCGTCTTGCTCGACGTAGACCACCGAGGCGGATGACGGCTTCCCATTTTTCAAAGTTTTCGTTGCCATAAGTTCAAGCCTCCTTGCCGCGTCCGATAGTGATGGGGCGGCGACTGGGTGCTCGTTCGGCCCAATGAGATAAAATTTAAGCCTGCTCGAAAAAGAGTTATAGGGTTAAGCGTTCTCTTCTTGGGCCGATGGTGGGCTGACCAATCGGAGCGTGGAATGAAGATTACCCCCGAAAACTATCAATTCTTGAGCGCCTGCTTACGCAAAGAGACCGGTATCGAGCTGGGCTCTGGGCGCGAGTATCTGGCCGAGTCTCGCCTGAGCGAGCTCTGCCAGCAGTACGCTCTGACCTCGATCAACGAACTGATCCGCACCATGCGCCAGGGAAAGCCCGGCGTCGCCAGGTCGGTGATGGAGGCGTTGACTACCAACGAGACCTACTTCTTTCGTGACGAACCGGCCTACGCCGCTCTGCGCGGGACCATCTTGCCCGCTCTGCTAGCTCAACGCGCGGCCCAGAAAGAGCTACGCATCTGGTCGGCGGCCTGTTCGACGGGCCAGGAGCCTTATTCCCTGGCTATCATGCTGGAAGAGTCGTTCCCCCAGCTGAAGGGTTGGAAGGTAAGCATCCTGGCCACCGACATCGCCGAAGAGAAGGTGCTGGAGCGGGCCCGCGAGGGGCGCTACCTGGACCACGAAGTGAAGCGGGGACTGACCCAGCAGCAGCTGTTCAGCCATTTCGAGCGGATGGGCGGCGGATGGTTGATCAACCCGCACTTCCGGCGAACGGTAAGTTTTCGTCGGGTCAACCTGCTCGAAGTTCCTCCCACCGTGGCAGAGTTCGACCTGATCCTGTGTCGCAATGTGCTGATCTACTTCGACCTCGACACCAAGCGCCAGGTCTTGAACACGCTGGTCGACCGCCTGACCCCTCAGGGCTTCCTGGTGGTGGGCGGTTCCGAGGTGCTATTCGGGGTCACGGACCGGGTTCGCCGCGAGTCGGATGCCAGCAAAGCCAGCTTTTATCGAAGGACGCTCTGAGGAGAAGAACGATGGACGATATGGACACCGAGATGATGGCCGACTTCCTGGTCGAGGCGTTAGAGCAAAGTGAGGTCCTCGACCAGGAACTGGTCGAACTCGAACGCTCGCCTTGCCTGTCCGAATCGCTGAACTCAGTTTTCCGAGTCATGCATACGCTCAAAGGGGGAGCGGGATTTCTCTCTCTGCACCAGCTCGAAGGGATCGCCCATCGCGCCGAGACCTTGCTCGATTTAGTGCGTGGGGGTAGCTCGCCGCTGACCCGCGATATGGTGGACGTGCTGCTCGAGGCCGCCGATGCGATTCGCGATATTCTGGTTCATATCGAGTCCACCGGAAGGGAAGGCGCGGGGGATCACTCGGGCCTGTTCCAGCGACTGGAAGAGCAGGCTTCGTCGGTAGAATCCGAGCCCGCCGAGGCGACCGTTCTTGAACTCGACCCTGCCCCCACCGGGCCCGCTCCGTCGAGCGAGCGAGACTCGGCCCTGGACGCCGAGATGCGCCTGATGGAAGAGCTGCAGGAGCAGCTGATGGCCCAGCTGGTCACTCCAACCCCGATCAAAGCTCCAACCCCAACCTCCGTCCCGGAGGACGAGGCGCTCGAGAATGAAGTCGCTCGCGGCGGTAGCACCCACGTCAGGGTCAAGGTCGAGCTGCTCGATAAGCTGATGAACCTGGTGGGCGAGCTGGTTTTGTCCCGAAATCAGATGCTGCAGCTGGCGCCCAAGCTGGATAACGCCCTCCTGACCTCGGCCTCGCAGCGGATCAATCTGGTGACCAGTGAACTTCAAGAGTACGTGATGCAGACGCGAATGCAGCCGGTGGGCGTGGTGCTCAAGAAGTTCCCTCGCCTGGTGCGTGACCTGGCCGCTCAGACGGGCAAAGAGGTTCGGCTGAGCATGGAAGGCGAGGAGACGGCGCTCGACCGGACCGTGATCGAGGCGATCAAGGACCCGCTGACTCACGTCTTGCGGAACTCTATCGATCATGGCCTGGAGCCGCCCGAGGAAAGGCTTCGCAAGGGGAAGCCGGGCCAGGGCGCCATCCATATCAAGGCCTATCACGAAGGCGGCCAGGTGACCATCGAGTTCCTCGACGATGGACGGGGTATCGACCCGAACAGGGTTCGAGAACGCGCCATCGAGCGCGGTTTCCTGACCCGAGAGGAGGCGAGCCGACTGTCCGAGCGTGAGGTCCTTCGGCTGGTCTTTCGACCGGGCTTTTCCACCGCCGCGGCGGTGACCAATCTGTCCGGGCGAGGCGTCGGGATGGACGTGGTGCAGTCGTCGGCCGAAAAGATCGGCGGCTCGGTCGACCTGAGTTCGGTGCTGGGCAAGGGGACCGTGGTGAAGATGCGTATCCCCTTGACGCTGGCTATCATTCCGGCTCTGGTGATCAAGGAGGGTGGGCAGCGCTATGCTATTCCGCAGGTCAATCTGCAAGAGCTGGTTCGGCTAGAAGCCGGCGAGCAGCTGGACCTTCTGTACGGAGCCGAGATCTATCGCCTGCGCGGGAAGCTGCTGCCGGTTTTACGCCTGCGTCAGGTGCTGGGACTGCCCGAGCCCGAAGAGCAGCGCGAGACCAACCTGGTGGTGCTGAACTACGATAACCTGATCTTCGGGCTGATCGTGGACGGGATCTGCGACACCGAAGAGATCGTGGTCAAGCCGCTGAGCTGTGAACTCAAGCAGCTGCAGCTGTTTGCCGGAGCCACCATTATGGGGGATGGTCGGGTGGCTTTGATTATCGATGTGGGGGGGCTGGCGCGCTCGGCTTCGATGGGGTCGGAGGTACGGGCCCAGGCG
>JAEXNA010000198.1 GCA_023447635.1 Vulcanimicrobiota bacterium | reverse complement strand
GGGGCGCTCTTTCTGGCGTCCGGCAGGTCCTCAAGCCTGGAACCTTGGGATCCCTCCCGCCAGCATCTGCCGTACCGACCTGGCTCTTACGGCTGATCATTGCCTGCGGTCTCGAGGAAGCCAGGGGCAAAAACAGAAAATTTCTCAAATGTTCCTCTCCTCTCTGCTGTTTCGTCTCTCTCTGGTCGCCGTGATGCTAGCCACGTCGGTCGCCTCGGCCGGCGATCCGATCACCAATCAGGATATTCAGCAGATGCAGCGCCAGCACGAGCGCAACCCCGGCTACACGAAATCGCCCACCTCTAGCAAGCTACCGTCACAACTCGCGGCGATGAAGTACCAGCGTCCCGCCATCAAAGATTGGCTTCTCCCGTACACGGACTGGGAGCAGAAAGACCGGGTCTACTTCAAGCGGAACTACGGAGAGAACAAGCTGACCCTGAACCCCAAGATGATCGTGATGCATTACACGGTCATTCCCAGTTCCGACGACACCTACCACGCCCTGGTGCGCAAACAGGTCAGCGTTCACTACATGGTGGGAACGGATGGGAAAGTCTACCGACTGCTGCCTGATAACCGTCGCTGCACCGGCGCCTACGGCGTGGACCACCTGGCGCTCTCCATCGAGATGGTAGCCCAGACCGAACCCGATCTGCTCTCGCGAGCCCATCAGGTCTTCACCTCGTTCTGCCTGGTGCGTCACCTGATGGAGCAGCACGATATCCCGCTCGGGCAGGTGGTGGCTCACTACGAGGTCGGTCAAGGCCGGCGTCGAGTTCCCGAATACACCGACCTCTACGACACGGTGTACCCTGACGGCTATCCTCCGGCAGAAACGCGAACAGATCCCGGCCCGACCTATATGTCGTGGCTCAGGACCTATCTAAAAGAGAATCCGCCCACCAGGTAGGGCAGCATGCGGGTAGTTTGAAAGGAGCTAGGGCAGCAGTTCCAGCGGCTCTTCCACGGTCGCAACGTCCCTGTCCCATTCCGGGCGGAACGACAGAGTGCGACCGTTCCGCGTGTTGGCGGTAATGGTGCTGATGGTCAGGGGAGCGATCCCCCAGGGAAGAGCGAAGGTGCCGTTCCCAAACTCGGGCATGATCGGCTCGCTCTGGCGGTTCGACCAGAGACGGATGGAGCTGACATCCACCGAGTCATCGTAGACGAACAGCGCCGTGCGGTCGCACATAACGGTCGCCAGGCTATCCTCGTCGAACGAGGTTCCGCTCAGGGTGACCTGGGTTCCGTCGCCCTGGGTGATAGGAATCTCGTTGCCTTCCGCGTCGAGCAGCATCACCTGGGGACGCACTTCGCCCTTCATCATCTGAGGCAGGATGGCGAAGCTACCGGCCCATACGCCTTGGCCCCGCGAACGAAGCTCGAAGTCCATACTGCGGTCGCCCAGGCGACAGCGCGCGGAGGTTACAGCGACGGGTGCGCCCTCGACGCGTACGGAAAGAAACTGGCCTCTGCGCGCATCATCGGCCACGCCAGGCATGGACAGACAAGAGACGAGGGCCACGGAGGCCAGGGCGCAGAGACTTCGCATTGACGCAGCTTAGCTCGAAAACTCGTCCAAGCGAACCGTCGCGGGGCTACACCCCCTCCCCCCGATCGGATACTACACGGTCAGAAAGTTGCTTCAGGTCGGGCGGGATTTTGGCCTGGATGGCAAAGATAGAGAGGTCTATGAGTATCCTTTCTCGCCCCCATCAGGTTCGCAAACGCCGCGCTCTCGAAGCGCTAGCCGTCCTCTCGCTCGTTGCCTGCGGCGCGCTTCTGATGCGACCGGACGGTAAAACCAAGGACGCGGCAGCGGCCGCCACTCCAACCCCTGCCGTCGCCTCCTCCTCCGGCACCTCATGGCTTCGTGGGGGGTTGCGAAAAAGTGTGACCGCCAAACTCGACGCCCGCCTGAAAGCCGATCCTGAGGACTCCGAGGCTCTGTTCGAGCGTTCCCTGCTGCATCGAAATGCCGGTAACTCGACCGAAGAGCTCGCCGATCTGAACCGCTGCATCGAGACGAAGAAAAGCCCCATGGGGGGCGCTCACGCTCGTAGGGCGCGGCTCTTGGCCGAGCAAGGTCGCTACCACGAGGCCGAAGACGACCTGGACGAAGCCGATCTCAGTTTCGCCGACACCGGCAACACCGACGCTTACGTCATGATCGGCCGCGGCCAGTACGAGGACGCTTTGGCCATGACCGACATCCTGCTCAAATTCGACTCGGACAACAAGGAGCTGCTCTACATCAGGGCCACGGCCCTGAGCGATCTCGACCGCAGCGACGAAGCGGAAAAGGCGTTCGATGAGGTCTACAAGATCGACCCGGACTATGAACTAACCTGGATCCCTTGCGTCGAGTGCAAAGCGAAATACTCTGACCCCGAGGCCGATTCGGACGAATAGGGCGAAGGGACTCCTAGCAGCCGCGCCAAAGGCGTGGGCTAAAGCGCTGTTCAAGACGGCGCTAGCCACCTTCCCCTTACTGGGGTAGATTTTTAGAGGAGTCTATAGACGATGAAAAAGTTCTCCCGCCTCGCTTGCGCCCTGGCCCTGCTCTGGACCACCAGCACCGCCGTTCTGGCCGAGCAGTACGACGTCGACCCCGCCCACAGTTCGCTGAGCTTCAGCATCGAACATGCGGGCCTGACCCACATCGATGGCCGCTTCACCGAGTTCAACGGCGCCATCCACTTCGATCCCAAAGCGCCTGACAAAACCACCATCGAGTTCACCGCTCAGTCCAAGAGCGTGAACACCGACGTGGCCAAGCGCGACGAGCACCTTCGCACCGCCGACTTTTTCGACGTCGAAAAGTACCCCACCCTTAGCTTCAAGAGCAGCAAGGTCAAAGCCCTGGGCAGCGACCGCTACCAGGTCGAAGGTCAGTTGACCGCTCACGGCCAGACCAAGACCATCACCACCGTCGCCTACATCGTCGGTCCCAAAGAGGTGATGGGCGCCCAGAAGGTCGGCTTCCGCACCACCTTCGACATCAACCGCCTCGACTTCAAGATCGGTGACGGACCCAACTACAGCGCCGACGCTATGCTCAGCCACAAAGTGAACCTCGAGATCAAAGGCGAAGCCGCGGTCAAAAAGTAAGCTCCCAGGCTTCGAAAAGGGCCCGGTCGTTGCTACGGCCGGGCCTTTCTCATTTCCGGCCGTGGTGGAGGGGAGGCGGTTGGAGGGAAGACTCGGCGCGTGGGTCAGGTCAGCAGGCCGCTCTCTTGGAGCCAGAGCGACGCCGCCTCCTGGTCGGTGCAGATCAAGAACATCTCTTGCACCGTTCCGGGCGCGTTGTACTGGCACTTCAGCCCCGCCTCGGTGGGGTACTGCAGCTTGAACCCACGGTTGGTGCCCTTTCGAACTTTGATCCGACCGGGCACGATACGACTGACCTGGGGGCAGCGCTTCAGGATCTGTTCGAGGATCTCGTCCAGCCCACTCAAGCGTCCGTGCTGCTTCTTGACGCGTCCGAATTTCATGACCGCCTGGTTATAACCTGAGTCGGGCCCCACCGTCGAGCCTGGACCTGCGAGTGTGACGACGATCACACACCCTGGGGGTCAACGGTCACTGAAGGGGCTCTCCCGTTCGCCTATGATAGGCCTATACAGAAGCAATCGAACTCAGACAACCCCAAACATCCCCTACGCGCGGCCCCCCCAGGCCGCGCGTTTTTTTTGTCCGCGGAAACGGACGCGCGGCCCGAAAGCGCAGGCTGGGGTCAGAGAGGGTGTCGATGGAAGCGTCGGTTCCGGCGCGAGGTTTAAGAGGCTCGGTCCAGCGCTTGTCGCAGCGCCGAGGCCAGGCGCGGCGGATCGTAAGGCTTCTGAAGGAAGCCGTACTCGTCGCTCCAGGACTGATGGCGGGAAGCCAGATCGGCGCTGTAGCCGCTGGTCAGCAGCACCTTCAGGTCGGGCTTCTCGCCGCACAGCCGCTTGGCCAACTCGTAGCCCGTCAGTCCGTCCGGCATGACCATATCGGTCAGCAGCAGATCGATCTCGTCTCCGTGACGTCTCCACACCTCGAGTGCGCCGGTTCCCGACTCGGCCTCGTAAACCGTGTAGCCGTAGCGACGCAGAAGGCGGGCGACCAGCAGGCGTACCGAGCCTTCGTCTTCGACCACCAGGATCGTCTCATCCCCCTGGCCCGTGGGTACCCGCCGGACCGCCGTGGTGGGAACCCTTCGGATCGCCATCGAGACGGGTAGGTAGACGTGAAAAACGCTGCCCTTGCCAGGCTCGCTTTCCACCTCGATGCGACCGTTGTGCTGCTGCACGATTCCGAACACCGTAGCCAGCCCAAGTCCGGTCCCACGGCCCGGCTCCTTGGTGGTAAAAAACGGTTCGAAAAGTCGTGACTGCAGCCCCGGCGGGATCCCGGCGCCGTTGTCGCGCACCGACAAACAGGCCCAGGCGCCTCCTTCCCTGGCAGGCGAGCGCTGGCTCGTGGTGACGGTAAGCTCTCCGCCCTCTGGCATCGCATCACGAGCGTTGACGGCCAGGTTCAGCAGCACCTGTTCTAGCATCGAGGCGTCGGCCAACACCATCGCCGGCCGGTTCCCTCTCTCTCGCTTCAGACGGACGTCCGCGCCGACCAACCGTTCCAGCATCCGGGCAAATTTGTCCACCACCTCATCGAGGTCGACTTCGGCCCGACAGACGACGTTCTTGCGAGAGAACATCAGAAGCTGTTTGGTCAGGTTGGTGGCCGAATCGGCGGCCGTCACGATTTCGTCGCAGCACTCTCGCAGCTCGGCGCTCGAGACATCGGCCATCTTCAGCAGCGAGGCGTTCCCCCCGATCACCGTCAGCAGATTGTTGAAGTCGTGAGCTACACCCGCAGCGAGTTGACCCAGCGCCTCCATCTTTTGCGCGTGGCGGTACTCGGCCTCGAGTTGACGACGCTCGGTGACGTCCGTCGCGACGCCGACAACGCGAACCACTTGCCCGTCCGCATCGCACACCGGGATCGCCTTACTGTAGACCCAGCGCACCGTTCCGTCGGGTCTAACCACGCGATACTCTTGCTCATACGGAGCGGTGCTGACGTAGGCCTTGAGCACCCGCTCCCGGTCGTCGGGGTGGACCCCTTCCGTCCAGGCTCGGGCGTCGGTGTAGAGCGATTTGCGAGAGCGGCCCCAGATGCGGTCGAAAGCCGGGCTCACAAAGTGGATACGCGACCTGGTCCCGTCCGAGATCCAGAGAACCTGCTCGACCGTTTCGGCCAGCACCTGGAAAAGCTGCTGACTCTCCTTGAGTTGGATCTCGGTCAGGGCCCTCAAGCGACGCTGTTCGGCCTTTTCCAGCGCGGCCACGATCGATGGCCCGAGGCGGGCCAGTCGGTCTTTGAGCAGATAGTCGTGAGCGCCTTGCCGCATCACCTCCACGGCCGCGTCCTCTCCCACCGCTCCGGAAACGATGATGAATGGAACAGACAGCCCGCTACCGTTCAAAAGCTCCAGGGCGCGAGGTGCGCTGAACTGGGGAAGATGGTAGTCGCACAGGATCACGTCCAGGTCGCAGTTCAGATTAGCGACATAGTCCGCCTCGTTGTCCACACGGACAAAATACGGTTCGAACCCGGCCACGCGGACCTGTCGGATCACCAGTTCCGCGTCGTCGGGGTTATCTTCCACCAGGAGCAGGCGAAGCGGTCGGGTGATCATCGTCCACCACCGTCGGACGGGCTCAGAGAGAAGAAGAACGTAGCACCCTGGTCGGGCGCAGCTTCAGCCCAGACCCGTCCACCGTGACGCCCGACCACTCTACCCACGATGGCCAGGCCGACGCCGGTCCCTTCGAAATCCTCGGCCCGATGCAGACGCTGGAAAACGCCAAACAGTTTGTCGGCGTAGCGCATATCGAACCCGGTTCCGTTATCGCGAATATAGTAAATGGAGTCCCCCTCCTGACGGTATCCACCAACCTCGATGATCGTCGTCTCCTGGCGCTGGGTGTACTTCAACGCGTTCGAGACGAGGTTGATACAGACCTGAGAAAGCAATGTCGGATCGGCCTGGCAGGTCGGCATATCTTCGATACGCACCTGGACCTCTCGTCCCGCATGCTGATTCGCCAGGTCTTCGAAAGCCTGTCTGAAGAGACTATCGACCGATACCGTCCTTTTATTAAGGGCCGAGCGGCTGAGACGAGAAAAATCCAGCAGAGCATCGATCAGCTGCCCCATCCGTCGAGTATTCTTGCGAATCGTCTCCAAATAGCGCAGCGCTTCGGCTGGCAGGACGGTCCCGAAATCCTCGACCAGAGCCACCGAATACCCGTCCATGGCCCGCAAGGGAGCCCGCAGGTCGTGAGAGACCGAATAAGAGAACGCCTCCAGCTCCTTGTTGGCCGCCTCTAACTGGGCCGTCCTGTCGGCCACTCGCTGTTCGAGTTCGGCGTTCAGGGCAGCCACCTCGCTCTGCGCGAGCTTTTCGTCGGTAACATCGCCCAGAGCCAGGAAGGCGACCGGCCTTCCTCCTCCGTCCTTGATTAAGGAACCCGAGTAGCGATAAATCCGGTCCAGGCCCACCTCGGGACGCTGCAGACGGACTTCGACAGCGCTCAGCGTCTCACCGGCCAGGATCCGAGAGAGCGGCCAGGACTCGAACGGCAGCACCTCGCCGTCCAGCGTCGAGACGACAAAGGTGGTGCGAAAATCGGGCAGACTGGCTCCATCCTCCAGGCTCTCGTAGCCGTGCATCCGCAGGCCGGCGGGGTTCCACTGCAGCAGCCGGCCCTCCGGGCTGACCAGAATCAGCCCTTCGTTGAGACTCTCGGTCACCGAGCGAAGGCGATCCTCCCGGTCCTTGATAGCTTGGAACGCCTCCAGGCGCTCGCTGATATCGCGCACGATGACGGTAAAGACGTCCAGGCCGTCGACCTCGGCGTGCGAAATCGAAGCTTCGATGGGAAACTCCTGACCGCTTCGACGCATCGCCCGCAGCGTCCCCATCGAGCCCAGAGTGCGCCGCGAACTCGAAGCGCCGCGAGGGAAATGGTCGATAAAACGAGAGTGCTGGCCACGAACGTAGCTGGGGAGCAGTCGGTCGAGAGAGCCTCTCATCATCTCCTCGGCCCCGTAGCCAAATATCTCTTCGGCGGCCGCATTACAAAGCAGAATCCTCTGCTCGGCGTCGATCGAAATGATGGCATCCATGGCCGAATTGACGATGCTGACCAGCTGCAACTGGGTCGCCTGCTGGGCGCGAACGCTGGCCGCGAGTTCGGCCCCTAACTCGGCGTCTCGACGCGAGAGCTGCTCATTGGCCTGGCTGACCGAGTCCACTCCCCTGCGCATCCAGTCGTGGGAATAGCTGACTCCTAAGCCCGTCAGGGCGAAATATGTCTTAGCGGGCAGCTCCGGCCGGCGAGTTCCATGCGCTAGCCCGGTCAAGGACGGCGATGTCCTCACCCGACAGATTCAGCGTGGCCGAGGCCAGAATGTCGTGGAGCTGTTCGACGCTGGTGGCGCTGACTATAGGGGCCGTCACGCTTTTCCGAGCGATGAGCCAGGCCAGGGCCACGGAAGCCAGGGGGCTTCCATGTCGTCCCGCGACCTCGTCGAGCGCGGCCAGCACGGCGGGCCCACGACCTTCCAGATAGTCCGCCAGTCCGCCGCCGCGAGCGCTCTTTGACAGGTCGTCCTTCGAGCGGTACTTGCCGGTCAGGAACCCGCTGGCCAGCGAGTAGTACGGAATCACACCGAGACCTTCGTCCAGGCAGACGCCCTCTAGCTCTTTCTCGAACAGCTCGCGCTCGAGCAAGTTGTAGTGCGGCTGCAGCGAAACGTAGCTCGGAAGCTCTTTCACCGCGCTGGCCTTCAGCGCCGCGGACAGCCGAGGGGCGGTATAGTTCGAGGCTCCGATAGCGCGAACCTTACCGTCTTGAATCAGCTGCTGGTAGGCCTCCAACGTCTCTTCGAACGGCGTGCTCTCATCGTCCTGATGCGACTGATAGAGGTCGATGTAGTCGGTCTGCAGGCGTCGAAGGGAGTCTTCGACCTGAGCGAAGATGTAGCTCTTCTTCAAGCCCTGGCTACCGTCGCCCATCGGCATGCCGACCTTGGTCGCCAGCACGACCTTGTCGCGCTTCCCGCTGCGCTTGAGCCAGGCGCCGATGATCGCCTCTGACTCTCCCCCCTGGTTACCTGACACCCAGGCCGAATACATATTGGCCGTATCGATCAGGTTGAAGCCGTGGTCGATGAAGCTATCGAGAATCGGGAACGAAGCGTTCTCGTCGATGGTCCAGCCGAAGACGTTCCCACCCAGCGCGATGGGCGCCACCTGAAAGCCGGATTTACCTAAAGGGCGTTTTTCTATCATGGGTCTACCTTTCTTGTCTGTCAGGGTCGTTGGGCTGACGCCACAGCGCGTCCAGCCCGTAGCCGTCGCGGCTGCTGTGGAGCAGCAAAAAATAGTACATGAACACGTAAAGCATCTTACGATCAAAAGTTCCGGATGACTCGCTCCAAAAATCAAGAGCTCGCTCTCTCGCCCCAAACCTGAGACCCCCTTTCCGAGGAGAACCTTCGTCCTGCGAGAAGATCTCTGGCAAACCCACCAAGGAGAGCCCCTACCATGGCCATCGGAGATGTCACCGGAACCCGGTCCAGCACCACGAACAACACAACGACCAAGGCTCAGCCCAGCAATGAGACGACGACGGCCACCAAGACCCAGGACTCGGCCACGGC
>JAEXNA010000178.1 GCA_023447635.1 Vulcanimicrobiota bacterium | reverse complement strand
TATAGCCCAGGCCCGACCGAGAGCCGTCTTTCTCCATCCAAAGTCCGCCGTCGTCCCAGGTCAGACGCCCCTGAGGCAGAGCTTTGTCGTCGCCGTCCGGGTCGACGACTTTACGGCAGGCCGAGGCCACCAGGGGGTCGCTGGCTACGACTTCGAAGGAGGGCCGGGGGTGGATCGGCTCCTCGAACGAAGACCACGTCATCGGCACGCTGACCCGGAAGGTGCTCCCGGAATCGAGGACCGAGCTGACCTGAATCTCTCCCCCCATCAGTTCGATCAGCGAGCGCGAAATCGCCAGTCCCAGTCCGGTGCCTTGAAAGCTGCGGTTGAAGGAGTCGTCAGCCTGACGGAACGCTTCAAAAATCTTCGACAGATGCTCGGCCGGGATGCCGGGACCGCTGTCCTCGACTTCGAGCACGACCTGGCCCTTCTCGCCGAAGATCCGGAGCATCACGAACCCTGACTCGGTGAACTTCATGGCGTTGCCGACCAGGTTAATCAGGACCTGGCGCAGCTTGACCTCGTCGCCGAACGCCTGGTCGCTGAAGCAGGGAGAGATGGCGGCGCCGAGCAGAATCTTACCCCCTCGGGTCATCCCGTGGAAAGGCGCCATCACCTGGTCGACCAACCGTCGCCAGGAGAACGGGTGAGGTGCGACCTCCATGCCGTTGGCCTCGAGCTTGGAGAAGTCCAGCACCTTGTTGATGACGTCGAGCAGATTCTCGGCGCTCTGGTGGATGTAGCGCACGTACTGCTCGGCGTCGGGTTCGAGTTCTCGCTCTTCGAGCAGCAGCCCGGAGAGACCGAGAATCCCGGTCATGGGGGTCCGGATCTCGTGCGACATGTTGGCAAGGAAGATATCTTTGGCCCGGTTGGCGGCTTCCGCCTCGGCCCGAGCGGCGGCCAGTTCGGAATTGCGCTCGGTGAGCTTGCGGTTCGCCGAGTCGGCCTGACTGAGCTGCTGCTGAAGTTCGCCTTCAAGCGCGATCAGGCGCGCGGCGACTCGAAGCTGTAGCTCGAGTTCAGCGGCGTCGAGGGTCTTCGAGACAAAGGCGTCGGCGCCCGACTGCAGGGCCGCCAGGTGATCTTCTTGCCCCATGCGGGCCGTCATCACTACCAGGTAGCGATCTTTGAGGGTCGGCTGTTTGCGCACCCAGCGACACAGCTCTAGACCGCTCATGCCGGGCATCATCCAGTCGGTGATCACGACCTGGACGGCAGGCTGGCTACCCAGCACCGCCATGGCCTGCAGGGCGTCGGCCGCCTGATGCACCACGTGGCCCCAGGACGCGATCAGTTCAGCGAACGCGCCGCGCGTGGCCAGATGATCTTCGACTAGGAGAATGACAAGGTTTTGGCTCATGAGGAAAATGCGATAGAATGTTCCCTCATCCTACCTGGCCCGATGGAATCCCAACTTTGCAGCAGCTTCCGCCCCCCCTGTCCCCGACCCTTTCCGGGCGGCTCCGAACGATCCTAGCGGAAGCGGCCCGGGCGGTTGCCCTTCCAGCAGAGGTCGCCCGGACATCCGCTTAGACCTATCCGGCTGCCCCTATTGGGCTAGCTTCAGATTTTGTCCGAAGGACAGCTCGACCAGGCGTCTCTCGGAGAAGAAACGGCGCGAGCGAAGGCGGCGCGGACGAGGAGAACACTGAGGGCAAGGAAGCCACATCGCCCCGGGGAGATACTCGCGACGAGTCTCCTTACTGTCTCTACAGGTGGGGCAGCTTGATTTTTTTTCCATGCCGAGGGGTTCTCGTAGCCCCCTGGCCTCCCTACTCGGCTGCCCTTGAAATTTGAAAAAAAATCAGCGGCAGCGCTGACTATTCGAGGTGCTGGTAGGCGCCCTGCTGGATTCGCAGGATGTGGGCGGGCCGAGCGTCCAGGTTCTTGGCCGGCGCGAAACTGCCGCTGACCCCTCGGTAGGCCGGCTCCGTAGTCCCCAGGCGACCCAGGTAGTCCGCAATCTTCTTGCGGTCCGGCCCCACCGCGTCGAGCGCCGACACTGCCAGTTGTAGCGAATCGTAGGCCTGCACCTCGCGATGGCTGGGAGAGCGCCCGCCGAACATGGAGTGAAAGTCCCTGACGAAGGCTTTGTTCTCGGCGCTGCCGCCTTCGGGCACGTAATACGTCGAGACGTACAGCCCTTCGACCGCCTCCTGTCCTCCCCGGAAAATGTTATCGGAGTAGCCCGGGGTCTGGGCCGCCAGCAGGACCTGGAAGCCCATCCGCTGGACCGTCTCGCAGAAACCGATCACCGTCCCGATACGATACTCGCCCAGGAAGACGCAGTCGGCCTGTTGCTGTCGCGCCATCTGCACCTGCTGGGTGAAGTCTAACTGGTTGGCCGGGTACGCCTCGTTGAGAGCGAGCTGCCCACCTTTGGCCTGGAACGTCTCGACGAACACTTCGGCCAGAGAGCGGGATAGGATGCTGCTCTCGTTGGCGAAGACGGCCGCCCGTCGCCCTCCGTCGGCGTAGAGCTTCTCGGCCAAAGCTCGAACCTTCTTGATATCGGTATCCGAGACGCACAGCATGTAAGGGCCGGTCGCCAGGAGTTGAGGGTCGGAGGCCACCGGAGTGATGGTGGGGAGCCCCTTTCCGTTGACCAGGGGAGAGATCAGCCGGGCCGCTTGGGAGGTGTAAGGCCCGAGGAGCACAGGGTACTTCGGGTCGTTGGCGATCTCCTGAGCGATCTGCAGCAGTCGCTCTGAATCCGAGCGGTCGTCGTTAAGCTTCAGCCGGATCAGCGGATGTTTCCCGGTACGCGCCTTGTTCAGCTGAGACTGCGCCAGGGCGTAGCCCGAAAGAAGCTGGAAGCCTTCCCGCTCGATGCCGTGCCAGGAGCTGATCACCGGTAGCTCCAGCGCCTCCTGACCCGACATCGCCACATAAGCGTTCAGCTTCATAATCTGAGCTTCCGCATCCTGAGGAAGCCGGGTCAGGAGAGCGTCGAGCGTGGCCACCGCCTGGGCGTTTTCGCCTTGCTCCATCTGGGCCCGGGCCTGGTCTTTGGCCGCTTCGGTCTGGGCCAGGAGTTCGGTGATAGGGTCGTGGTCGGCCGGGGTGACCGGTCGCCCGTTCGAGTTGATGGAGACAAACGGAAGGAACCCGCCGATCAGGAAAAGCACCAGCCCCAAGCCTAGCAGATAGGGCAGCTTCTGCGGAAAACGTAGCGGAGCCCGCAGGGTGCCCGGACGGTAGCTGCTTTTCCCCCTGGTCGACCGAGCGGCCGTGTCGCCGCCAACGCTCGAGGCGGCGACCGGAGCGCGCATGGCGCCCTGATGGCGCTCCTCACTCAGCAAGATCAGCAGGTCTTTGATCAGCTCGGCAGCGGACCGGTAGCGCTGAGACGGGTCGGGCTGAAGGCAGCGCAGTACCAGCGCTTCGATGCCCGGGTCGATGTCGGGGCGATAGGGCCGGATGCGGTGGCTTCCGTAGATCGGACTGGGCGGCTTGCCCGTCAGAACATAGTAAAGGGTAGCGGCCAGCGAATAGATGTCCGAGCGCGGGTCGCTCTGTCCCGAGTCTTCCCACTGTTCCGGCGGCGCATACCCCACCGTGCCGCTGGCCTGAGTATCCCGGCGCTTACCTGGCTCGAAGTGGCGGGCCAGGCCGAAATCGATCACTTTGACGTGACCTTCTTCGGTGATGATGATGTTCTCCGGCTTCAGGTCGCGGAAGATGATCGGGCGGTCCTGGCGATGCAGGTAGTCCAGGATTTGGGCTAACTCCAGCGCCCAGGAAAGCGCCACCGTGTCACTGGGCACGCCGCGGTTTTCTACCCGCTGGGCCAGCGTCTCGCCGTGGATGTACTCCATCACCAGATACTGGCGGTCCTCGATAGAGAAGACGTCCGCGATCAGCGGCAGGCTACGATGTCGCAGGCCGGCCAGGAACTGAGCCTCGCGCTGAAAGCTGTCGCGCACCTGCTCGGCTACCCCGGGGTCGTGCAGGATCATCTCTTTGAGCGCCCACTCTTTGCCAGGAAGACGCAGGTCCTCGCAAAGGTATACGGCGCCCATCCCTCCGCGCCCAATGAACCGCACGACCTTGTAGCGATTCATCATGGTCGTCCCCAGCTCTAGCCGGGGTGAGGAGCCTGTCACAATTCCCACCTACACACGTAAAGCGCCTCTTTGATCTCGGACGAAGAATTCCTCGACGCCTCGATCGGGGAAGACCCGGCATCCTGCCCCAATTTGCCCCTGTTAATGCCAGAGAGAAGGATCACGAGTCGCTCAGAGGTAATCAATCAAGAGGGAAAATAGGAGAGATCCGCTTTTAAGAGGTCCACTTTTATGAACCGACTCTGGCAAAAGATCGCCGGTGCGCTGGCCCGGTTTCGCCCTCGGCCCCTCTTCGCAAGAAGCGAGCCCGAAGAGCTTCGCTTTATCTGTCGCTGCCCCGTCACCTGGGAATCTGGCGGACAGCGCGGCCGGGCCGAGCTGCGCCAGCTGTCGGGCCAGGAGATGCGCCTGTACATCGACCGCCCGCTGCTGTCCGGTCGCTCCGTGCGGGTCCGGCCGGTCAAGGTCGGCTCGGCCCCGTCGCTTTTGCTCGACGAGGTTCAAGCCACCGTGCTGTCGAGTCGGCGCTGCCGCCGGGGCGGCAACTCGGTCGTGCTGCGCCTGAACCTTCCCGAGAAGGTGTCGCGCTTTGCCTGGTTCCGTCAGTTGCGCCGAACTCGACGAGCCTGGACGGCTTCCCCACCCCGCCCGGACGGCGGCCTTCGCCTGGTCCAGCCCGGCGGCCACTGCTGAAGCGACTCGAAGAGCGGCGCTGACGTTCTTAGGTCGCGGCTTCGGCCGGTTCGGCGGCGGCTTCGCTGGCGTTCGCGTCGGAAGGCTCGGTGGGCAGGGTGAACAGGAAGGTACTGCCTTTGCCCACTTCGCTCTCGACCCACAGCATACCGCCGTGCTGCTCGACAATGGTTTTGCAGATCGGCAGTCCCAGCCCGGTGCCGCCCTTTTCGCGAGAGTCCGAAGCGTCGACCTGACCAAAGCGCTCGAAGATCTTCGAAACCGCTTCGGGCGGGATACCGCGACCGTTGTCCTTGACCGAAATCTTGACCCAGCCGCCTTTGCCTTCGTCCTCCACGGACTCGACAAACAGTTTGACCTCGCCGTCCCGATTCGAGAACTTGATGGCGTTAGAAAGCAGATTGGTGAGAACCTGAAGGCAGCGGTCCGAGTCGGCCCAAACTTTGGTTTGGAACGGCTCGACCACGAGTTTCACGCCGTTGTCGTTGGCCATCGCCTGCATCGTTTCACTGGCGCCCAGCATCAAGCCGGCCAGGTCGCACTCTTGCTGCTCGACGGTGACTTTGCCGGACTCCAGACGCTCGATGTCGAGAATGTCGTTGATCAGGCGGACCAGGCGGTCGGTGTTTTCGACCGCGATCTTCAGCATCTTGTCCGCCTTGTCGGGGAACTTTTTGAGCAGCCCCGAGGCCAGCAGTCCGAGCGACCCGCGAATGGAGGTCAGCGGGGTACGCAGTTCGTGGCTGACGATCGAGATAAACTCGTTCTTCATCTGTTCGATGGCGCGGCGCTCGGTGACGTCCTGGAAGGTGACGACCGCGCCCAGGATCCGCTCGTCGTCTTCGACGATCGGAGTGACCACGTAGTCGACCGGGAATCGGGTTCCGTCCTTGCGCCACATGGTCTCGGCCTTGACCCGTCGGATCTCGCCGTCGTTGAGCGTGGCATAGGTGGGCGACTCTTCCCACGGATAAGGAGAACCGTCTTCGCGGTTGGGCTGGAGGATTTCGTGCATGGTGTGCACGGCTTTCATCAACTCTTCCCGCGAGTGCCCGGTGAACTTCAGCGCGGCCGGGTTGACGAAGCTGCATTCCCCGGCCAGGTTGATCCCGTAGACGCCTTCTCCCACCGACTCGAGGATCAGTTCGTTCCGTCGAGACAGGCGCTCGAGTTCGCGCTCGGCCTGCTGGCTCTCCGTCACGTCCAGAGCGTGGCAACGCACCGAAATGTCGCCGCCTTCCTCAGTCAGGCTGGTCTGGTACATCCAGAAACGAGTCGCCCCGTTCTTGGTGTACAGCCGAAGCAGACCTTTCGAGGTCTCCTGATTACGACAGCGGTCCAGGTACTGAGGGAAAGTGTGCCGTTCGGTCGGGATGATGAAGTCTTTCAGGCTGCGGCCCTTCATCTCGCCGGTTTGATAGCCCAACGAATCCGCCGAAGCCGGATTCAGGGACTGCAGGACACCGTTGACGTCCTGGGTCCAGATCAGCGCCTGGCTCTTTTCGAACAGGTCGCGGTAACGCTCTTCGGCTTTTTCCAGCCGGTGCATAGAGTCTTTGTAGGCTTGCTCTTTGACCTTGAGGGTCTGAGCGCTTTCGTCAGCCTTGTCCTGATGCTCGGCCGCCGAAGCAAAGAGCGAGCGACAGTAGGCCACCATCGACAGCGTCGAGGCAAGACCGAGCAGCCCCGCCAGGGCGGCCTCCCAGGTCACGGCCGGAAGCTCGTCGTTCGAGTAGAAACGGGCCGTCCAGCGCTGGTCGCCCAGGCTCAGCGGAACCGAAGCGATCTCGTGGGTGCTGGCGGTCGCCGTAGCGCCGTCGTTCCAAAGCGCCGGCGCCGCGGGGTCGCTGTTAGCCAGGTCGAACAGCCGCACGGAGAGCGACCCGCCCAGCTCGCCGCGGGCCCGAGCGACCAGACGAGAGAGGTCGAGTTGGGCTACCAGCACACCCAGCCCGTCGCCGTTGTCGATGACGACGGGGTTGAGCAGGTTCAGGCTGAACCGACCGCCGCCCTCGGAGACCAGCACGGGAACCATACGAGCCTGCTCGAGCGCCTTCTCCAGCCCTTCGGCCAGGGTCGGCTGAGTGTTCAGCTCGAGGCTTTGCTGAAGATGGGTGGAGCTTCCCGACGCCATCGCGATAGGAAAGAGACGCTCGAATTCGAGGATCCGATTGGCCAGAGTCGCCTGGTCGAATCCGAATCGGCCGTACTGCTCGATGAAAGATCCCAGGTTCTTATCGGTGACCTCGGGAGCCCAGGCGACGGCGGCGATGGAGTCGTCGGTCGAAATGTTGCGCACCACCGAAGCAAAGAGCGGCGGCTCGACCTTGGGAACCTGAGCAAACACTGTAGCGATAGTGCCCAACTGGTTCTCGTCGTTGCGCAGCTCCTGCCCGATGCGATGCCCCCACGACTCGGCAGCCCGAATCGAGCTTCCCGCTTCTCGTTCACTGAGCCACTGCTGCAGCGAATAGGACAGAGCGCACGACAAACCTATGCCCACCAGTAGGATGAGCAGTACTATGAGATCTTTTCGGCGACCCCGATTCACGGGGGGTCTCTTCCCGCTCAACCTGTGATCACCCTGTAATTGGCTCATTCAATTCCAAGTCTACCGCCCCGTCGCGGCTATCGGGCCGAGCTCAGGCTCTGAAACAGTCCTGCTCCCGCCAACGCGTCGCCCGGCTGGCCTAGCGCGGCCTCCCAACGAAGAAGGCGACAGATGTTGACGCGGGCCCAGATCGTTTCGAACGCTTCGCCCGGCCGCTGAGCAACTTCCAGGACGTCGGCGCCGCCGACGGCGCCAGTCCAGTAGGCCAGGGTGTCGGCGATCAGCCCCTCCGTCTCGCCTTCGGCCGAAACGGCCGAACTGACCAACCAGCGCGAAACGTCCGGCTGCTCGGTGCGGGCCGTGCGCAACAGCGCGAGGTTTCTCAGCACCATCCCGTCAGCCACCACCGTCTGCTCCAACCGGTCTCCGGCTGGCCCTGTCCAGAACACCTTCTCGCCGGACAGCGGCCCCAGGGCGGTCTCTTCGGCGCTACGCACCGTCCAGCTCCCGCCTTCGCCGTATAGCTCTCGCGAACCTACGGTCGGAGCGAGCGCCCCAGCGGCGTCGAGCAGATGAACCTCTTCGACGTCCTCGAGCAGCGCTTCGAGTTGGTCGGCCTCGAAAGCCGTACGCAAGGTCAAGCGTAACCGCCAGGGCGCCGGATTCCCTGCCATTTCCTGGGCGAGTTCGCCCCCCAGCAGCGGATAGCCGGGAAACCCCGGGGCGTGCCCTTCGGGGAACGCTTTCCCCACGGCGGCCTTCCAAGCGTCCATCACGAAACCGCCTCGCCGCCTTCAGCGCACAGTTCCAGCAGCACTCCACCGCTGGCCTTGGGATGCAGAAAAGCGATCTCTTTGCCTTCGGCCCCGGGGCGAGGCGCCTGGTCGATCAGCGGCACCGAGCGCTCCTTCAGGCCGTCGAGCCGTTCGGCCAGTCGGGTGGTGGTCAGCGCCACGTGGTGCAAGCCGGGGCCTCGGGTCTGCAGAAACTTCGAGATCGGCGAGTCCTCGGAGGTCGGCTCGAGCAGTTCGAAATGACTGTGGCCGACCTTCAGGATGGCGACGCGCACTTTTTGGGTCGGCACCTCTTCGATCGCCTCCAGGGTCAGGCCCAGGGTGTCCCTATAGAAGGGCAGCGCGTCTTCGAGAGAGGTCACCGCAATGGCGATATGTGCGATCTCGTCGATCATCGGAACTCCTTGGCAAGGCGGACGAACCGCCGGATTCATGCAAGAAGGGGCCGCCCGGCTTGGGGCGCCCCCTCCGAGGCTCGAGAAGCCAATACGCACTAATGGTGTGCGTGAGGGTCCTCGACATCGCTCATATCCACCCACTGCGGGAAGAAGATGACCGATCCGTACAGCAGTCCGCCGAGCACGATGGTCCATACCACCACCCAGAACACGGCCACGCTGGCATCGATTCCACCGATAGGCCCGAAGGCGAGCGGTGCGATAGTCTCTAACATTTTGAAGTCCTCCGTTGAGCTTGGGCTCTGCTTTCCCTCCCTTCGCATGAATCCTCCTAGAAAACCGTGAAAATAGGCGGGAGAAATCCACCCAGGAGGCGACTTGAAAGCGTTGCAATTTCCCCCTACACTGGGCGGACCAGGGAGTCCGGCTACGCTCGCGAAGTCACCCTCTCTACGAAGGCGCCTGAAAGGCGCAACAACCACGCCTCGAAGGAACTTTAACCGCTCATGAAACGAGTCTCACTCTATCTCGGAATGCTGCTGCTGGCGGCCACCATCGCCGTCAACGCCATGGGAGGCGGAGCCGGCGCTTCCGCCCCGCCCGAGGACGACACCATCAAGGTGAACCTCAAGCCGCTCGACGAGAACGCCAAGAGCTACGGCTGGGTGCGCATCATTCCCGACAAGTTCATGGCGGGCGCCAACCATTTGAACCCCGACACCTACTACGCCGTCTACCTGGTCGCCGGCGAGACCAAGCAGCCGATGACCGAGCGGCCGACCCGCCGCTCGTTCGGTGACGGCGAGTTCAAGTTCGACACCAAACTCAAAGAGCCGTTCGGCGGCGAATGGGACAAAGTGGTGATCTATGAGTACCCCAACGGGGAAAAGGACGACACCGGAATGTTCGCCGTGCTCGAGGGCCCTCTGGAATAGCCGGTGCCGCGTCAGGACCGAGCCTGGATAGCCCGCCTGACGGCCGCCGAGCAGGCCGCCCTGGCCGACAGCGAAGACTTCTTCCAGCGGCCGGACGGCCGCTTGCGCAAAACCCTCTCCCGGGTCAGCCGTCCTCTCGACGCGCTGGTCCGGGCCACGCCGCAAGGGTTTCAGGACGCCGTGACGCGCTCGCTTCACGGCGTTCTGCAATCTGTGGCGACCGGCGCCGAAGCGGGCGACTATCCGCGCGACCTGGTCGATCTGATCTGCGCGCGAAGCGGTCAGGAACTCGATCCCTGGGAGCGCATCTTCAGCGTCGATCTGGAACTGCTCCAGACCCTGGCCAGGGAGCGACTCTCCACAGCCAAAGGGATGGCTACGGTGCAGGGCGGCCTGACCGGTCTGGGGGGCGCCCCCGGACTGCTGGCCGACATTCCGACCCTGTACTTCCTGCTCTTCCGCACCGTCCATCAGGTCGCCATCTGCTTCGGCTACCCCGCCGACAACGACGCCGAACGACGCTATCTGCTGCAGGTCGTCAACGCCGGCCACCACCTGGAGTGGCGAGACCGTCGCTGCGCCCTGATGGAACTCGACGCGGTCGAAGGCGAAAACGACGACCAGCAAGCTTCCAGTGAGGACCTTCAGCGCACGATGCTGGCCAAGTCGGTCCAGCAACTGGCCAAGAAACTGGCCGCCACCCTGGTCACTCGCAAAGCGGCGCAAACCGTGGCCCTGGTGGGAGGCGCCGTAGGCGCCGTGATCAACCGTCAACTTCTCGACGATGTAGGACAAGCGGCGTTCCACGCCTATCGTCGCCGCTTTCTCTACGGCGTCGCCCAGAGCCGCGCCAAGCGCGCCTGATTCTGGGCAGCCGGACAGCCGTGGAGCAGAGTTACAGAGCGCGAACCTGACGCTTCAGACTGCCTGAGGTGAGGTACCATTTCCCGTCGACTTTGCCTACCTGGTAGATACCCAGATAGTCGACGGGGTCGCCTTCTTCGACGGCTTCCATCGAGACGTCCACCTGATAGCGGTCCTCTCCCAGGTCGAAGACGTTGACGATCTCGGTGCGCAGCGAGTCGGTGCGCGAGTAGCCGGTGACGAAGTCGTCGAAGGACAGTTCTCGTTTCCAGTCTGGCGAGAGCAGAGTGTAGGCGTCGCTGTGAGCGCCCTCTTCCACCTGGTTGTAGAACGCCATGACCTTTTCTTCCGCCACGCTGGGCTGGCTAAGGTTCTGGGGCCGAATGGCGGTCACGACCTTCTTCTGGATCCAGAACTCCTGGCCGCCCTCGTCGCTAACCCGGTCCCAGGCTTCCTGGGTGGCTTCCACGATCTGTAGCTCTTCCCACTTCTTCAGCGGTCGTACCTTCGGCATGTTGAAGCCGGGCTGGGCGTAGGCCGAGGCGCCTTCTTCGGAGACCCAGACGACCGGCTGCTGAGCCCGCTGGGCCGTAGCCGGAGCGCTGGGCGAGGGGCCGTCGGAGGGCAGCGGCAGCTGCAGCGGCGGCTCGCCGCCGGATGCCGTCGGGGCGCCGCCCGAACCGCTCGACGGACCGCCCGTGCCGTCGTCGCCCAAACCGCCCATCAGGGGAGTCTCCTCTGGCATGGGAGGTGGAGGTTCGTCGCTCAGGGTGTTGACGGGGATCTCGCCTCCGTCGGCGCCGGCCACGACCTGTCCACCGTGCTGACGCTCGCGCACCACCTTGACGGCGCCGAACATCAGCACCAGTCCGGCCAAGGCGACCATGACCCAGCCACGGCTGGAGATTTCGAATTTCTTCACGAGGCCCCCTCGGGAGCCAGCAGCGACTCCAGGTTCAAAAGCTTGAGATGACGCCGCGTCTGCGGCGAGGCGGTGACGATACGCAGTTCGCCGCCTCGGCGACGGAGCGTCTTGCCGACGTTGATCAGTACGGCCAGACCCACCGACCCCAGATAGTCGACCTCGCTGAGGTCCAGCCGCAGTTGGCTGACACCCGTCTCCAGCAGCCCCTGCAGAGCCTGCTCGAGCTGATCGCGAGAGGCTACGTCGAGCGAACCGGAGACGCGCACGCAGGTGGGGGTCGCCCCTTCACCATCCGCCGCGACGATCTCTATCATGCTGCGCTCATTCCGATCTGCCCCGCTGCCATCCTTCAGACACCTTGTCCTCTTCGGAAGTTCCCCCAGTACGCTGAAGAACTCAGGGAAACTGGTTGGCCGCGCAGTAGCTGCTGACCAGATGGCAGATGTCGTCCAACTCGGGACCGGCGCGACCTTTGACCAGGTAGGCCGCGACATTCATGTCGTAGGCCTGTCGGCGGTCCTTTTCCCGCTCGCTGGTGGACAGTACGAACACGACGCTGCGCCGCAGGTTGGCATCGGCTCGGACCTGCTGCAGCACATCAAAGCCGCTCATCGTGGGCAGGTTCAGGTCGAGCAGCACCAGCACCGGAGCGCTCTCTATCGCCCCTTGCTCGCGCCGGCGTAGGTAGGCCAACGCTTCCGGGCCGTCGCCGGCTACAACCAGGTCGTTGGTCAGCCCGTGGCGCTGGAAAGCCCGACGCAAAACCTCGACGTCGATCTCATCGTCCTCGACAAGCAAGATCTCGATCTCCCGCCGGCTCGTAGTACTATCGTTCGACACCTCTTAGACTTCCGTGCAGGCTAGTCGATACCTTTAACCCAAAAGCAACCTCAAACTACCTCTACAAGAGTTAAACACCAGGAGTAAATCCTGAACACCCGAAGATTGAAGTATAGGGGACCAACCGGAAGCCCCGCTGGCTCGAACCCTGCCGCCGCAGGCGGGCCAGATGTGAAATATGGGGGGGAGTGGTCCCATTATGGATGAGCAGACGGAGCACGAGAGCGTGCCTCGGGTCCTACTCGTGGAAGATGACGACATCGACAGCGAGTGGATCGCTCGCCTGCTGGGGCGAGAGTTTCAGGTCAAGGCCTGTTCCACGGCGGCTGCCGCTCGCGAGATCATGGATCAGCAGGGCGTTCACTGCGTGCTATGGACTTCGGTCTACCCGATGCCGACGGCTCGGCCTTTATCGCGGAATGCGCCACCCGGGGACTGCCGGTCGTCGTGCTCACCGGGCAGTCGGGGACGGCCCAAGCCGTGCGCGGCATGAAAGCCGGCGCCTACGACTATCTGACCAAGGACGGACTGAGCGGCGACATACTGCGGCTGACTCTTCGCAAAGGGGTCGAGCGCTACTCGATGCAGCGCCAACTCGATCGCCAGAAGCGGGAACTCGATGCCGCTTACGAAGAGATCCTGGTCCGCGAGCGACGGCTGAGCCTGATCCTGGAATCGATCCGAGAGGGCTTCTGGATCGCCCAGGGCGACTGGAGCCGATTTCTTTACGCCTCCCCCCTGGTCGAGACCATTTGGGACACCAACCTTGGCCCAATGGAGGCGCTGAGCGGTGTCCTCGAAGACGACCTGGCGACCTTGCTCGAGCTTCGTAACACCAGCGAGACGACTTACGACATCAACTACCGATACCAGCACGCCAGCGGCGAACTGGTCTGGCTCCGAGAGCGGGCCACCCGAACGAGCCAGGACGGAGTCCCCGTCTGGGTCGGGGTGACCGAGGACATCTCGGAAAGCAAAGAGCTCGAGGGGCAGTTCTTCCAGGCCCAGAAGATGGATGCGCTGGGCCGCCTGGCCGGTGGACTGGCCCACGACTTCAACAACATTCTCTCCTGTATCGTGGGCTACACCCATCTGGTGGCCGAGTCGCTGGAAGAGGCAAACCCGGCCCAGGAAGATCTGGCCCAGGTGCAATCGGCCAGCCGACGCGCCACCGAATTGATCAAACAGCTCCTGACCTTCTCTCGGGACGGCGACGTCAAGGGAACCGGCTGCTGCCTGGCCCAGACCACGACCGAACTCGGTCAACTGCTGCGCCGCACCGTCGGCGATCATATTTCGCTCAAAGTGACGGTAAGTGAGGACTCCTTGCCGATCGATGTCACCCGATCCCGGCTGGAGCAGATTCTGATGAATCTTGTCGTCAACGCCCGCGACGCCATGCCCGACGGCGGCAGCCTGGTGGTCCAGGCCAGCAAGGTCGGCGACAAAGCTCGCCTGACCGTGCGCGACCACGGCCACGGCATTCCGCGGGAAAACCGGGAAAAGATCTTCGAACCGTTCTTCACCACGAAAAACCACCTGGGCACCGGCCTGGGCCTTTCCACCGTGTTCAACATCGTGCGTTCCCACGGAGGCGAGATCACCCTGCGAAGCCAGGTGGGCAAGGGCACGGAGTTCCAGGTTCTGCTGCCGCTGTCCGACCAGAGCATCGTCGAGCCGGAAGCTCGGGAAGCCCCTACCAGCGAAATCAGTCCGGCCAGCGGGACGGTGCTGCTGGTCGAAGACGAACCGTCGCTGCGGGTGCTCATCCGCCGAGTGATGGAAAGTCGCGGCTACACCGTGATCGACGCCAGCGACGGCATGGAAGGGCTGATGCTGGGCCAGCGCCACCGCGCCAACCTGATCGCCCTGGTCACCGACGTTCGTATGCCGGGAGTGAGCGGGCGCGAAATGGCCCGGCAGCTTCGCAGTGAAGGCGGCGAACTGCCCACGCTCTACATTTCGGGCTACCTGGGAGAAGAGTTTGGCGATCAGCCGCTCTCGCCCGACGAGATGCTGCTGGCCAAGCCGTTCAGCGTGCAGGGTCTGGTCGACCATCTGGAATCGATGCTGGCCCGACCGAGCAACGAACTGTACGCCGAAGGAGTCAAGACGTCATGACGTGTCGATATTTCCTGGGGCTCGACGACTTCCCCGCGCGCTGGCAGTGCGGGCGCTGGTCCGACTGGCTGGGCTGGGTCCACATCTCCAGCGACCTCTTGATCTGGGCGGCCTATTTCGCCATCCCGATCATCTTGCTGTACTTCAAAGGCAAACGGAAGGACCTGCCGTTCTCCTACATCTTCCCGGTCTTCGGCGCCTTCATCCTGGCCTGCGGCACCAACCACCTGGTCGAAGTCGTGATCTTCTGGTACCCGATCTATCGAGCCTCGGCCGTGGTCAAGGTGTTCACGGCGCTGATCTCCTGGGTGGCCGTAGTGGTGCTGTTCGACCTGGTACCCAAACTGCTCTCCTACCCCAGTCCGGAACAGCTTCGCCTCGAGGTCGCCGCTAGCACCGCCGCGCAAAACGAACTCGAGCGCAAGTCGCGTCTGCTTGAACAGTCGAACCAGGCGCTGCAAGCGTTCAGCTACACCGCCTCGCACGACCTGAAAACGCCGCTGCGAGGGATCCGCAACCTCTCCGACTTACTGATCGAGGACTTCGGCCCCGAACTGCCGGCCGGCGCGCGCGAGCGGGTCGAGCAGATCAAGGAGCAGGCCAACCGTATGGAGCGCCTGCTCAACGGACTGCTGGCCTATTCGACCACCGACTTCTCTCAAGACGAGGATATCGAAGTCGACACGGCAGCCATGGTGGCCGAGATCGCCGAACTGACCCCTCGCCCGGCCGGCCTCGAGATTGCGACCTCAGGTCCGATGCCGGTACTCAAAACTCGGGTCGCCCCCTGGCCACCGTTCTGCGCAACCGGATTTCGAACGCGGTCCTCCATCACCACAAGGAACAAGGGCGTATCGAGGTCGGAGCCCGTGACATGGGGGACCACGTCCTTTTCTCTGTCAAAGACGACGGCCCGGGGATCGACCCCGCCCACCATCAGCGCATTTTCGAGGTCTTCAAAAAGCTTTCGAAGGCCGGAAGTAGTGGCGTTGGCCTTTCCCTGGTCCGGAAAACCGTCGAAGAAGCCGGCGGCAGCGTCGCCGTGGAGTCCCAGCCCGGTCAGGGCTGCACCTTCTCCTTTATCTGGCCGAAGCAGCGGACGGTGTAGAAGACGCGCGCAGGTCCCAGGTCGCTCCGTCCCGGTTGTCTCGAACCTCGACCCCGTAGGCGTCGAGGGCACCGCGGATGCGGTCCGAGAGGTCGTAGCGCCCTTCGGCCCGAGCTATTACGCGAAGCTCGAGCAGCGTCTCGACCAGGGGGGCAACCGTCCCGCGAAGGTCGGGGGCCTTAGGGCCTGCAGCGGCTCCTATCTCCTGAACCAGGAGACGGAAACCCGCTCGGGCGAGCTGCCTGTGGTGAGTGTCCGAATCGCCGCTCCACTCTTCCAGGATCCCCTCGAACAGCAGAAGCTGCTCGGCAGCCGCCGGGGCGTTTCCGTCCGCCAGGGCCGCGCGGAACGCCTCCTGGTGGGGTCGCACCAGTTCGGTGATTAGCCCCTGAGCCACCAGAGGGGAGCCCGACGCTTCCGGCTCCGGCTTCACCTCGAGCTCCAGAGGCTCCACGCCGGGGTGTCGCAGCAGCGACAGCGAACCTTCGAATCCGCTGGCGTAGTGCACGGTCTTGCCCTGGTGCCGTAGCGTCAGGCCGCCTTTGCCGCGCACCTCGAAGCGCTCGCCGGTCAGGTCCAGGATGACGGCGGTATGCTCATCCACGCCCCAAATCCAGAGGTCCGGGTCGAGCTGCTCCTCTAACAGACGAAGCCGACGTTCGCCCATGTAACAGAAGCGGGTGTCGTGGTTACCTCCCACGGTGTTGTTGAAGTGTGGCAGCACGACGGCTCGGAAGCCCAGGGAGCCCAGCAGGTCCAGCCCCTCCAACCAGTGGGGCTTCTGGCCGACCTTGTAGATCTCGTAGACCGGCAAGGAGGCCGGCCCTAGCGCGCAGGCGGCGGCACTGGCAAACACCACGACGCTATCGCCGTTCCGAAGCTTCTCTAAAAACAGCGAAGGTACGGCGCTGCTCTTCCAGACGTTGAGCACGTAGGAAGGGCTGCCGGGCCCGGCGACCAGGTAGTTCGAGGCCTGAGCCACTCCGTAGGCGGTCTGCTTTTCTCGTTCGGGGGTCTCTTCAGAGAGCAGCGAGGCGATGCGCAGCGGCACGCCCAGACTCTCCCGGAAAAAATCGACTGTCTTCCCGCTGAGGATCGGCGCGTTCTCCTGAAACCCGTAAGGGGTATCGAACCAGCAGGCCTGGGGCTGCGACAACGAGGAGAGAAGCTTGCGGTGCACCGGTACCAGAGAGGGGGCGGTCTCGCCCGACCCCATAATGACGAGACGACTCATCGCGTAAGAGTTTCTTGACCTTTCCGACCCCCGTCGTGGCGACCGTGAAGCTGCGCCGCCGTGGCGTGATGTTGCTCCCCCCGACCCGTCCCTGCAGGAGCAGGTTTCTGCGAAGTGCCTTCCGGTTTCTCCCGCAGCAGCGTCAACGCCGCCATACGGGCCAGCGAAGCCAGCGCGAACAGGGCGGCGTAAGCCGAGGCGTGGTTGCCGCCTGCGGTCAAAAGCAGACCGCCCAATCCCGAACCGACCAGCATGGCGAAGGTGTTGACCACGCTAAAGCGCGTCAGCACGCTGGTGCGGTCTCCCACCGGGATCGCCTCGAGGTAGACCAGGGTTACGGCCATCTCATAGCAGGCAAGAAAAGCGCCCGCCAGCACCTGCAGCAGTAAAAACCCGCCCAGACCCAGTCCGGGCAGCAGCCAGAGCAGCGGCACCACGGCCAGGCCGCAGCCGCTCACGGCAAAAAGGCGACGCGGCCCGGTGCGCCGGGCGATGGTGCCCAGCCGGGGCAGTAGTAGGGCGCGGCTAAAGATAGCAGCCGCGATGCACAGCATGACGCCGCCATAGCCGATACCGCGAACTTCTTTGAGGTACGGTACGAAAAACGGAGCCGCCAGGGTCATCGAGAGCTGCGCCCCCAGCATGTAGATCAGCGGTCGAGCTTTGGCCTGCCCTCGCACCTTCGAAAGCGCCTGAGCAAAAGAGAGAACGCTGTAGTCGGGCGGCAGCGGCACCGGTTCGCTCTGGCGCCCCATGCAAGAAGCGCTATAAAGACGGGCCGCTCCGGCCAGCAGGAACAGGCCGGCGAAGACCGCCTGAGCCGCTCCCTGTTTTTGGCCCCACATCAAAAGCGCCGAGGCCGCCATCATGGTGGCCCACTGCACCAGCATGCAGAACGCGTTGCGACGGGCAAAGAAGCGGGCCCTGAGACGCGCCGGAATCACGCTGTCCATCCAGGTGTTCCAGGCCGGCCCAACCGACCAGCCGGCGGCCCAGTAAACGCTGGCCAGAGCAAAGATCAGGAGCAGCGGCATGCCGCCGTGCAGCGCGCCCCCACCCAGCAGCAGCAAGGTGATCCCTTGCAGCGTGGCCATTCCGACCGACCAGCGGCGTACCGAGCCCAGACGCTTCAGCGCGCTGGGAGACAGGTTCTGTAGCAGCGCTCCGAGGAACAGCGGCACGGTCGTGATCAGGCCGCTCGAGACGGCCGAATGGCCGGCCGCCAGCAGGTAAGGAGAGAGCGAACTTTCGCCCGCTCCCAGCATGACGCAGCAGGTGGTGCCCTCTTTCGAGCTCCAGCGCAGGTCTTGTCGCAGACGGGTCATGCCCCGACTTTACCCCAAGGGGTTGCTAGGTATGCCTAATTTTTGTAAATTCCAGGTCACGTGGTTATCGCAACCGACATGAACGCTCCCCCGCTGCTCGATCGCTGGGCGATGGCATTCCACCCGAACGGCCTCGCCCTCCCGCCGAGACCGGACGAGATCGCGACGCCCCAGTGGCTGGACTCTGCCCCCGAGCGATACTACGCCGATCCGTTCCTCTACCAGCATCAGGGCGAGACCTGGGTGTTCTTCGAAGACTACGAGGCCGCCTCGGGGCGCGGCCGCATCTCGGCGTCGCCTCTCCATCGTTTCGCGCCGCGTCCGGCTCTGGTCCAGGACTGGCACCTTTCCTACCCCTTTCTCATCGAAGAGAGCGGCGAACTCTACTGCATCCCTGAACAGCACGAACGGGGCGAAGTCGCCCTGTACCGCTGCCTACGTTTCCCTGATGTGTGGCAGCAAGAGGCCGTGCTATTGCCGAATTTCGCAGGTGTGGATCCGACCGTCGTGTGGCATGAGGACCGCTACTGGATGTGGGTTGGCGACCAGAGCCGACGCGCCCGCGACAACACCTATCTTTTTCATGCGCCGAGCTTGACCGGTCCCTGGACCGAACACCGCCAGAGCCCGGCCGTCCATCGACCTGACAAGGCTCGACCGGCCGGACTCCCCTGGCGGGAGAACGGCCGGCTTTACCGGCCCGCCCAGGACCGACGCAGGACATACGGCGGGGGAATAGTGGTCTATGAGGTCGAGCGGTTGACTCCCGACCACTATCAGGAGCGAGAGGTCGCTCTCTGGCAGCCGCACCCTAACTGGCCATACCCGGAAGGGCTACACCACGTCTGCCACGGGGCCGACGTGACCGTCTGGGACGCCAAACAGTTCGTCAAGGAGATCTGATGTCGAAAATTCGCTTAGCCATCGTGGGCGCGGGCAACTGCGCGAGCGCCCTGGTGCAGGGGCTGCAGTACTATAGCCGGGAGTCACGCTCCGGCCTGATCGAGGAGAAGGTGGGAGAGTACGGCGTCGCCGACATCGAAGTCGTGGCCGCGTTCGACGTCGACGTGCGCAAGGTGGGCAGGACGCTGGCCGAAGCGCTCGCTTCCGCTCCTAACTGCACGCCCTGGTTCGTGGACGCCCTGGCCTCGCCCGGCCCCGTGGTGCAGATGGGTCCGATCCTTGACGGGATCGCCCCTCACATGAGCGAGCACGACCCCAAAGTCTCCTTCGTTCCGGCCGAACACGAAGCCGTGAACGTAGCCGAGGCGCTGCGCGAAGCCAAAGCCGACGTCCTGATCAGCTACCTTCCGGTCGGCTCGGAGCAGGCCGCGCGTCATTATGCGACGGCCTGCCTCGAAGCCGGAGTGGCGATGGTGAACTGTATGCCGGTCTTCCTGGCATCGGATCCCGAATGGGCCGAGCGCTTCCGCCAGGTGGGCCTTCCTATCGTCGGAGACGACATCAAATCTCAGCTTGGCGCCACCATCGTGCACCGCACCCTGACCCAACTGTTCGCCGAGCGCGGTATCAAGGTCAAGCGCAGCTACCAGCTCAACACCGGCGGCAACACCGACTTCCTGAACATGCTCAGCCAGGAGCGTCTGCGTTCGAAGCGGATCTCCAAGACCGAGGCCGTTTCGTCCGTGCTCCCCGAGGGCCACGACGCCGCCCTGCACATCGGACCGTCCGACTACGTGCCGTGGCTGGAAGACAACAAGCTCTGCTTCCTTCGCATCGAGGGCGAAGGGTTCGCGGGCCAGCCGATCGAGCTCGAACTGAAGCTCTCGGTGATGGACTCGCCCAACAGTGCGGGCTGCGCGATGGACGCCATCCGCTACTGTAAGGTGGCGCTCGACCGCGGCCTGTCCGGCCCGATCGAAGCTCCCTCGGCCTGCTTTATGAAGCGCCCGCCGGTCCAGCTTTCGCTGGAAGACGCCCGTCGCGGTGTGGCGGAACTGCTGGCCTTGCCGGTGCGCGAGCCGCTGGCTCCCCTCTCCTAAACCGCTCCGACGCTGTCCCGGCTCAGGGAGCGCAGCCAGCGCTCCCAGCCGGGCATCGCCGTTTCCCACCGGTAGGCGGCGGCCAGGCGCAGCGCCTTCTCGCGCTGCTCCCCGCTCCACGCCTGGCCTGGCTCCGTGGGGATTCCCAGTCGACGCAGCCTCCGCGCCCAGTCGCTGCCGTGGGACAGCCCCACCGAGGCGCCGCGCGTCAGCGCCTCTAACACTCCCAGCCCGAAGGTCTCGTAGTGGGACAGGTTCCAGAGTTGGTCCACGTTGTCGTAAAACTCCGCCATGCGCTCCGGAGGCAGCGGCCCGAGGTAGCTCACTCCGCCTCCCCCCTCCCCTTCCATCCCCGCCACCCGCAGGGACGCCTGGGGAAACTCCGCCTGAAGAGCGGCCAGTCTGGCCAGCGCCTCCTCGAAATTTTTGATCCCGTCGCGTCGCGCCGCCCAGCCGAAGCGCGTCGGCACCCCGGAAGTCCGGACCGCCTCTCGCATCGGCACCTGACAACCCGGCCGAATCACCCCGCCACGAAGCTCGGGATAATGACCCCGCGCGTTCCGCAGGTCGTGCCAGTGCAAAAAACCGCAGCGGTAGCGCCGGGAAAGGTCCGTCTCGACCTGCTCTCTCTGCCTCTCCAGCGGCCCGTCCGCCGGCCCCTTCTGGGCCTGCAAAGTGTGGAACACTACCCCGGCTGAACACGAAAGGTGACGCAGTAAGGTCGCCGACATCCAGTAGTGAGCGCTGGCCACCTCGAACGTTCGACCCTCGAGCCAGCGCTCGAAAGCTTCATGGAAAGCCGGCAGACAGTCCAGCGCCTTCTCCCGACTCCAGGGGCGCTCCGCCCCGCATGGCAGCCGGTGCAAGGTGACCCAGGGAGTCAGCGGCACCGTCTGATACTTGGCAAAACTGCGGGTGACCACGTCGGTCGGCCAGCGAGTGTGTTCCAAGAAACCCCGCAGCAGCACGTTCATGCCGCCGGCCAGGTCCTCTCCCGGCTGTTCCGTGGGGCAGGTGTGGTAGGAGAGCAGCAGGTGCCTCACGGGAACAGCGCCTTCAGCTCGTCGAGCAGCGGTCTCTCCAACCCGGGGGCGCACAGAAGAAAATCGCCCGAGTGGATCGTCGCCTTGCCGCCTCGCGGATCTCCCACCCAACCTCCGGCCTCTCCTACCAAAAGCAGCCCGGCCGCCACATCCCACGGCTTCAAGTCGATCTCCCAGAACGCCTGAACCCGCCCGGCCGCCAGGTAAGCCAGGTCCAAAGAGGCGCAACCGCTGACGCGCACCCCTCGACTTAGCCCGTGCAGGCGGCGACACACCTCCCACTGGACCAGCGGTTCCGGCGCAAACCCGGTGCAGAGCAGAGCTTTGCCTAGCTCGGCGCCCGGCTCCAGCGACAGCCGCTGCTCTCCCAGCCAGGCGCCTCGACCCTTTACGGCCCAGAACGTCTCGCCCAGGTAAGGGTCGTGAACCGCCCCGATCCGAGCCTCACCCCGATGATAGAGCGCCACGGAGATGGCCGAACGCGGCCAGCCATGCACGCAGTTGGTGGTGCCGTCGAGCGGATCGACCCACCAGGTGAACTCGCCGGGCTCTCCGCCGTCTTCCTCTCCCACCACCACGGAATCCGGCCAGAGGGGGGGCAGCGCCTGTCGCAGTCGGGCCTCTAACCGGCGATCGAGGTCGCTGGCCAGCCCGGCCTGAGGCTTCTCCCCCACCGCTCCCAGCCGCCGCTGACGAAGCTCCGTCCCGGCCTCTTCCAGCAGTTTCCTTAGCCCCGCTACAGCGTCTTGCTCAAGCATCGGTCGCGCGCTACCTCCAAAAATCCCGAGCTCTGATACAGCCCCAGCGCCTGCGGCCGGGTGTCGTCGCAGTAGACTTCGGTCGCTCCACGGGAGAGTCCCATTTGCAACAACTTTCGCCCCAGCCCTTGACCTCGCACGGCCGGGTCCACGGCAAATATGAAGATCTCCTCGCCCTTCAGCCAGAGGTAGCCGCGCAGGCTGTGGCCCTGCCAGAGCAAGTGGAACGCCTCCGGCGGAGTGTCCGGCTGGAGCAGCTGTCTTTCCAGCGCCTGCAGGCTCCAGGCACGGCTGGGGTGGGCCTGAAGACTCTGGTGGAGGGTCAGCCAGGCGCCTTCATCCTGGCCTTTCCGGAGCGGTTGGAGGTGGAAACCCTCCGGCCATGAGGGGAGGTCGGTTGGAGTGGAAGGGCGGCGCAGTTGGAGGAGCAGACGCTGGTGCTGGAAGCCTTGATGTTGAAGCCAGGCCACCGTTCGCGGTTGATCGCCGTAGGCCCAGAGAGTCGCGGTCCGGCAGCCTTTTTCACGCAGCTTTTGAAGCCCCAGGTGGAGGAGCTTCTGGCCCAGGCCGCGGCCTCGCCGGCTCGGGTGGACCAGGATCTGCAGCCGTCCCTCGGGGTTGGAGCCGTCCAGGGAGAGGAACGCTCCCTCCGGGTCCCACAGCCCGTCGGCCCGTCCATCGAGGTAGGCCCAGAGCAGGCTATCGTCAAGATTGCGACAGCCGTCGGCGCTCTGGCAAGCCGCGGAGAGTTCGCGGACCTGTTCCTCGGAGGGAACCTGATGCTCGGGCATACCGCCTCCTTGCCCGCACGGGAGGCCGGTTCCTTGCTCTTGAGTGGAAAGGGAAGTCCAGGGGGAGCGGCCGAACGCGGCGGCGTGTGGACCTGGTATAGCGATCTGGGAGATTTGGACGCGGACGACTGGCTGGCCCGGGTGAACCGGCAAAGCCGACCTTCCCCGTTCTTGACCCCGGCGTTCCTCTTGCCCTGGGCCGCCGTATTCGCGGGCGAGGTCCGAGCCGGTCTGTGGAAGACCGACGGTTTGGCGCTGTTTCATCGCAAGGACGAGCAGGCCTGGGAACTGCTGGGCGGACAAGACGTGGCTGACCGTCTGGACGTGGTGGGAGACGACCGGGAGATGTGGTCCGCGCTACGGGAAGAGACGGCCCGCTGGGAGCTTCCGGTGGAGTTTCCCAACCTGGGCCCGGACAGCGACGCTTTGAAGTTTAGCATCGAGGGCGATGTCCCGGTCGAGACCGACCGCTCGCCGTTTTTGACCCTGTCGGGAACCTTCGACGACTATCTGGCCGGACTGCCCAAAAAGGCCCGCCATGAACTCAAGCGTAAGCTGAACCGGGCCGAGCGTCTGGCCGAAGGAGGCCTGACGGTCGAACACGGACCGGGCCAACTCGACGAGTTTTTACGCCTGCATCGGCTGAGCCATCCGGACAAAGAGGCGTTTATGCAGGGGCCGATGGAGCGCTTCTTCCGTGAACTGTGCGCTTCGCTGGAAGCGGCGGACATGCTGTGGATTGCGACTTTGCGCGAGGGGGGACGTCCGGTGGCCGGCATGATGCAGATTCGCTACGCGGGTGTGGCCCATCTCTATAACTCTGGCTACGATCCGGCGGCTTCCTCGCTAAGCCCGGGACTGGTTCTGATCGCGCGCTGCATCGAGCGAGCCATCGAAGACGGCTTCCGCGAGTACGATTTCCTGCGCGGGACCGAGCGCTACAAGTACGACCTGGGCGGGGTCGACCGCCCGGTCACCCGGCTGACCTGGGGCGCGGGGGGCACGGCCCAAGGAAGCGGCTCGGGCCGGGCAGAAAGGCCTGACCTTGTTCCGAATTCCGGTCTATAGCATTCTGCTTTTCACCTGCGCTCTGGCTCTAGCCACCGTGCACGGCAGCAACCCCCTTTTACTGCGCTGGATCACCCGCGAGGACGGCCCCGTCGAGTGGGCTACGGTGGCCGCGCTGCTGGCGCTGGCTGTTCTGGTGGGCCGTCGCATGCTGGCGCCCCCGACGGCCCTGCCGCGTTTTCATCGGGTGGTAGCCTGGGGGCTGGTCGTGCTGGCGGTCCTGGCGGCGGGCGAAGAGATCAGCTGGGGGCAGCGGATCTTCGGCTTCGAGACCGGCGAGACGATGCAGGCGATCAACTACCAGCACGAGACCAACCTGCACAATCTGATGCCGGGCGAGCTTTTCAACGGTCTGATCGTGTTCGCGCTGGGAATCGGCTTCGTGCTGGTGCCGCTGATCTGGCGCTCTCGCTCGCAGCGGCCGCCCCTCTGGCTGCCCACGCCCGTGGTGTCGGTGCTGATGCTCGACGCTATCTTGATCAACCACTACCGCTTCCGCAGCGCCCCGGAGCAGGTGGGGATCGTGGTGCTCTTGTTGCTTCTGCTCTGGCAGACGGTGGCGTCGCTGCGAGAAAAGTCGGCGCCGCGCGTGGCCGACTGTATCGCCGGCTGGGTCACCGCAGGCACGCTCTATCACTCGCGTGCCGTGCTGCGCGCCGCCAACCACCAGTACGAGATCCGCGAACTGCTGATCGTGGTGCTGGCAGCCGTCTGGGCTCAGCAGACGCTAAGCGCCTACAGCGACGCGAAGTAGTCCGGCCAACCGACCCTCAGCCAACTTTCGGTGCTTGTTCTGGACACCACGGTGTCCCAACTGAGCACCAAAATCGTAGGAAGCCGCCCGATGAACTGAGAAGTCCGGGCGCTATGCGCAAACCCAAACTCGTCAGCGCCGCCGAAGCGGTAGAACTCATCCTCGACGGCGACACGGTCGTCACCGGCGGCTTCGTCGGCATCGGCTTCGCCGAAGGCCTGGCGGTGGCCCTGGAAGAGCGGTTTCTGCGCGAAAATTCTCCCCGCGACCTGACCCTGGTGTACGCGGCTGGACAGGGCGACGGCGCCACCCGCGGCCTGAACCACTTCGCCCACTCTGGCCTGGTCAAGCGGGTGGTCGGCGGTCACTGGGGCCTGGTCCCCAAACTTGGCAAAATGGCCGTGAACAATGAGATCGAGGGCTACAACCTGCCCCAGGGCGTGATCTCGCACATGTTCCGCGACGTGGCTGCCGGAAAGCCGGGCGTGATCACCAAAGTCGGCCTGCATACCTTCGTCGACCCTCGCCTGGAAGGCGGCAAGGTCAACAGCGTGACCCCCGAGGACCTCGTCGAAGTGCATCAGTTCCGAGGCGAGGAGTACCTGTTCTATAAGGCCTTCCCCTTAACCGTGGCGCTCTTGCGCGGCACCACCGCCGACGCCGACGGCAACATCTCGATGGAGAAGGAGGCGCTGACCCTGGAAGCGCTCTCCACCGCCCAGGCCGTGAAAAACTCCGGCGGCGTGGTGATCGTGCAGGTCGAACGGGTGACCACCCAGCACTCCGTGCCGCCTCAGATGGTGGCCATCCCCGGCGCCCTGGTCGACTGCGTGGTGGTGGCCGAACCCGCCCACCATCAGCAAACCTTCGCCGAACCGTACAACCCGGCCTATACCGGCGAGATCCGCATCCCCTCCAACTCCGTCCCCTCCATCGAACTGAGCGCCCGTAAGGTGATCGCGCGCCGCGCCGCCATGTTCTTGCGACCCGGTTCCGTGGTCAACCTGGGTATCGGCATGCCCGAGGGGGTGGCCTCGGTCGCCCACGAAGAGGGGATCCTGGACCTGATCACGCTCACCGTCGAGCCGGGCGGTTTTGGAGGGATCCCCGCCGGCGGTCTCTCCTTTGGCGCCGTCGCCAACGCTGCCGCTATCATCCCCCAGCCATCTCAGTTCGACTTCTACGATGGTGGAGGGCTGGACCAGGCGTTCCTGGGCATGGCCGAAGCCGACGCGGTCGGCAACGTCAACGTCAGCCGCTTCGCGGGGCGCCTGGCCGGGGCCGGTGGGTTCATCAACATCAGTCAGAACGCCGGCTTTGTCTGCTTTATGGGCACCTTCACCACGGGGGCGAAGATGTCGCTGGCCGACGGCGAACTGCGCATCGATCAGGAAGGCAAATTCAAGAAGTTCCTGGCCGACGTCTCGCAGGTGACCTTCTCGGGCCGCTACTCTCAGGAGAAGCACCAGAGGGTGTACTACGTGACCGAACGCGCCGTTTTCGAACTGACCAAACACGGGCTGGAACTGCTGGAGATCGCCCCCGGCATCGACCTGCAGAAGGACGTTCTGGACATGATGGAGTTCACCCCGATCATGAAGGGTGAGGTGAAGACGATGGACCGCCGCCTGTTCCTGGAAGGCGCTATGGGGTTGGAGAAGACCCGCACCGCGACCTCGACCCTGGCCGACCGCCTGCAGTACGACGCCGAAAGCAACACTATGTTCTGCAACTTCGAGGGTCTGAGCCTGGAAGATATGGCTTCGTTCGAAGCGCTCGATCGTCGGCTCACCGAGACGTTCGAGGCGATGAGCGAGCGCGTTCGAGTGATCGTGAACTACGAGAACTTCTACATCGCGCCGCCGGTCGAGAAGGCGTACTTCGATATGGTCGAACGCAACACGGAGAAGTACTTCTCGGCCGTGGTTCGCTACTCCAGCGACGCCTTCTTTCGACGCAAGACGGGCGACCGCTTCGCTGCGGCCCGGGCTCACCTTTCCGCTTCCTTTGCCCAGGCGCTCGATGAGTTAGAAGGTCAGGGCCAACCGGCCTCCTGAGAGCGGTCGAGGATGCGGGTCGGTTGGGCTGAGGGGCCCCTGGCCCTCCCACCCCCACATCCGTACCCCATCCCAGGGGAGCCTCCCCTCCGGGCTCATCGACTCGGACGCCGCTGTCGCGTCTGGGCTATGATAAGATGGAATGAGTCCCACTATCATCGTCCTGCTGCTCCTTTGTGCCATGACCGCTCTCTTTATCCAGGGGCGGTTTCGTTATGACCTGATCGCGCTGGCCGGCCTGCTGGTCCTGGCGATCACCGGCGTCCTGAAACCCGAAGACGTGTTCAGCGGACTGGCTCATCCTGTCATCCTGACGGTGGGGGCCGTCCTGCTGCTATCCCAGGGCCTGCGCAACTGCGGTGTGGTCGATGCCGTGGCCGACGCGGTGGGCCGTTTGGGCCTGAAGCCGGCGCACCAACTCTCCCTGCTGGTCGTGCTGGTCACCGCCCTATCGGCCTTCATCAACAATATCGGAGCCTTGAGTCTCCTGCTGCCGGTGGCCCTACGCCTGACCCAGCGTGGCAACATCGCCCCTTCTCGGGTGCTGATGAGCCTGGCCTTCGGCTCGATCCTGGGCGGCATGTTCTGCCTCATCAGCACTCCCGTGAACCTGCTGATCTCCGGAATCCGCTCGACCGCTTTAGGTGAGGGCTACGGCTTCTTCGACTTCACCCCGGTGGGGCTCCCGATCATCGTGGTCGGACTGCTCTACATGCTGATGACCCGCTCGAGCCTGCTGCCGGCCCACGAAAGCGCTATCGAGAAAGGCGGCGTGCTGGACTTCGGCAGCTACACCTCGGAACTTGTGGTGGTCGACGAATCGCCTATCATCGGACAGACGCTGGCGCAGATCGAAGCGTTCCGAGAGCACAACGCGGTGGTCACCTCGGTCGTTCGTGGCCGGGTCGCCAACCGCCATCCCGGCCGGGAAACCCTGGTGCTGGCCTCGGACAGGCTGCTGGTAGAGTGCGAACCCGCCGCTCTGGCCCGCCTGATCGAGACCACGGGCACCCGCCTGGTCAGTCCCGAAGAGCCGCTCGACGAGAGCGATCCGCGCCGTATCCGCGCTATGGAAGCCGTGGTGCCGCCGGGCTCGGAACTTGTCGGCAAAACGGCTCGCGATGTCGATCTTCGCTACGAGTTCGGGCTCAATCTGGTGGGGGTCGCCCGCCGAGGCGCTCGTATCCGCACCCGCCTCTCACGCACCACCTTCCGGCCCGGCGACATCCTGCTTCTTCAAGGCACCGAGCCGTCGTTCCGACGCTGCATGGAAGAACTGGGGACCTTGCCGCTAGCGCCTCGAGAGTTTCTTGCCGTGCCCCGGCGGCGCCCCATGGCCCTGGGCATGGGGATCTTCGTCCTGACGATCCTGGCGGCCGCCACCAACCTGTTGCCGGTCGAGCAGGCGTTCGTGCTGGGCGCCTTTCTGATGATCGCGACCGACGTTCTCCCCGCCCAGCAGGCCTACGCGGCCATCGACCTGCCTCTGCTGATCCTGCTGGCCTGCATGCTGCCGCTGGGCAAAGCGCTGGAATCGTCCGGCGCGGCCGCCGACCTGGCCCACTGGCTGGTCGCCCTGAGCGGGCAGCTTCCCGAGCATGGCATCCTGGCCGTCTTCGTGGGCCTCACCGCGCTGCTGGCCAACCTTATGAACAACAAGGCCGCGACCGCGCTGATGGGCCCGATCGCCATCCAACTGGCGCAGGAGCTGAAGTGGGGACCCGATGTTCTGCTCATGGGCGTAGCCGTAGGCGCCGAGATGGTGTTCCTAAGCCCTGTCGGACATCAGTGCAACCTGCTGGTGATGGGCCCCGGCTCTTACACCTTCAAAGACTTCCTTCGTTTCGGCGGGCCGCTGGTGCTGCTCTGTCTGGTAGTCTCGGTGATCGTCCTTCCCCTGGTCTGGCCGTTCCGCCCTTGACGCGACCAGGAATATGCAGCTTCGAGTCTTGCTGGCTCGGAACGGCTCAGGGCGGCAAAAGAAATTTACCCGGCTTCCGGCCGCCGGACCGGCCGCCGGAGAAACGCCCATCGCGCTTTTTCTGCCGCTGGAAGTACTCGCGCTCTCGGCGCTCTTTCATGATTTCCCGTCGCTCTTCGCTCTGGCTGATCTCCGAGCGTAGGGTTCGCCAATTCACCAGACGCCGCTCGGAAAGTCGGCCTTGCTCGACCGCCTGTTGAACGGCGCAGTCGGGTTCGTTCTGATGCTCGCAGGAGCGAAAACGACAGCCTTCGGCCAGGGCGACGATATCGCTGAAGACCATAGCGATCCCGCCCTCGTCCGACCAGGGCGCCAGTTCCCGCATGCCGGGCGTGTCCATCACCAGCGACCCGTCAGGTAGGGCAAACAGTTGGCGGAACGAGGTCACGTGCCGCCCCTTCCCGTCGCCCTCCCTGACCTCTCCCGTCTGCTGTACCGACTCGCCCACCAGCGAGTTCAGCAGGGTCGACTTACCAGCGCCCGAAGCGCCGACCAGGGCGTGCGTCGCCGCCGGCCGCAAGACGGTCGAGAAGATCTCTCGCGTCTCTCGTCCGTGGCTCCAGGGAGTCGTGGTGTACAGGACCTTGAGTCCGTCCATCACCTCGTCGATTTTCTCTAGCGCTTCGGCTCGCTGCTCTTCGCTGGCCAGGTCGCTCTTGGTCAAAACGACGACCGGCTCGGCACCGCAACCGCATACCCCGACCAGAAAACGTTCCAGCCGGTTGCGGTTGACATCGAGAACCGGAGTGACCAGAAAAACGACATCGACGTTGCTGGCCACGATCTGAGGGATACCGCGCCCTCCTGGCGCCTCACGCAGAAAGCGCGTGCGACGCGGGAGAACCGCCGTAACGACGTTGCCGTCGTCGGCCGCCTGCTGCGTGAGCACCCAATCGCCCACGGCAGGCAGCGCTTCTTTGTCGTGCTTGTGGAACAGCGCACCGGCTGCCGTCGCCGTTGTCATGCCGTCCTGGATCACCAGACTGAACACGTCTTCTCGCTGCGACAAAATACGACCGACAATCCCCTCGGGATACTCGGCTCTCTCGGCAGCGAAGGCTTCGTTCCAGCCCCACTCGGTCAAGTTCACAGCGCTCTGGCTCATCGTCGGTCTCCTTCTCGCAGTCCTGGCACGGATATCAGGAGAAGCTAGAGAGCCCAGACGACGCAAGGCGCCACCGGCCGCCCCCCATCGAGGCTTCTCGGTCAACCCACCTGCCCGTTTTGCCGATCGGGAAGGCGGCCTGGCAGGTCTTCGGACTCGTGAGCTGGAGCACGAAACTCGCCTCGGACCTACTCTCTACGGCTTCCCGGTCGACCGTCCGACCAGTGCTCGAGGGGTGGATTTCGTTCTCACATACCGCTGCGGGGCAGTCCTGGAATCGCACCAGGTTCCCTCTTCAGCCCGGACCAGAGGTTCGGGACACCAAGCCTAACGATCCTACCGATCCCGGTCGAACCCTGTCAACCGCCAGCCGAAAACCCGGCCCCACCCCGTGAATCGCCGCTGCAGCTTCTCGGGCCGCGCACCGACACGATGAGGACATAGACCGGCGTCTCCACAAACGGAATTTTCCCTTGTGGATAGGTCTGTGGAAGGGATGTGAATACTCTATGTCGGTGCCGTCAAGAAATTGGACACAAGATTTAGCGCTATGGATCTTGTTTTTCGCGAGAAGCATGCTCTATACTCGGCCCATCTCAAAACATATCCATCCTCGGGATTGGAGAGGGAAGTCCGGTGAAATTCCGGCACTGTCGCGCAACGGTTATAGTCCGATCGCTCCCGCCTCGAAGGTGATCACGTGTGCCTACGCGCTCTAGGTTGTGATCTCGAGCTGTTTCCTGGCTCGGTTCCCTCCGCCCCGCGTCGTCGCGTGTGCTGCGAAAGGAACCCATGAACTTCTCCCCTTACAAAGTGGTGCGCCGCGACGGTTCGGCCTCGGACTTTGACCCGGCCAAGATCAACCACGCCGTGACCCTGGCTTTTCTGGCGGTCGAAGGCAGCGAAGCGTTCGCCTCCAACCGCCTGCGCGAGCAGGTCGAGCAGATAACCGAGCAGGTCGTCGACGGCTTGACCCGTCGCCCCAACGGCGAGCGCTTGCTCTACATCGAAGACATCCAGGACCGGGTAGAACTCGCCCTGATGCGCAGCGAGCACCATAAAGTCGCACGCGCCTACGTGCTGTATCGCGAAGAGCGGTCGAAGGCGCGAGTCAAAGACGATCGCCCGCCCCTGCAGGTGGTCGAGCGCGACGGCACCCGCCGCCCTCTGGATTTCGCACGCCTCGAGGCTCAGTTCGCCAAGGCGTGCCAGGGTTTGGAAGATGTCGATGCCGCGGTCCTGCTCAAACAGATCGGCGGCAACCTCTACGACGGCATCAAACGCGCCGAAGTGCTGGAAGCCGCCATCCTCAGCGCCCGCAGCCTGATCGAGACGGAGCCCAACTACGGCTACGTGACCGCCCGCCTGCTGCTGGAGAAGGTCAAACTCGAAGCGAACAGCTTCCTGGGCAAGCCCGAGAGCTACTTCGAAGCCTACGTGGCTAAAGGTGTCGAGGTGGGCCTGCTCGACCCCGAACTGAAAGCGTTCGACCTGGCCAAACTGGGCGCCGCCCTGGATTTCGAGCGCGACCTGCAGTTCGGCTACCTGGGACTGCAGACGCTCTACGATCGCTACCTGCTGCACTGGGACGGCCAGCGCTTTGAACTGCCCCAGGCGTTCTTCATGCGTGTGGCGATGGGACTAGCGATGCGCGAAGTCGACCGCGAAGAGCGGGCGATCGAGTTTTACCGCCTGCTCAGCTCGTTCGACTTCATGTGTTCGACTCCCACCCTGTTCAACTCCGGAACGACCCGGCCTCAGCTCTCCTCCTGCTTCCTGAGCACCGTCCCTGACGATCTCGAGGGGATCTTCTCCTCCATTCAGGACAACGCTCTGCTCTCGAAGTACGCCGGCGGCCTGGGCAACGACTGGACGCCCGTGCGCGGTCTGGGCAGCCGCATCGTGGGAACCAACGGCAAATCGCAGGGCGTGGTGCCGTTCCTGAAGGTGGCCAACGACGCCGCCGTAGCGGTCAACCAGGGCGGCAAGCGGAAAGGCGCCGTCTGCGCCTACCTCGAGACCTGGCACATCGACGTCGAAGAGTTCCTGGAGTTGCGCAAAAACACCGGCGACGAGCGCCGTCGCACCCATGACATGAACACCGCCAACTGGGTGCCCGATCTGTTTCTGAAGCGGGTGGAGGAAGACGACGAGTGGACGCTGTTCTCGCCCGACGAGACGCCCGACCTGCACGACCTGTACGGCAAAGCGTTCGAAGAGCGCTACCGCCACTATGAAAAGCTGGCTTCGCTGGGCGAGATGAAGGTGTTCCGCACCGTCCGCGCCGTCTCCCTGTGGCGCAAGATGCTAACCATGCTGTTCGAGACGGGTCACCCCTGGATCACCTTCAAAGACCCCTGCAACCTGCGCTCGCCCCAGCAGCACATAGGAGTGGTGCACTCTTCGAACCTGTGCACCGAAATCACGCTCAACACCAGCGCCGACGAGGTGGCGGTGTGCAATCTGGGCTCGGTGAACCTGGCCAACCACGTGACCGCCAAAGGGCTGGACCGCGACCGTCTGGCCGCCACCATCACGACGGCCGTGCGTATGCTCGACAACGTGATCGACATCAACTTCTACACCATCCCGCAGGCACGCAAGTCGAACTTGCGTCATCGCCCCGTAGGTTTGGGGATGATGGGGTTCCAGGACGCTCTCTACCTGCTGAATCGTCCTTACGCCAGCGAGGAAGCTGTCGAGTTCGCCGACCGCTCGGCCGAACTGATCAGCTACCTGGCGATCAGCGCTTCGATCGACCTGGCGGCAGAAAAGGGCGCCTACCCCTCCTACGCCGGTTCGCTGTGGAGCCGGGGCGTGCTACCGCTGGATTCGGTCGAGATCCTGGAGGAGAATCGCGGCGGAAGCCTCGAGATGAATCGCGAGTTCACCCTCGACTGGAACGCCGTGCGCGAGAAGCTGTCCCAGCACGGCATCCGTAACTCCAACCTGCTGGCGATCGCTCCGACCGCCACCATCGCCAACATCTGCGGCGTGTCGCAGTCGATCGAGCCGACCTATCAGAATCTGTTTGTGAAGTCGAATATGTCCGGCGACTTCACCGTCTTGAACAGCCATCTGGTCAAGGCGCTCAAAGAGCGCAGGCTGTGGGACGAAGTGATGGCCAGCGACCTGAAATACTTCGACGGGCGGCTGGGACCGGTCGAGCGCGCCCCCGATGACCTCAAGGCGCTCTTCGCCACCTCGTTCGAGATCGACTCGAGCTGGCTGATCGAGGCGGCCTCGCGACGCCAGAAATGGCTGGATCAGGCGCAGTCGCTGAACCTGTATCTGCAAGAGCCCAGCGGTTCGAAGCTGGACGCCCTTTACCGACTGGCCTGGAAGCGCGGGCTAAAAACCACCTACTACCTGCGCTGCCTGGGCGCCAGCCACGTGGAGAAATCCACGCTCTCCAAGCTCGACGGCAAGCTCAACGCCGTGAGCGGAAAACTTAACGTCGTCTGCACCGACGACATCTGTGAGGTTTGCCAATGATCGCCGATAGAGTTCGAGTGGACGAGAAGTCCATCATCAACAGCCGCTCCGACCTGAACCAACTTCTCCCCCTGAAATACCGCTGGGCCTGGGAGAAGTATCTGGCCGGCTGCAACAACCACTGGATGCCCACCGAGGTCGCCATGCAGGCCGACATCGCCCTGTGGAAATCGCCCAACGGGCTGAGCGACGACGAGCGCCGCACCATCAAGCGGAACCTGGGGTTCTTCGCCTCGGCGGAATCGCTGGTGGCCAACAACATCGTGCTGGCGATCTACCGCCATCTGACCAACCCCGAGTGTCGCCAGTATCTGCTGCGCCAGGCGTTCGAGGAAGCGATTCACACTCACACCTTCCAGTACATCGTAGAAAGTCTGTCCCTCGACGAGGGCGAGCTGTTCAACATGTACCGCGAGGTGCCATCGATCAACGACAAGGCGGCCTGGGCGCTCTCTTACACGCAGGGTCTCTCCGACCCTGACTTCCGCACCGGCACTCCCGAAGCTGACCAACAACTGCTGCGCGACCTGGTGGCCTTCTACGTGATCTTCGAGGGGATGTGGTTCTACACCGGCTTCGCCCAGATTCTGTCGCTGGGGCGGCGCAACAAGATGGTGGGGATCGCGGAGATGTACCAGTACATCCTGCGCGACGAGTCGCTGCACCTTAACTTTGGCATCGACGTGATCAACCAGATCAAGCAGGAGAACCCTCACCTCTGGACCTCCACCTTCCAGGCCGAGATCCGCACCATGATCGGCGAAGCCTGCGAGTTGGAGTGCGCCTACGGACGCGACACCATCCCCAACGGCTTCCTGGGGCTGACCGCAGAGCTGTGCGAGCAGTACATGCGGTTCATCAGCAACCGCCGCTGTGGCCAGCTAGGGCTGGAGCCGCTGTTCCCTGTCACCGACAACCCGTTCCCCTGGATGTCCGAAGCGATCGACCTCAATAAGGAGAAGAACTTCTTCGAGTCGAGAGTGACCGAATACCAGAACGGCGGAGCGCTGAGCTGGGACTGAGCTGAGACCGATCTTTGAATTCTCTCGGGTGGACGTTAACAATCTGTTCACATCTGCCCGGGGGTTTCCAACCCGGATTCCAGCTGGAACGCCTTTAATAAGCCTATGAGAACCGCCGCCGCCACCACCACCGGAACACACCTCTACAGCGACCTGCTCGAGGGCTGCAAGCACTCCCGCCTGAAGGCCGCCCTCTCCGGCCACCTGCCGGCTCCCACCCGCCCCAGCTACGTCGCGACTCCGGCCCCCGTAGCCGCCAGCGACGCCAGCAAAGCTTACTTCTGGGTCCTCTGCATGTCGGTGCTCTCGCTGCTCAGCGTCGTGGTGACCGGCACCATCGCGGCCTAGGCGCTACTTTAAGACTTCCCGGTTGAGGCGCTGGAACTCCCGGCGGTCGGAAAGCGCCTCTCCCTTGCGACCCAGCTTCTCGTACGCCTCGGCGCGATAGCCCCAGGCCCAGGCGCTTCCCGGCTCGTTGGCGATGAGTTCGGCAAAATCAGCGGCGGCTTCTTTGAACTTCCCGAGGGCGGCATACGATCGCCCTCTTGCCATGTAAGGACCCGAGCGCGGATAGAGGGCGATGCCTCGATTGGCGATCTCGATACTTCCCTTGTAATCACGTCGGAAGAAATGCATGGAGGCCAGGTACTTCCACTGCTCGGCGGTCGCCGGAGGCACCCGCATGGTGGCGGCAAGTTCGGCAGCGGAATCTTTCCCTTTCCCCAGGTAGCCCAGCGACAGCCCCATGTAGCCCTTGGCCATATACATCCCCGGCTTGAGCTTCAGCGCCTTACGAAAGTAGAACACCGCCTGCTGGTGCTCGCGCGGCGAGAAGTGGGCCAGCCCCAGATGGTAGTAAAGCCGAGCGTCCTCGGGCGCCAGCTTCAGCCCCTTCTTGAACTCGGCCGCGGCGCGAGCGTACTGAGCCCTGCGATGGTAACCCTCGCCTCGCGCCAGATACCGCTCGACCGAGTCCAGGGGCAGGCGCTCGTAAGCCGACTTATCCTCGTAGCTCGGATGCTCGCACAGGTAGATGTAGCCCGGTCGGGCCGAAGGCGGCTGGGCCTGCGCCCAGGACCATCCCAGGACGCCGACCAGCAGCGACATCAAGGCAACTCGTCGCACCGATCCCATCGACCGAGCTTAGTCAAAAGCGGGGGAATTCCCGTAGGGGAGAGCCCCGAGGGGGAACTCCCCCGGGGAAAGACGGGATGTGCCAGAGCGCACGGGCCGCTAGCCTGGAACCATGGAACCGTCAATCCCTTTTCTGCTGGTGGTAGGCTTTCTGGTCTCCCTGGCGGCCCTGGTCTTCCTGGTCTGGTCGATCTCCTCGGGCCAGTTCTCCATGGGGCCCGGCTCGGCATCCGTCATCTTCGAACCGGGAGAACACGGCGAGGACCCGGCCTCTGACCCCGGTGCCGAAGACTCCCGTCCATCGCTCGACCTGTCGGGACGCAGAGCCGTACTGGTGCTGCTGGGCACCGCCATCGCCTGGCTGCTGCTGGGCTCTTTCGCGGGGCTCGCCTCGTCCCTGAAATTCCACCTTCCCGACCTCTGGACGGCCCACGCCTGGGCCACCTTTGGGCGCGTCCGTCCCCTGCACCTGAATCTGGTCACCTACGGCTGGACCTCGCTGGCCTCTCTGGGAGTGGGGCTGTGGCTGATGCCGCGCCTGCTGAAAACTCCGCTGCGAGGCGAGCGCTACGCTCTGGCCGGCGCGGCTCTCTGGAACGGAGCGCTGGTTGCCGGGACCTGGGCTCTGCTGGCCGGCCACTCGCAGGGAGAGGAGTGGTTGGAGTTCCCCTTCGCGGTTGACCTGGCGCTGTCGGTAGCGGGCGCTCTTTTAGGAATCCCGCTGCTGCTGACCCTGAGGGAGCGGAAGGTGCGCCACCTCTACGTCTCTACCTGGTACATCGGAGCCGCGTTGCTCTGGTTCCCCTGGCTGTTCCTGATCGCCAACTGGCCCGGAGCGTTCCACGGCGTCTCGCAGGCGGTGGTCAACTGGTGGTTCGCCCACAACGTGCTGGGACTCTGGATCACGCCGTTTTCCCTGGGCGCGGCCTACTACTTCATCCCCAAAATCCTGGGCCGCCCGATCCACTCCTACCAGCTTTCTCTGCTGGGGTTCTGGAGTCTGGCGCTGTTCTACAGTCAGGCCGGCGTGCATCATCTGATCGGCGGCCCCGTGCCGAACTGGCTGGTCGCGGTCTCGGTCGTGCATAGCGTGGCCATGGTGATCCCTGTGATCGCGGTGGCTATCAACCACCACATGACGATGAAAGGGCACTTCCGCCGCCTGCTCGACTCGCCAACCTTGCGCTTCGTGGTCACGGGTTCCGTGCTCTACACCGTCGTCAGCCTGCAGGGCTGCCTGGAAGCGGTGCCGTCGTTCAATCGTCTGGTGCACTTCACGCACTATACGGTGGCGCACGCCCATCTCGGGGTGTACGGCTTCGCCAGCATGATCCTGTTCGGCTCGGTCTACTTCATTGGACCCCGGGTGACGGGACGAGATTGGCCCTCCCCTTCCTGGATCTCGGCCCACTACTGGCTGGTCACGCTGGGGCTGGCGCTGTACGTAGTGTCGATGACGGTGGGAGGGGTCCTTCAGGGTCTGGTGCTGCTCGACCCGGAGGCGACCTTTCTGCAGAGTCTTGCTCAGACCAAGCCTTACTTTGTATGGCGCACGGCAGGGGGAGCGATGATGACGGCCGGGCATCTTATCTTCGGGCTGCACTTCGTGCGACTGCTCCTGGGGAGGTCGCGATGAGGGGCAAAAGTTTTCTGCTAGCTGCCATGGGGATGCTGCTGTTGGCCACTCTGACCCTGGTGGTGGCTCCCTGGTGGACCCTGCAGCGCTCGATGCCGCAAAGGGCGGCAGCGCTCCCCGAGGCGGTGGCGAGAGGTCGGGAGCAGTACGTGGCATTGGGCTGTGTCTACTGCCACTCCCAACAGCCGCGAGCGGGGAAAGTCAGCCAGGCGGATGCGGCCTGGGGCTGGGGATCGCCGGGGCGGGTGGAGACGTATGCGGGCCAGGATCCGCATCTTCTCGGGACCATGCGAACCGGCCCCGATCTGCTGCGTATCGGCGACCGGCAGCCCAGCCGCGAGTGGCAACTGCTGCACCTGTACCAGCCGCGTCTGCTGGTGGCAGAGAGCATCATGCCGTCCTACCCGTTCCTGTTCAGCCTCGGCGAGGGCGAACCGGGCGAGGGCGCCGTGCCTCTGCCGGGCGGAGGCTGGGTCCTCCCCCGTCCCGAGGCCGAGGATCTGCTGGCCTACATCCTGAGCTTGAAAGAAGAGGCGACACCATGAACTCATCATCGATTTATGATCGGGAGCTGGAAGAGCCCCACGAGGGGTCGCGCACTATCCCCCTCCCCCTGGCCCTGCTGATGGCGGCCATCGCCTGCTGGGGTTCGTACTACTACGGCGCTTACGGAGGCGATGATGAGCCCTCGTTGGCCGTGGCGGCGCCTTCCGTTGACGGGAAGAAGCTGTTCGAGACGCGCTGCGCGGCGTGCCACCAGAAGGACGGCAAAGGGCTGGCCGGCGCCTTCCCTCCCCTCGCCGGCTCGGAATGGGTGACGGGCGCGCCTGAGGTTCCTACTGCGATCCTGCTGCACGGCCTGAGCGGAGAGCTCAAGGTGGGCGGTAAGACGTATCGCGGAGCCATGCCGACCTTCAAGACGTTAAGCGACGAAGAGATCGCCGCCGTGGCGAGCTACGTTCGCGGCGGCTGGGGGAACGGAGCCGGCAAGGTGGAGGCGTCGCTGGTGACCTCGCTGCGCGAGCAGACCTCTGCCCGCAAAGGTCCCTGGAAGGGAGAGGCGGAGCTTCGCTCGTTTTTGGGAGAGAAGGCGCCGTGACCACAGCGCTGTGGGAGGTCCAGGGGATGTGGTGCGGTGGCTGCGCGCGCGCCCTGGAGAAGTCGGTGGGTGGACTGGCCGGAGTCTCGCGGGTAAGGGCCCACCTGGAATCAGCCTCGCTCTCGGTGGACTACGATGAGGCGGTGGTAGATGCGGGCCTTTTGGTGCAGCGAAGCGCATCCCTGGGCTACCGTCTCTCGCCCGTCGACTGGACGGGACGCCGGGAAGGGGACCCGCTGGACCGCGAGGTGCGCGACCTGCAGTTCCGCCTGGCGTTTTCGGCTTTCTGGGCGATGTGGCTGATGCTGGCCACCATCCCGACGTACTCCTGGGGCGGTCAGGCGCTGTTCGACTTGTCGGGGCAGGAGCTCAAAGTCATGGGATGGGCGGCTCTGGGGCTTTCCCTGCCGATTCTGCTGTACGGCGCGGCGCCCTTTCACCGCATGGCGTGGCGCTGGATTCGGGTGGGGCTGCTGGGGACCGACCTGCTGGTCAGCGTCGGCGCGGGGCTCTCCTGGATCTTGTCGCTGTGGGCGTTGCTGCAGGGGCGTGTGGAGCTGTACTGCGACGCGCTCGGTGCGCTGGTGATCGTCCTGCTCTGGGCCAGGCTGCTGCAGTTGGGGGCCCGCCAGCGCTCCCGGCAGAGCCTGGATCGTCTGCTGGCCGAGGCGCCGCGCTCGTTTCGAGAGTCGAAGGGAGCGTCGCCGAGAGCGGTGTCCGAGGCGCGGGTGGGCACGCTGTTCTGGCTGCAAGCGCCGTTGGCGGTGCCTCTCGACGGGGTGGTGTTGGAGGGGGAAGGCTTTTTGGAGGAGGCGCTGCTGACCGGAGAGCCGCTGCCCCGGGCGGTCTATCCTGGAGACCGGGTGATGGCGGGCACCCGTCTGGTGGAGGGCGGCTTGCGCGTGAGCTGCAGCGCGGTTCTCGGGGACCGCCGGCTGGATGAGCTGGCTCGAGGAATGAGGTCGGCCCAGGCCCGACGGGGCCAGCTTTCGGGGCTTAGCGAGCGGGCGGCGGTGGGAGTGTCGTGGAGCTTGCTGCTGGCAGGTCTGGCGACGCTGCTGCTTGGTCTGGCCGAGCCTTGGACCGCGCTGGAGCGGGCCCTGGCCGTTCTGGTGGTGGGCTGCCCCTGCGCACTGACGCTGGCTGTCCCTCTGGTCTCCCACGTGGTCGAGGGGCGGGCGCGGGAGGAGGGGATCGTGTTCCGCGACATGCGCAACCTGGAGGCGCTGGCGCTGGCGCGTCGCTTTGTTTTCGACAAGACGGGAACGCTGAGCTGCGGTCGACCGTCGTTGTGCGGGGTGCGGATGCGGAGTTTTGAGTGGAGCGAGGCGCGGGCGCGTGCCGTGGCCGCTTCGGCTGTTCATGGGAGCTCTCATCCGCTGGCTTCGGCTTTGCGAGAGGGGCAGAACGCCGCGGCCGGCGAGGGAGAGATGGAGAGCTTTGCGGGGCTGGGCGTTCGCCGCAGAGGCGTGCTGGTGGGCAGCGCTCGCTTCTTGACTTTGCAAGGGGTGGACTGCTCGGCCGCCGAGGTGTCGTCGTGCGAACTCGCGGTCGATGGGCGTTGGGTGGCGAGTTTCTTCTTCTCGGACAGGCTCGATCGGGGGGCGCTGGCCACGGTGGAGGGGCTGTTCCGTGGCGGCTACGCGGTGGCGGTGCGCAGCGGCGATCGGCCGGAAGCGCTGGAGGCGCTGCGTCAGGTCAAGGTCGAGTGGAAAGAGCTTTCCGGCGGACTTTCGCCCGAGGAGAAGGCTCTCGGGCTCGATGATGAGGGCACTGTGTTTGTGGGCGACGGTATCAACGATACCCTGGCGCTCTCTTCGGCTGGGGTTGGAGTAGCGGTCGGTTCGGCCTCGGCGACCACTGTGGAGGCAGCGGGACTGCAGATCCGCTCGGTCGCGGACCTGCCGCGAGCGATGCTCTGGTCGCGCCTGGCGGTGCGCCGGATGCGGCTGACCCTGGCGGCGTCGGTCGCTTACAATTTTGCTCTGGTGCCCGCAGCCGTGCTGGGCTGGGTCTCTCCAACCCAGGCCGCTCTGGCTATGGCGTTGAGCTCTTTGACCGTGGTGGCACTGGCTGTGGGAACGTCGCTGCCCCCTGCGGAGAGTTCGAGGGCGGCTGATCGAAATCAGGATCTCCGCTTCGCTGGCGAGGCATAATCCGGCTATGCCCAGGTCGCTTGTTCTTCTGCTCGCCTTTCTTCCTCACGGCTGCTGCGTCGTCGCTATCGCCTCTGGTCTCTGGGGGGCGCGAAGCCAGGCGGGCATGCCGTGCCACGGCGACCCGCTGCTCTACCCGACCGCCGAACTTGGAGGACTGTTTCTGGCAGCCCTGTTCTTGCTGGCCCTTTGGAAGACTGGGGAGTCAGCGTTTCAGGGGCTGCTCTTGGTGCTGGTGCTGACGGCGTCGTGCTGGTTCGCGGACCTTGCTCTGCCCACCGGGGTTCTGCTTTCGGGAGTGAGCAAGGCGGGCCAGGGCTACTTGCTTCTGCAGTCGACGGTACTGCTGCTGCGCCGATCAGGGCTCGAAATGCGGGGCTGCTGCTGTTGAGGCCTGCCCACCCTCTAGCTCACAAATCGGCGAGCTAGAGCTCACCGTTTCTCGAGCTAGCCCTCCACGCGAGAGTCGCCGCTCGGGTCGGCCAGGGCAAGCTCTCGCTCCAGACAGTCCTGGCAAAGGCAGCTGTCGCCTCCTGTGGCCTGGGCAAGTTGGGCCAGAGTGGCCTTCATGACCGGCAGGTCGAAGCACCAGCAGTGACTTTTGCCGGCCGCCAGATCGCACGCGCTGCTCTTACCGCAGGAAGGACAGGATCGAGAATCACTCATGCGGGACAGATTTGGACATGCGAGGGCGGTATCCCCACCATCGTACAGCCAGCACGAGTCCGCTGAGGGTCGAGCAGGCGGAGAGCAGACTGAAGAGCAGCAGAATCGTGGTTTTCCACGATCCCGCGAAGTTGTAGAAGTGAGCGTGGCGGAGCAGTTTAGTGGAGGGTGGAGTGGGCGGCGGCTTGCTGACGGTTCCGGTTGAGGCGTCGATGAGGACTCCTCCCCCGCTGCCAAAGGCGGAGTAGACGGCTTTGCCGCTGCGCTGCTCCAGGGAGAGCGCGGTGATCTTGGAGTCTGCGCCTTGCTGCTGCTGGGCGATCTCTAGAGCCCGAGCGGGCGAGATGGCGAGCTTGGCCGGCTCGATCGCCTGGTACGGCTCGCCGCTCACGGCTCCGGGAGGAAGGGCGAGGAAGAATCCGCTGATCGACCAGCCCAGCACGGGCAGGCTGACCAGAAGGCCCAGGATCAGGTGAAGTTGGCGCAGCGACATTCGTGCTCTTTCTCGCCTCTGCCTGATAAGGTCGGGGTCGGGGGCGAGACCGCTCCGTCGCGGAGCCGATCACGACCTGGAACGCGCAGGCTTAGCGTGATCTCCCGAGCCGAGCAACCGGACTATGACCGTTGCGCGACAGTGCTGGAGTTCCACCAGCTTCCCTCGACCCTGGAGATGGGTGGATTTCAGTTGATGGCGAGTATAGGCCAACCCGCCGCCTGCAAACAAGGCTAGCCCAAATTTCGGCGAGCTATAGCCCACCGTTTTGCGAGCTATCCCTCGGCGCTGCCGTTGGTCGGGTCGAACCATTCCTCATCCCACCGACAGACGGGAGCGACCTGGGAAAGCGCTCTGGCCTCTGTCGACGTGAGCAATCCTGCTTCGCACCACTCGGCCAGGAGAAGCTGGCCTGCGGACATCTCTTCATGAGACCCCACGCACCGGATCGCTAGGAGCATTAAGTTCTCCCGCTCGAAAAGGCAGGCGCCGCTTTCATAATCCCGAGGCTGTGAGAGAGTCCCCTCGGGATCGCCGAAATCATGGACCCGAGCTGCGATCTGGTCGAAAAATAGGCTGCATTAATGGAAGCGGCCAGTTCGGTCAGCCTCTGGTGCGCTTGTTCGTACGGCCCGAGCTTGTTCTCAAGGTAGTCCACCAGCAACGACGCGTGCGATATCGGGCGTGGACCGAAGACGTCAGGCTGGTAGGTCACGTCGACAATGGTCACGGTGTTTTGAGCAGCGCGTCGGTGAAGCTCCTGGATGAGTTCCAAGTGAATCCGCAGTTGGGCTAAGTACGCCGGAATGTAGATCAGAGCCTTGGCCTGCCCATACGCCAGCAGGCGATAGTCGCCATAGTTATGCCCGTCGGGTCGACCGCGTCGCTTACGAGCCGGCTTCCTCATCGCTTCGATCTGGCACTCGCCGTCGAGCCGCTTGAGCCCCTGCCAGATCCCTTCGACCGTCGTAGCGAAGAACTCTGGCCAATCATCGCCAAAGTGTAAGAGGCGAAGCCGGGCACCGGTATACTGGTGCCCATCGGGCAGAACGGTGAGAGCTCCCGCCACGGCGGGGCGCCGTACCGAGAGACATCGATCGCGTCGTCCGACGAGCCGCGCCTGGCATAGAGGAAGGGCACCGCGCCTCCTTCTTAGAGGAGGCGCGATGCCCTTGCATCTTTGCGGTAGCGCCCGGCCCTGGGCGACAGTCGCGGGCTATTCCAATTCGGGCGTGAAGTCGATATTGGGGTTCGGCTTCTCTTCGGGAAGGTCGGCGGGCTGCTCGGTCGGCACCGACTCGGGCTTCTCTGTCGGCACTTGCTCGGGCTGCTCCGTGGGAAGGTCCGCGGGCTGCTCGGTGGGCAGCTGGTCAGGTTCGGTAGGCAGCGAGCCGGGTCCGTTGGGGTCAAACATGGGAATATCTCCTTGCGGTTCTTAGGCTTCTATCAGCTTGCCATCGACGAGCCGACAGGCCGACATCCGCTCGCGACGCGCCCCCGCCTCCTATTGGAGGTACCCGCTGAGCCCCCGGGACTATCTCCCAACCGTTCTCGCCTGGCTGGCAAGGGCGGGTTGCGCGTTCGAAGCGAGCAAGCTTGGCCATTTCGAAGCGGCCAAGGGCGGGTTGCGCGCTCCAAGCGTGCAAGCTTGGCCACTACGAAGCGAGCCAGCCTGGCCCAGCGGTCGATTCGCCGATGCGCGGAAGCT
>JAEXNA010000150.1 GCA_023447635.1 Vulcanimicrobiota bacterium | reverse complement strand
ACCTTCCGCCGATCGGCGAATCCGCCGCTTCGGGAGAGCCCTCGATTCCCCGATGCGCGGAACCTTCCGCCGATCGGCGAATCCGTCGCTTCGAGAGAGCCCCTCGATTCCCCGATGCGCGGAAACTTCCGCCGATCGGCGAATCCGTAGCTTCGAGAGAGCCCCTCGATTCCCCGATGCGCGGAAACTTCCGCCGATCGGCGAATCCGTCGCTTCGGGAGAGCCCTCGATTCACCGATGCGCGGAACATTCCGCCGATCGGCGAATCGAGAGCTGCACATTCGCGAGGAGGCGGGGCGGCTTTTGGGAATAGGCCGCTCATGACTGTGCTTCGAAGCCTTTTGCTGTCCCTGCTCCTGCTCACCCTGGCCCAGGCCCGGACCTCCTCTCACGAAGACGAGTTCGAGGTCAAAATGGCGCCTGCGGGGACCCCACTCACCGCCCCCGTGGCCGGCGACCCCGTGGCCACCATGAAACTGGTGTGGGAGCTTTACCGAGCGGCCGGCCCCAGGATCGGCAACCGCTTCGTCGAGCCGTGCTACCTGCTCTGCCTGGGCGACTTGCGCCCTTACGCCGCCTGGAACGGCTTCATTATCGACCCTCAGCCCGAGGACGAGGCGATCTACGATCGGATCAACGAGATTCTGGTCCCTCGCGGCCTCTCCATCCATCCCCGCAAGATGGACGAAAAAGGCCGCGTCGAAGCGTTCTCTCTGCGCAGCCTGGCGGGACTGGAGAAGCGCACCCGCGAGAGCAAGCTGGATTGGGTTCCGAAGTACGACCGGGCAACCGGCTGGCCGGGATACTACGCCTGGAAGGACGAGTGCTATAAGCGGCTTCCCAAGGGCGGCGACGCCTTTCATCTGGTCGAGGGGATCATGCTGGGCTACCCCGATCCCGCCGTCGAGCACTTCCCCGAACTGGTCTGGAGCCAATGGCCCACCACGGTCGAAGCGACCATTCCCGCCGCCTCTTACTACCTCTGCGGGAAACCGATCTTCTCGCTGCGCTCTAGCGACAGCGCCCACCCGGCCGTCGTCGCCACCGAGACAGAGTGGGAAAATTTCTTGACTCGTTGCTACCGGACCAGCGAGCACCAGAAACTGGCAGCCGAGCCGAAATTCGTGGAAGAAAGACTGCGTGATCAGCTGCCTTCGGGCGAGCCTCTGGAGGAAGACGACGACCGCTACTCCGAGCGCGTCGGCTGGGCCTGACTTGGAAGACTTCGAAGCTGCCTCTCAATAGCGAGCACGAGCGCTGGTTGACCGCCCACATCTCAGAACTGCTGAAAACTGTCGAGCAGAGCGCCGACACGGCCGTGCTGGCCCAGCCGGGAAGCGCCATCGGTCTGACCTCGGATCACGTCTGGCAGTGGCTTCTGCGCGGCTCGGTCGAGAACGGTACTCCGGCGGCGCAGCTCTCCGCAGCCTTCCGCAGCCGCTATCCCGAAAGCTTTGCCCGACTTTACCGCCGAGAGCTGGACCGCCGCTGCCAGGGGATTCTGCGAAGAGACGTCAGCTCCGACCCCGGATGGGATGGCGAGCCGCTGGCCCAGATGCTCCGCTCGGACTACGCCCGCAAGCTCTGGCCTCAGCTTCCCGAAGCCGAAAAGAACCAGGTCATGCGCGCCATCTCGAACCGTCGCGGCTACGCGCCGCTGCAAGATCTGGGCGCGCCGTATCCCAAGCTGCCGGAGTAATCGAACCCTTGGTCGCATCGTCACACCCTGCTCCGGCCAAGGGATGCTTTCTCGCTGGACCGAGGTCGTGATACTCTGAGTGGGCAGGCTCGGTGCTTCGGCTACCGGGTTTGGTGTACATGCGCCGTTTCGATCTTCGAGTTCCCATGAGAGGTACAGAGCTGATGACTTCTAAAAGAAGACTACTCTGGATGTCGACCATCCTGTTGGCAGCGATAGCGACTTACAGCAGCCTGCCTGAAGGCCTGATGCCTCGAGGTTCCTCGCAGCTTGATGTCATTCGCGTGGTGATTCCTCGCAATGGCGGGAAAAAAGACCAGTGGAATATCGAAGAGAAGGACAGGCTCACAAGGATGGAGTGTTTCCTCACTCAGCATCGCCGTGGCTGGAAGCGACTTTGGGGAGAAGGCCAAGGGATGCACTACTTTGCACAGTGCATAGATGGTGACGGGTCATCCTTTTGGATTGCTATTCAGCAAGAAGACGGACCTAAAGATCCCTATTGGCTCCTCGGCCGTGTCGACGCCCCGGTTTTCGAGTATGAACGGATGGAGACCCTGAGAGTTCCTCGTAAAGATTATTTAGAATTGCTAGATATTCTCAACATTGGTAAGTAAGTACACACAATGGTGGTCAATAGGTTGCCGCGTAGACGAATTCCTTATCCATTTGGGTCGCCAATCTTCTTATTATCCACGTTGCATGCCGTGACTTTAGATAGACGTCTTTTATCGTTAGCTTCGAGTTTCGCTATCCTGTTCTTTTCCGAGAAAGCTAGCGCAGAAATTCCCCTGCATATTAGAAGTCATTATGTTGGCCAATCCCTAGCAGAAGCGCTGAAGGTTGACCCCCAGTTGCGTCCTGGGGTTCACGCCCTGATGAAAGGACACGCAGAGGGCGCTTGGTCAAACAAGTATGAGGACCGAGATCTCATAATGATGTTTGCGAAGGACGATTCTGCCTGGTCTGTGTCAGGCTCGGAGCTACAAGTGGGTCAGTCTATTCTGCAAAGGGGCATGTCGAAGAAGTTCATCGAGGAGCAGTTGGCTGACATGAACCTTCGCAATCCGTCAGATTTCCAGATTGGGAATGTAAGAGTCCGAGTGGTCTATCGCGACGACCAAGCTGAGCGATTCTATATAGGGAGAATCAAGGCTAAGAAACATCCTGAGGTCGGAAGACCTCGCTAAGGAGCCGATGGCTTCCTGACCTCTGCGGAGCTGCTCGCAAATCTAGTAGGTGTTCCAGCGAGGACCTGACCACAGATACGTGGCCCTTCCCTCTACCCACGCCGCCAATACCACCGCTGTCCCCCTCCACCCTAACGAATCCGGCCACAGGGCAGGGGTCAACCAGCCGCGGCCCGCAGAATCGCGCCATGCGTAAGTTTTGTTTCTCCGTGCTAGCCGCTCTCGCGCTAGCTCTCCCCTCGCCCGCTCAAGAGCGGGTCCTCGAAGAGTACCTGGAGCGGGGCGACCTGGCAGCCGGCCAGACCGCCGTCGAAACCGCCCTCAAAACCCAGCCTGACTCGAACGAGCTGCAGCTCCAGCTAGCTCTGGCTCAGCTGTTCCGAGGCGTCGAGCGGTACTCTCAAGAGATGCACCGCCTGGCCCTGAGAGACTCCGTGCTGATGGGCATGGTGCCGTTCCTCCGCTTCCCCGTACCGGCCAACGACCAGCCCGCCCAGGCCACCAACGCCGAAGTGCGCGCTGCCATCGAGCGGCTGGCCTCCGACCTGGGCGAGGTGCCCCAGACGCTCTCTAAGGTTCCCGACAGCTGGAAGGGCACCGTGCCGCTGAAGCTGGGCCGCGTGCGGATGGATTTTAACGGTGACGGAACCGTGGCCCCCGACGAAGAACTGTGGCGCGTGGTCGAAGGGATCGACCGCAGTATGACCGTCGACGTCGAGACGGCGGAAAAGTTTGGCGTGCACCTGGACGCGGGCGACGTGCGCTGGCTGGAAGGCTACTGCCACGTGCTGATGGGGCTGGCCGATACGGGTCTGGCCTACGACACCGAGCGACTGTTCGACCACACCGCCCACCTGTTCTTCACCAACCCGAAGTCGTCATACCCGTTCCTAACCCTGAACGAGTCCGAATTTTTTCCCGTGATCGCCGACGTGGCGGCCCTGCTGCACCTGCTGGACCTGCCGCTGCTCGACGGTCCCCGCCTGGGTTCGGCTCTCGACCACTTCCGTCAGGTCGCTCCGCTTAGCCGCCGCAGTTGGGCCAACATCGGGGCCGAGACGGACAACTCGTTCGAGTGGATCCCCAACCCCAAGCAGACCTCGGTCGCGGGATGGAAAGTCACCCCCGAGATGATCACCGAGTGGTACGCTTTCCTTGGCGAGGCCGAAGCGGTGCTGGAAGGGAAGCGCCTGCTACCGTTCTGGCGGCCAGACCCCGAGACGCGCGGCCTGAACCTGAACAAGGTGTTCAGCCAGCCTCGCGATATGGACGCCATCCTGTGGGCGCAAGGCACCGCCGCCGTACCCTACCTGGAAAAAGGCGAAGTCCTCTCGCCCGAGATCTGGCGCCGCCTGAACTCTGTCTTCGACGGCCAGTTCTTCGGCTTCGCCGTCTGGTTCAACTAGCGGTCCCACTCAAAAAAAACAGCTCCCCCGGTCCAGCCAGGGGAGCTGTTTTTCGTTGACAGCCTAGACCGAGGCCGGCTCGGCCTTCAGCGCCAGAGCGCGGGCCAGCGCTTCCTGCGGGTCGACCACGCCAGAGCCCTGGCTATTGCCGTCGACGTTGGCCAGAGGGTCGGCCGTGCTCATAAAGATGTCTTTGACCTGAGCGGGGGTCAGGTTCGGGTTGGCGCTCATCACGGCGGCGATGATGCCAGCCATGATGGGGGTCGCCATCGAGGTTCCCGAGATGGTGATGTAGCCGGTTCCGACGTGAGGCACTCCGGCGCGGTCCAGAGCCGAACCGGGAGCGTTGGCGGCGGTGATGTTCACGCCGGGCGAGAGGATGTCGGGCTTGACCAGGCCGTCCACCGAGGTCGGTCCGCGGGACGAGAACTGCGCCACGTCGTCATCTGCGCGAGTCAGCGTGCCCTTGTCGTTGAGCGCGCCGACGGTGAAGGCGGCCGGGTGGTTGCCGGGGGTTCCGATGGTGGACGGCTTGGGACCCGAGTTTCCACCGGCCACAGCGGCCACGATACCGGCGTCGACAGCTTTGCCCACGGACAGAGCGACCGGGTCGTTCTTGTAGCTGTCGAAGACCGGTCCGCCCAGCGACATGTTGATGATGTCGATGTCGAGTTCGTCCTTCTTTTCGACGGCCCACTGCACGCCTTTGATGATGTCGGAAAGGCGGCCGGAACCGTGCTTGTCCAGCACCGCGATGCCGATCAGGTGAGCTTCGGGAGCGGGACCCATGAACTTGCCGTCCGACAGGGTACCGTCGCCCAGGGCGTCACCGGCCACGTGGGTGCCGTGACCCTGCGGGTCGTACGGCTCGGTCTTTCCAGCGACCCAGTCCTTGAAGCCGACGATGCGGTCTTTGTAGTCCGGGTGAGGGTAGATGCCGGTGTCGATGACCGCGATGCCGACGCCCTTCCCCTTGTAGCCCTGCTCCCACAGCTTATCCACGCCCAGGGTGGCGATGGCGTTATCCACGGCCAGCTTGGGCTGCTGCGGGTCCAGCGTTTCGGGGCGGTCGAGTTCGACGGGCTGGTAAGCGTGCACTTCCTCGTCGAGGTGGATGGTCACGCCTTCGGGCGCCTTCTCGGCCAGCTTGGCGAACGCTTCGGGCGTCATCTCGGCGGCGAAGGCGTCGATCAGCCCCAGGTCGGCGGTCTTGTTGGCGCCGGTCAGGGAGACGAAGTCGCTGGATGCCTTCAGCTCGTCGCCGTCGTTGGCACGAACGATGACGGGAATCATCCCTTTGTCGTTCTTCACCTGGGCGGCCAGGGCGTTCAGGTCAGCGCCGGGGTTGGCCTGGCGCAGGGACTGGGAAATCTGGAAGGAGCTGGAGTTGATGGTCATCTTTTTATCCTCTGGGGTGAACTTTGGTGGTCAGGTGGAGGGGACAGCGGTTGGAGGGGAGGGCTATCCGCCGACCTTGGAGAGGTCGGCGTTGCCGGCCGAGGCGACGCTGTTGATGAACTGCCACACCGGGGGGACGTAGTGGGTGCCGGCGTCGCTGCCTTCGGCCTGAAGCTTGGCCACACGCTGGTCTAGCGTCGAGTCGATCGCTTCCTGTTTCGCCTTGGCCTGAGCGGCGCGGGTGGCGTAGATGCCGTAAACCTGTTTCCCGATAGAGGCTCCAGCAGCTACGATAGCGGCCGGGCGCTTGATGAAGGCCGCGTCGCCCCACAGATGACCGATGGCGGCTCCGCTGACGCCGAGACCTCCCACCGTCGAGAGGGCTCCGTCCACGATAGCCTGCTTCTTGTTCTTCAGGCTGTCGTCGCCGATGGCGCTGACCACCTGCTTGCCGCCCAGGAAGGCGTTGCGGGCGCCGCCGACCACGGAGAGCGGCACGCCGACCGAGGCGGGGATGCCGAAGTAAGAGCCGGGCTCTTTGCCACGGGCCATCTGCCAGGACTGCCAGCTGCCGATGGAAGAGGTCAAGCCCAGGGCGAAGGCGCCAGCTTTCTTGAAGGCGGCCATCGCCTTGTTGGCGCGCACGATGCCGACGTTGCCAAGGCCCCAGCTGCGCAGACGGGCGTTGCCCTTCTGCTCTTCAGCGATGCTCTTGAGAACGTTGGTCCACTCCGACCCGTGGGCCACGGAGGTGTCGTTGTAGCCGTGCAGCGGGTCGAAACCGCGAGGAGCTTTCCACGAGCTGTGCAGGTCGAAGCCGGCGTCGAGCGGCAGGTAGCCGGAGAGGCCGTTGGCGTTCTGCAGAGCGGCGCCGTGCCTGGCGTTGTCGATGATAGAGGCCTGACTCGCTTCGACCAGCGCCTGCGCAGCGGCGTGGACGCCTTCGCCCAGGCGAACGTCGGCTTGCAGGTTCTTGGCAAAATGGGTGATGTCGCGGAAGTCGCCGTAGAAGCCGGATGAAGAATCCTTGTCCTTGATGAACGACTGGGTGTCGCCGATCGCCTGGCGCAGCGCGTCTTTGGCTTTGGGATTGTCGCCCAACGATTTGGCCAGCTCGGCGGCGACCTGAGTGTAGGCAGCTTTGACTTCGTCGATCTTCTTGAGGTCGATGGCGGACAGCGTGGGGTTGACCATGGCGGCCATCGGACCGGGGTTGGCGTGGGTTTCGAAGACGAACCATTTGGCCAGCTGCTCGGGGGTCACGGTGCCCTTCTCGGCGAGCTCGAATTTCAGGTCTTTCATCACCATATCGAGCTGCAGCGAACCCAGGCTAACCGGAGCCTGCGAGCCGACCAGGATGTCGGCCACGCTCTTGAGCTCGTCGGCGGCTTCCAGTCCGGCGCCGAAGGAGCCGTCGAGGGCCACCAGTTTCACATCTCCGCCGGAAGCTTTCTCGGCTTCGCGGATGGCCTGAGCGACGCCCTTATAGGTCGACTTCTGACCGGTGGTCTCGTCGAGGGCGGCGGCGGCGAAACCGCCGCTTTCACCGTAGATGATGACGGCGTAGTTCTTGGCGGGATACTCTTTCATGCCCCACTGCAAGAACTCGGACAGCGAGGCCGAGCTGCCCATGTCGGCGTTGCCCAGGTCCTGCAGCACCGGCGAGACGATCCCCTCGGTGTAAGGCGGTAGGAACCACTTGAAGATCTCTTTTTGAGTGGGAAGCGGGTCTTCGTTGCGCTGCACATGGTAGCGCTTCACGCCGTGCCAGTCTTTGGTGACCTTGTCGTAGATGCGCTGCTTGCGGCCCAACTGGGCCACGATGTCCATCTTGCTGTCGCTACCCGCGACTTCCAGTTCGCGCATGACCGAAGGGGCCAGGCGGTCAGCGCCGTCGGTCTTCCCGTTGGCCCACACCAGCACGGTCCACTCTTTCTCGGGCTGCTCTCCACCGATCTGGACAGCGTCGCCTTCGGCGGCGGGGGTCGAGGCGGACTCGGCCTTGGGGGCCAGAGCCGGGAGGGCGGCTTTGGCCTGAGCCGGAGCCTTGGGAAGGGCGGGTAGGATGTTCACGGGTTCACTCCTGGAATAAGCAAAGGTTCTGTTGTCTATAGGACAAGTATAGAGAGCGCCCGCCAAGAGGATGTGAAGGAAACGTTAAACGGGGGTCGATTCTTGAAGCTTGCTCGAATCCCCGAGTGGAAGTCGGCGAAATCCTCGAGTGGGAGCGGGCGGAATCCTCGACCCCCACTCGGCCATCGCGGGTTGGACGGAATCCTCGACTCGAAGCGGGCGGATTCCTCGACTTTCACTCGGCCATCGCGGATTTCTCGACTCGCACTCGGCCATCGCGGACTAAGGGGAGGGTCCGGTTGGAGGGCGAAGACACCTGGCATGGACATCACGATTTTCCACTGCGTTCGCTGAGGCTATAAGCCCAAAGCGGCGAGTCTCGCCGCTCGAATCGAAAAGTCGCTGGGCCTGGTGCCCCAACTGCAAGGGGGCAGCGCCGGCCAGTTCGACGTGATGGTCGACGGCGAACTGCTGGTCGGCAAACGCTCCGTCGGCATCTTCCGACGTCTGCTCGGAGAGAGCGGCTTCCCCGACCCCGACGCCGTGATCGAGGCGCTACGCCAGAAGATGCCGCCTCCCCCAGACGGCTAACCCTCGATTCGCCGATCGGCGGAACATTCCGCGCATCGGTGAATCGAGAGCTTCTGGCCCGCTCCAACCCGGCCATGATTCGCCGATCGACGGAACCTTCCGCGCATCGGTGAATCGGGGGCTTATGGCCCATTCCGACCCGGCCACGATTCGCCGATCGGCGGAACCTTCCGCGCATCGGTGAATCGGGGGCTTATGGCCCATTCCGACCCGGCCACGATTCGCCGATCGGCGGAACCTTCCGCGCATCGGTGAATCGAGAGCTCCCGACCAGCTCAAACCAGCCACCGATTCGCCGATCGGCGGAACGTTCCGCGCATCGGTGAATCGAGAGCTCCCGACCAGCTCAAACCAGCCACCGATTCGCCGATCGACGGAACATTCCGCGCATTGGTGAATCGAGAACTCCCGACCAGCTCAAACCAGCCACCGATTCGCCGATCAGCGGAACATTCCGCGCATCGGTGAATCGAGAGCTCCCGACCAGCTCAAACCGGCCACCCATTCG
>JAEXNA010000140.1 GCA_023447635.1 Vulcanimicrobiota bacterium | reverse complement strand
CGCCTGGGCTAGCGCCGCGCTGCCCAGGCTGGTCAGGTCGACTCCGTCGACTTCGACCAGACCCGACTCCGGACGTTCGAGCAGGTTCACGCAGCGGATCAGGGTGCTTTTGCCCGCCCCCGACGAGCCGATCACCCCCAGGATTTTGCCGGGCGGGACGTGCAGCGTGACGTCATCGAGCGCTCGCAGCGTTTGTCCCCCGACACGATAGGACTTGACCAGATTTCTCAAGGCGATCATGGGCCTTGCTGGTAGGTCCGAGTTGGCTGTTGCAGCCATATGGGCGTTTCCTCCGCAGCCCGTGCCGGTCGAGGAAGGCCTGATGAGATCAAAAAAGCCCTCCGTCGAGCGGGAGGGCTTTTCTTTCAGATTGTCTGTTGTCTACAGAAACTGACCAGCGCCTTCCCATACAGCAAGGCAACAACAACAGGTCGCGGCGGGGGTGCTGATAGGATCACGGCGGGTCATGCTCTGAGATTAGGGGACGAGCGTGAGGGCTGTCAAGATATTTTTTTACCGAGCGGCCAGCAAATCGCGCAGCTCGGGCGTCTGGCCATAGGCGAAGCTGGCGCGTCGGCTGTTGCGATTGACCACGGCGGCTACGTCGGAGGTGACGAATCCGTGGGCCGAGTTCCCGCTCTGGAAGATGGTCACCCGATCCAGTTGGAATTCGACGCGGGTGTAGAACGAGTGGCCTCGGGTCAGGGTCAGGGTGCCTTTTTGTACGTTACCGCTGAAGCTAGCCTTGAGTTCGCCCTGGTTGTGCAGTAAAGAAGCCAGTCCGGCCACGTTGTGCAAACTGGGCTTGGCCATCACTTGCTGAAACAGCGCCTCGCACTGGCCGACCAACTCCTGAGCTTTGGCCGGTCTCAGCGAGCGAGTGAAGCTGTGGGGAAGGCGAGACTGGCGGGAAAACTCGGCGGCGCGGGTGGCGGTGTCGGGGTAGGCGGAAGCGTGCATCGGAACCCTTTCTGGCTGTCGTTCTTAAGCCTGAGTATAGGGTGGGTAAGGGGGGCGTGGAGGGCCCGAGTTGTAAAGGGATTGTTACGAATGTAGCCGGGATGTCACAAAGGCGGTCGTTCTTGTTACCGTTTGGACAAAGGCGGGACGCCGGTGACGCGATAGACGAGCTTGCCGTCCTGGCTCTCGTCGGCCCAGGGCCGTTTTGCCGCCGGAACATCTCTTGGATACCTCTCGTGAGGTACGTAGCTTGCTTCGATCGTCACCCCGTCGGAGCTGCGCTTCCAGGTTGCGCCATCGAGCCCGATGGCGGTAGGTTCGGGTACGGCGATGCCGGCTTCTCGGACCTCGGCCAGGTCTTTGGGTAGTCTGCCCTTCTCGGCCGCAAAGGCGCGAGTCGCCGAGAGCAGGGCGAGGGCGATCGTGCGCTTGCGGTTAAGTTCGAAGGCCGCCTCGAGACCGCTGAAGCTAGGGATCAAAGTGTCCGTGCTTTGACCGGCCTCTCCTCGCAGGTAGTCCATGACGGTAGGGTGGGCCAGGCTCTCGGGCAGATGAGCGCCCGGGCCGCCGCGGGCCGCCTCGACGATCTCCATCATCGCGTTCGCGTAGACGCGTTTCTCCCGCCCTGCGTAGCCGGGAAACGCCCAGGGCCACCGTCCAAAGCCGGGAGCAGAGGCTTCACCGCCTGCGGCATCGAGGCTGTTGAGGCCAAACGCCATCTGGTTTTCCAGCGCTACCACAAGCTGGTTCTTCGGGGGGATCGCGGCGACGAACGAGGTGGCGAGTTCCGACCAGTCGGTCGCTGTGAGGGGCGCCTCGGGTGGGAAAAGAGAGAGGTATCCCAGGCCCGCCAGTTGCTGAACCCTGACCGAGGCGTGGTCCTGAATCAGGAAGTTGTAGCCGCTCAGCGCTTTGCCAAAACGAACCACCCCGCCCAGCAGGCTGACCGCCTCGGCATGTTTCCCCTGAGCCAGGCGAACTCGCGCCAGGGCCACCGTGGCGTTGGCCACGTTCACCGGAGCGACCAGGTTGGGATGGGGCATCGTGACGTCCCACGCCTTGGCCTCGGGGACAAGGAAGAAGGGGCGGCGCATCGCTTCTTGCAGGTCACGTTCCAGCGGCTCGAAACCGGCTAGCGCTTGCCGGAAACGCGGTTCGTTCAGCAACGACTGGTAACTATCCGGTGGCCTGCTGGGATCGGCATAGGTCAGCCAGTCGCTGACGGCTTTATAGTCGGGAGACTGCACGTCGACAGCCTCGGCCTGGCTGCTCCAGAACGGGCGCAGGCGAGGGTTGATGTAGCCGTTTTGGGCCGGATCGCGGGCTACCAGGCGGGCTTCCTCCCAGCGCTTCTGGGCTAGCTTTCGGGTGGTCGTTACCTCATCGGGCTGCTTCAGCGAGGGAGTTTGGGTCCAGGCCCCGTAGCCCAGAGCTATAGCGACAAGGGAGCCCAGGACGAGCTTCGGCAGCTTTTTCATCGCGGCTACTTAGAGAGACCAGGAACAGAACCTCTCCTTTACGTCGGTTCCCAGGCTTGCTCCCCGGAAGCGAAAGATTTGCACCTCCCCCCGGCCCAGAAGGTGATCTACACTAAAGACCGTGTCGAGCATCCACCAGCATAGCGTCGTGATGTTCTGCCACGAAGGTGGAGGCTGGGTCGATCTCGGCGGTCATCATCGGGTAGAGGCCGGAAGCATCGTCCAGATCCCTGGCTGGATGGCGCATCTCGTCCGCTTCCGACCGGGAACTCATTTTAGTGCGCTGACCTTTGATGCCAGTCGGTATCCCAGCGAGTGGCTTCGCCCTCTCGAGGCGCAGCGAGCCCATCCGGGCGTGCTGAGTCGACCCGGTTGGGGGCGACGCTTCGAACGCTGGGCGGATCAGCCGGAACAGCTTCTGCCCTGGCTGGCCCGTGAGCTTGCTGTCGTCGAGCCGTGGCCTGAAACGGTGGGTTCGGCTCTGGCGCTAGCCCACGAGGCGGTTTCCCGAGGTTGGGGAGCGAGTGAGATCGCCCGGAAGATGGGCTACTCGCTTCCTCACCTGACCACCAGGGTCAGCCGGGCGACCGGGCGCTCACTGGGCCAGTGGGTGCAGGATGCCAGGCTGGATCTGGCGGCTATGATGCTCCGTCATCAGCAGCATAGCGTCGCCGAGGTCGCCCGTCAGTGCGGCTACCAGGACCTGACCCACTTCCGGCGGGCATTCAAGAAAAAATCGGGGCGGGTGCCGTCCGTCTACAAACACGAGGAGAACTATGAGCAACTTTGACGCCGCCCGCGCGGCCACTTACGACCAGGGCGCGCAGGCCGCCATCATCGGGCACGACTCCCTCTACGAGGTGGTGATGACGATGCTCAATGGACAGCCGATGGAGCGTGTTCTCATCCTGGGCGCGGGCACCGGCACCGAGACGATCCTGTTCAAGAAGCGCTTCCCACAGGTGCAGGTGGTGGCGATCGATCCCTCCGAGCCGATGCTGGAGGTGGCCCGAGGTAAACTGGCTGCCCAGGGGTTGGAGGTAGACCTTCGCTGCGGCGTGCTGGAGCAGTTCGACGACCTGACCGACCTCGATGCGGTGGTGATGATAGGCGTGCTGCACCATCTGTCCGGGCCCGAAGAGCAGGAGCGTCTGCTCGGACAGCTGGGTCAAAGGCTAAAGGCCGGCGGACTGCTGCTGGCCGGAAGTCAGGTCGGCCCCATGTCCGACCCGCTGCGCGCTGGCGCCTGGGAGCAGCGATGGCGAGATTTCGGTGCGACGGACGACGACGTTCGCCAGCGCCGGGAAAAGGTCAAAGAGATTCACGCTCTCGAGCCAGACCGCTTCCAGCGCTGGCTCGAGCAGTCCGGCTTCGGCCACAGCGAACGGGTCTTCAGCTCCCTGTTTTTCGAAGTCTGGGCCTGCTTGCGCGGCCCGGAACGGGAAAAATAGCCAGAAGGTCGCCATGAACTCGCCCTATCCCGGCAGGAGTCAGATTCTGGGCCCGAAACCCTGATACATCACTACATAGATGGAGTGGCGATCTGCGCGGGGCGGACGAAGATAGAGCGACATCGCATCGCGAGCTGGTAGTTTCGCTGATGGTCACGACCACCATGGGGTGTGTGCTGGTCACTTTTCTGGTGACTCTGGTGCTCGATCGGGTGTGGGCTGGGCTTCTCTATCCGCTTTTCGCCGCCGGTCTGATGTTTGGCGTGCACCGCCTGCTAGCCCGATTCCGCCCCCTGGCTTTCGACCCCGAACACACCGCCGTGCAGGAGAGCGTGGCGCTGGGCGGCCTGCTCTCGGTGCTGATCGCGTTCCAATTGAGTCGAGCCTTGACCTGGCGGGAGCTTCTTTACGGAGGATTGGCCACCGGAACTCTTGGATTTCTGTCGCTGGCCCTGGAAAACTTTTACGTCGCCAGAGAGCAGAAAGCGGCTGCCCTGGCTAAGGCCGAGGCCGAGAAGGGGCGACGAACCGGCGAAGACGGCGATCTTGGCGCGGCTTATGAAGCGCTGCAGGAAGCCCTTCTCACCTCCGAGATGGCCTACGGGTCGAACCACCCTCAGGTCGCCACGATCATCACCTACCTGGCCGAGGTGGCTGCGGGGCTGGGACACCCCGAGGCCTGTCGCTTGCTGCTGGAGAGGGCCGCTCAGGTGCACGAAGCGCTGGGAGAAAGCTCGGCTCAGGTTTCGGCGCTGCGGCGCTACGCCGACCACCTACGCCGCCACGGCGATAACAGCAAAGCGCTGGAGTATGCCAACCGTGCCGTCTCGGTCAGTCGCAAGGTCAACGGAGATGGGATCGCGACCGCCCGCTGCCTCTTGAGCCTGGCGCTGCTCGAAGCCGACCACGGGCACGGCCAACGGGCTTACAAGACCTGCTATGAAGCTGCCCATATGTTGGAAAAGAGCCTGGGACGCAACCACCGAGAGACGATTCTGGCTCGGGCGGCTTTCGCTCGTCGCTGCATCGCTCTGGGGCGAGCGGCCGAAGGCGAGCGTATCCTGACCGAACTGATCGCCCAGCGAGAGCGGGTCGAAGAGCGGGCCAAACGTTACGACGTCAACGACCTGAACGTCCTTCTCGATCTGGCCATCGCGCGTCGCAAGTCCGACCCGCAGCGAGCCGGAGAAACCTACGCCCGGGCCGTCAAAGTGTTCCGCTCGGCCGTCGGCCCCGGCTACGAACGAGCCGCCGAGATGCTGGAACCGCTGCCGGACTACCTGGCCTCTCGCGGAACCCCCGAACAGCGCAAGCTTTACGAACTGATGGCCGCGGGCGACGCTTACGCCACCCGCCAGGTTCTGCGCGAACAGCCCGACCTGGTCGGAGCGGTCGACGCCTCGGGTTGGATGCCGCTGCAGTGGGCCTGCTTTTTCGGTCTGACCGATGTGGTATCGTTTTTGCTCAACCAGGGAGCCGACCTGGAGTTTGGTCAGGACGTCGATTACCCGGCCCTCTACGTGGCGGCTCGCTGGGGCCGCCATCGGGCCGTGGGAGACATCGTGCAGCGAGGACCCGAGGTCAACCTGGACATCTCCTGCGTCGACGGTTCCCGCCCGCTGCACGGGGCGGCCCGCAGCGGCTCGCAACTGACCTTCGATATTCTGGTCAGCCGGGAGGCCCCGCTGAACGTGCACAACTATCAGGGCTGGACGCCACTTCATGAAGCGGCCTTCCTGAGCCATCGTAAGTTTGTGGTTCAGCTGATCGCCGAAGGCATGGACCCTGACTCTCAGGGCGGGCCCAGCTTCGACACGCCGCTGCACGCCGCCGCTCGTGGAAATTCTTACCTGACCACCGAGACGCTGTTGCTCAACGGGGCTCGCCTCGAACTTAAAAACGCTGACGGTCAGACAGCGCTCGAGTTAGCTCAAGAACTTGCCCACGAGCGCGTGGTAGCGATGATGGAAGCGGTCACCCCTGGTGCCGGTAAGGCGGGAAAAGGGTGAGCTTCAAAGTCAGCGCCAAGTCCGAGCTCAAAGAGCGTAGTGCGGCCCTGAACACCCAGCTGCGCTTCGGACGTGAGCGCCCAGCCCTGTTGCAGGCTTATCGATTGAGGGCGTTTCTGCAGCTTCGAGGCGCCCGCGACGAGGACGAACAGGCCGAACTCGAGCGAGTAGAAAAAGTGATCGTCGAGCTCGAGCGACGCAAAAGCAGCGGTATTCAGAAGCTGATCAAATCGATCATCGAAACGGCGATCATCTCGCTCACGCCCGAAGTCGACGACGAGACGACCCTGCTCGATAAGTTCCGTAATCCGCTGAGTATTGCCAGCGAAGATCTTGACGAGGACGACGAGAACTTTGACGGCGAATCGTCCGCTATCGCCTCCGAGGAGGATATCGATATTGGGGAAGACCTGGAATACGACGACGCTGAGTCGCTCTTCGAACCAGCGCCCGACCTTCCCGAAGAGAAGCCTGTCGAGGCCGACGGTTGGGGTTGGGGCGTCAGCACGGACGATAACGCCGACGCCTGGAGCAGCGGGCGATGGACCTCGCCGACGGCGGGCGGTGCCAGACCGGCCGAGACGAAGGTTAGGCCGAAAGAAACCCCCCCTCCGGACGACCGACCCGTCGCGACGCCCCCTGACGGGACGAAATCTTCGGCCGGCGATGACCACTGGGGCGGTAGCGAAGGCTATAGCTACGACGACAAGTTCTGAGCAACCCTGAGGGAACGGTCGGCTTCTCTTCGGGAGACTCCCTTTGTCTTGAGATCTTGGGTGGACGGTATGCCCACCCATGGGTCTACCTGGATATCGTTTCGCTAAAAGCGCACGTGCTACCCTGAACCCTCAAAAGAGAGGGAGCGCAGCCGTGGGACAAACCTTTGCCCCAGATTTCGATCAACGCTGGCGCTTGGGTTGCCTGGCCTTAGGCTCGCTGCTTTTCAGCTTGGTCCTGGTGCTTTACGGGTTGGCCGGTTCATCCTGGGTGAACGGTCACGACCTGGGCCCGAGCCAACCGGTGGATTTCAGCCATCGCCATCATGCCGGAGAACTGGGCATCGACTGTCGCTATTGCCATGGTGCTGTCGAGACCTCGGACCAGGCCGGACTGCCCTCGACGGGGGTCTGCATGACTTGCCATTCTCAGCTTTTCACCGACGCCAAGATGCTCGAACCGGTTCGGCGTAGCTGGATGCACAACCAGCCGATGGCCTGGAAGCGGGTCAACGAGCTGCCGGATTTCGTAAAGTTCTCGCATCAGGTCCACGTGCAGAACGGGGTCAGCTGCACGGAATGCCACGGCCGCGTCGACCGTTCGGCGCAGCTTTCTCCGGCCCACAATTTTAGCATGGGGTGGTGCCTGGAGTGCCATCGCGACCCGGCTTATCGCCTCCGCCCACGCGACCAGGTGGTCTCACCGGACTGGAACGCGCCGTCCCACGTCGAGCGCGACGAAATGGCCCAATACCTTATGAAGGAGTACCGGGTCGAACTTCCTCGACTGACGGAGTGCGCGACGTGTCATCGATAGATCAAGAGCAGCCCTGGAACCTGGTAGGAGAGATGGGTCGCCGCCGCTTTCTGAAACTTTTGGGCTCGTCGGTAGCCGCCCTGGGGCTAGCCGGCTGCAGTCGGCTGAAGGGGCCTTCGGAAGCCCTGCCTTACGTCGAGGCTCCGGGAGTGGTCGACCCCACGGCGCGCCAGCTTTTCGCAACCTCCCTACCTTATCGCGGCTACGCGCGTGGCGTGGTGGTCGAATCGATGATGGGCCGGCCGGTCAAGGTGGACGGCGGCTCGAACCACCCTTCCGTTTTAGGCGGCAGCGACGCTTCGATGCAGGCCAGCCTGCTGGACCTCTACGACCCCGACCGGCTCAAAGGGATCACCCGCGACGACGTTCCGATCGAACGCGCCGAACTGTCTCGGGAGCTGGTCAAGCTGCGCTCCCGGCTGGGCCCAGGTGGGGAAGGGTTGCACTTCTTGACCGAGGTGGTCAGTTCTCCGTCGCTGGAGCACACGCTTCGCACGGCTCTTCCCAGGGCGAGCTGGCACCGCTACAGCGCTTTTGATGCTCGCCTGAAGACAGCCGACGGCTTTGTGACGCCGTATTACGACCTGACCTCGGCCGAGCTGATAGTGAGCCTGGGCGAAGACTTCCTGGGCGAACACCCCGAGCGCCTTCGTCTGGCACGAGAATATGGAGCAGGTCGAGGCACCAGGCGGATGTCGACCTTGTGCGTGCTCGAAATGACCCCGACCCTGACCGGGGCGGCGGCCGATCGGGTTGCCCGAATCTCGCCTGCGGCGTTTTCTCAGGCGCTCGATGACTTAGGGCAGGGGAGGGAGCCAGCGGCCATGCCGGGACTCCTGGCTCTGCTCGAAAGGTTCCGGGGACGAGCCGTGGTGATGGGGGGAGCGGGAGCCGACCCGGCTCTGATAGACCGCCTGAATCGTCGCTACGGGGGCGCCGGGAGCACGCTCTATCGGCCCGCCGTCGATCAGCACCCATCGTCGCCGGACCAGTCCCTCGAGCAGCTACAGACGGCGATGAAACAAGGCCGGGTCCGGGCGCTTCTGATCCTGGGTGGAGACCCGGTGACGCTTTCCGGGGGCGCTTTCACTCCGGCTCCGGCCCCCTTCTCCCTGCACCTTACCGAGAGGGCTAACGCCACCTCGCGCGTGGCCCAGTGGGTCGTGCCACAGAATCATCCGCTAGAGTCGTGGGGCGACCTGCGCTCGTACGATGGAGCGGTGAGCCTGGTCCAGCCTTTGATGGATCCGCTCTATCCGACCTGGAGCGAAGCTGACCTGCTCAGTCTGCTGACGGGCGACCGCCGTTCCGCCTATCAAGCTTTGCGCGACTTCTGGCGGGAGCGCTGGGGCGAGGACCGGTTCGAGGAGCGCTGGCAGCAGGCCTTGCGTGAGGGGGTCGTCCGCGCTGAAGGCCAGGCGAAAGCGACCGCGACTCCGATGCCTCAGACCACGAAGCTCGAGGAGCCTGGCGAAGGCGGGGCCTGGATCGTGTTTCGACCTGACCCCTACCTGGACGTCGGCTCTTCCGGCAACAATCCGTGGCTGCTCGAACTTCCCCGGCCGCTGACCCGGCTGGCATGGGCCAACCCGGCGTTGGTCAGTCCGAACTGGGCTCGCGACCAGGGGCTCTCGGCGGGCGACCACGTCAAGGTGAGCACCGAGTTTGGAGCCGCCACGTTTCCTATCTTCCCTCTGGCCGGTCAACCCGACGACGTGGTGACCCTGACCTTGGGCTGGGGCCAGTCGCTGGGCCGTTTTGCCGAACAGGCCCACGGGGTGGACGCTTTCCCTCTGCGAGGTCCGGTTCCAATCGACCACCTGGTGGGGAAGGTGGAGAAGGTTGCCGGGTACACCCGCCTGCCCGAGATGCAGACCCACCACGCGATGGAAGGCCGAGAGCCGGTCCGCCAGGCCACCCTGGCTCAGTGGGTCGAGGACCCCAAGTTGGGCCACGAAGAGCATCACGCCGAGTCGCTCTATACGCAGCAGAACACCTCGGACCGACGCTGGGGCATGGTCATCGACCTGACCAAATGTATCGGCTGCAACGCCTGTACGATGGCCTGCGGAGCCGAGAACAACCTGCCCGTGGTGGGACCGGAGCAGTCGGTCAAAGGTCGCGCCATGCACTGGCTGCGGGTCGACCGCTACGAGCCCGAGCCGGAGGCGCCGGAAGAGCCTGGCGCCTTTCAGCCGGTGCCGTGTATGCACTGCGAGAACGCGCCCTGCGAGCGGGTCTGCCCGGTCGGCGCCACCTTGCATAACCGTGAGGGGTTGAACCAGATGGTCTACAACCGCTGCGTCGGTACCCGCTTCTGCGCCAACAACTGCCCCTACAAGGTGCGCCGCTTCAACTATCTCGACTATCAGCACCAAGAGATCGAGAGTTGGACGATGGCGCGCAACCCCGAAGTCACCGTGCGTGGCCGGGGGGTGATGGAGAAATGTACCTACTGTACCCAGCGCATCGAGGCCGCCGACATCCGGTCCCGCATTGAAGAGCGGGACCTGAAGGACGGCGACGTGGTCACGGCCTGCCAGGCGGCCTGTCCAACTCGAGCCATTGTCTTTGGCGACCTGGGCGACCCGGACAGCGAGGTCTCGCGCCTGGCTGCGCTGCCGCATAACTATGGACTTCTTTCCGAACTCGGCACGCGTCCGCGCACCACCTATCTGGCTCGCCTGAGATCGGGCGAGACAGGCGAGGGCCGAGCGACATGAAGCGGGACGTCCATCATCCCGAACCGCTGATCGTCGGGGACCAAACCCCCGGCGAGGTCGGCGGCGAAATCATCGATCACGTCTTGAACCCTCGTCTCGGGCGCGGATGGTGGATCTGCCTGGCCATCTCCGTGGCGCTTCTGGGAGTGTTCGCGCTTAGCGTGAGCGTACTGCTCTACCACGGCCTGGGAGTTTGGGGTCTGCAGCACCCGGTGGGTTGGGGTCTGGCCATCGTCAATTTCGTCTGGTGGGTGGGAATCGGCCACGCCGGCACTTTCATTTCGGCCTTCCTGCTCTTGATGTCGCAGGGGTGGAGAACGTCGATCAACCGCTTTGCCGAGGCCATGACCTTGATGGCCGTCGCCTGTGCGGCCATCTTTCCGCTCTTTCATCTGGGGCGTCCGTGGCTTGCCTACTGGCTGGCCCCATATCCCAACCGGATGGACCTCTGGCCCCAGTGGCGCAGCCCGCTGCTCTGGGACTTCGCGGCCATCAGCACCTACGGCACGGTCTCCTTCCTTTTCTGGTATCTGGGCATGGTTCCTGACCTTGCCATGATTCGCGACCGCTGCCACGGCTTTCGTCGCAAAGTGTACGCGGTTTTGGCGCTCGGTTGGCGAGGATCGGCCCGACACTGGAGCCTGCACAAGCGCGCCTATCTGTGGCTGGCCGCGCTGGCGACCCCGCTGGTGGTCTCGGTGCACTCGATCGTCTCTTTCGACTTCGCCACGTCGGTGGTGCCGGGCTGGCACTCGACGATCTTCCCGCCATTCTTTGTGGCTGGAGCCATCCTATCGGGTTTTGCCATGGTCGTTACCCTGGCTATCCCCTTGCGAAAGATTATGGGCCTCGAGCGCTACATCACCATGCAGCACCTGGAGAACGCCGCCAAACTGATGCTGGTCACCTCGATGCTGGTGACCTACGGCTACGTGGGAGAGATCTTCACGGCCTGGTGGAGCAACGAACCTTACGACATGGCCTATGTCAGCCACCTGTTCACCGGCGTTTACGCCCCGATATGGTATATGGTGCTGTTCTGCAATTCGGTGCTGCCGCAGTTCTTCTGGCTGCGCCGATTCCGCACCAGCACTACGGCCCTGCTGCTGATCTCACTGGCGGTCAACCTGGGTATGTGGGGCGAGCGGTTCATGATCGTGGTCGCTGCCCTGTATCGCGACTTCCTGCCCTCGTCGTGGCGCGAGTACTGGCCCACGGTCTGGGACTGGGGGATCTACCTGGGCACCTTCGGCATCTTTAGCTTCGGAATGCTGCTGTTCGTGCGCTTCCTACCCGTGATCGCGGCCAGCGAGATGGTGGAACTGGCCCACGAGTTACGACATGAGGCCGGTTCCGAAAAGGCGTTCCAGGGCCAGGAGGAGGCCCCATGATCTGGTGCCTGTTCGAAGAGCCGGCCGACGCGGTGGCGGCGGCCCGGAAGGTCAAAGAAGAGTTCCCGGGTGTGGGGCTCGAGGTGTTTTCTCCTTACCACCTGCACGACCTCGACCACCTGCTCGACACTCGCGACTCGAGGGTCTCTCTGGCCGCCACGGCCGGCGGGCTGTTTGGAGGCGGCTGCTGCTACGGTTTACAGTACCTGACGGCGGTCCACCTTTACCCCTTCGAGGTCAGCGGGACGCCCCCCCACGCCTGGCCCTCGTTTCTGCCGGTTACCTTCGAGATGACGGTGCTTGGCGCGGCCTTATCAGCGTTTTTTTCGGTGCTGATCTTCTGCGGTCTTCCTCGCTTTCATCACCCGGTGTTCGGCCTGCCCGAATACTCTCGCACGACGCTCGACCGGTTCGCGCTGCTGATCGATGCGCGCGACAACGACGAGTCCGTCCTTCGAGGATTTCTGAGCAAGGGGAGCATCTATGCGGTATAGCTTCCTCTTGACCGGGATATCGGTGCTGCTGGCGGGCTGCGGCTGGCAGATGGCCGAGCAGCCTCGGCTGGACCCCTATGAGCGCACGAACCTGACCGCGAACGGAAGTTCCGCCCTGCGCCCCCCGTCAGGAACCGTGCCGGTCACGACAACGGACGAGGAGCAGCCCGAGCTATCGAAGGCCCTGTTAGAACGCGGCCGCGAGGGCTACGACATCTACTGCGCCCTATGCCACGGCCCGGCCGGGTACGGCGATGGGCGTATCGTCGAGCGCGGATTTCCCGCTCCCCCCTCGTTCCACAGCCCCGAGCTGGTCGCGGCCGAAGACCTGCACTACTGGTCCGCCATCAGTAACGGAGCGGGGCGCATGCTGCCCTATGCCGATCGAGTGTCGCCTCGGGATCGCTGGGCCATCGTGGCCTGGATTCGCGTCCTTCAGCTTTCCGAACGGGAACAGGCCGTCGGGATGCCGCCGACGCCAGGCCTCTCCACTCCCACCCCGGCCCCCCTGGGGGCCTCTCCAACCTCCGACCCTCACGGGGGCGTGTCCCGCCCGGAGGCTATGCCGTGAAACGAGTAACCTGGCCGATTCTTGCTGCGGTGGGCTGGCTTTGGATGGCTTTTGCTGCCTACGGCGACCCGACCGGGGCGGCTCGGGCCTACCTGCCGGCTTTCCAATGGGTGTTAGCCCTACCGGTCGGGTCGCTGGCTTTCCTGATGATCCACCACGCTACGGGAGGAGCCTGGGGGCGCTTGCTGGGGCCTGCCCTGCGGGCGGGAGCGATGACCATGCCGGTCATGATCTTGCTGGCTCTGCCGTTGCTGGGAACCCTGCCTTCGGTGTACCCGTGGGCAAGACCAGAGGAGGTGGCCGCTACACCGCTCTGGCAGCATCGAGAAGCCTACCTTAACCCGCTGGCCTACACTGCCCGGCTGATCCTGGCTTTGCTGATCTGGTCGGGGCTGGCCCGAGCGATGCGAAGTGAGCGGCCGAATCCGGCGCTGCAGCACGGCGCCTGCGCCGGCCTGGTGTTTCATCTGGCGGTGACGGGGCTGCTGGCCATGGATTCCATCGGAAGCCTCGAGGCGCACTTTCGCTCCAGCCTGTTCGGACTGGTCGTGATGGTCTTACAGGCCATTTCCGCCTTTTCGCTGCTGACTCTGTGGGCTTGCCTTCGGTACCCGCGGGACGCGCGACTCAAAGATCTTGGCGGGCTGCTGATGGCCCAGGTCATGCTGGTGGGCTACCTGCAGCTGAGCCAGTTCCTGATCATCTGGTCGGGCAACCTGCCCGAAGAGACGGGCTGGCTGGCGACCCGGGCTTTTGGTCCCTGGGGCGGCTTGGCGGTGGCCCTGGTGGCGCTACAGTTTGTCTTGCCCTTCGTGCTGCTGGGCTGGGGGCAGTTGAGCCAGGGGGGCGGACGCCTGAGCCTGATTTCTGGCCTGCTGCTGGTGATGAGCGCGGCCCAGTTTCTCTGGCTTATCGTGCCGTCGTTCTCTCCCGAGCAGTTCGCGTTTTCTCCCGCCCATCCGGCGGCGTTCCTGGCGTTGGCTTGCACCTGGGCGACCGTCTTTCACTGGACCTTGGATCGTTGTGCCCCCAGCGAGGTGGCCGGATGAGACCCACGGTTGCTGCTGTTTTGGTGCTGCTGCTGGCAGGCGTGGTCGGCTTTTCCGGTCTGGTTCTGTGGTTTGCCCACGGTCAGATGCTGGCCCATCGAGGCGCTCCCAGTCCGCGCTGGAGCCGAACCGCGCTGGAGGCTGGGGTTCGCTTTGCCCGCAGCGCGAGCGATGTCTATCCCTCGGTGCCCGCGCCGAAGCGCGATACCAACCCGGGCCGCCCGCTTTCCGAAGAGAGAGCGTCCGCCGCGATGAAAGTGTTACTCGAGAAAGGAAGCGATCATGAAGAACGCTCTGCTGCGACTTCTGCTGCTTTGCGCCCTGCTGACGACCGCCAGCCTGGCCCAGCCCGTCGCTGACCCCCTGCAGACGGGGTTCCAGCCGCAATTGGGGGCTCAACTTCCCATGGACCTGATGCTCACGGACCACCGAGGCCGTGAGGGTACGATCAGCCAGCTGCTGGATGGTCGACCCGCCCTGCTGGTCCTGGGCTATTACGAGTGCCCCATGCTTTGCCATCAGGTCCAGGAGGGGCTGTTGGAGGGGCTGGCGGGACTGGATATGACGGTGGGCGAGGAGTTCAACGTCCTGACGGTGAGCATCGACGCGGCCGAGACACCGGAGCTCGCGGCCGAAAAGCGGGAGGCTTATCTGCGGGCCTACGGGCGGTCGGTGGCCTCCGGTCGCTGGCCTTTCCTGGTCGGCGACCAACCTTCTCTGGATCGGCTTGCGGGCGCCGTCGGTTTTCGTTCGGCCAGGGTGGGCAAGCAGATTGCCCATCCGGCCGGGTTGGTGGTGCTGACCCCTGGAGGGGAAGTCTCGACCTACCTCTACGGGCTAAGGTTCCCTCCGGCCGCCCTCGAGCAGGCGCTCGCGACCGCCGCGGCCGAGGAGAGCAGCGAGTCGTTGCTCAGCCAGGTGAAGCTCCTCTGCTACCAGTACGACCCGGCCACGGGACGTTACAGCCTGGCCATCTATCGGCTGGTCCAGCTACTCTCGCTGTTCGTGGCGCTGGCCCTCTTTAGCCAGATTTGGCGCTGGGAAAGGACGCGTCGACGTGAGTTGGGGTGATTTCCAGCTCTGGCCCGAGTCGGCCGGCCCGCAGGCTGACCAGGTCGATCTGCTGACGGGTGGGATCCTCGCCGTCTGTTCGGCTATCGCTTTGGGCGTGCTCGTGGTGATGTTCTGGCTCTGCGTGCGCTACCGCCAGGGGGCCAGCGTCGATCGCTCTGCGCCGCCGGAAAACAGCCTTCTTCTGGAGGCCATCTGGGTGGTCATCCCGGTCTTGATCGGCATTGGAATTTTTGTTGTTGGGGCCAGGTCTTACTACGACCTGTACGTCCCCGACGAACAGGCTCTGGAGATCGAAGTGGTGGGCGAGCAGTGGCTCTGGACCATCCGCCATCCCAGCGGGAGACGCGAGATCAACACGCTGCATCTGCCCGTCGGTGAGAAGATTCGGCTGAAGATGATCAGCCAGGACGTGATCCATAGCTTCTCCTTGCCCGAGTTTCGCAACAAGCACGACGTGCTTCCCGGCCGCTACACCTACCTGGCCCTGGAGCCGACGCGAGTGGGCACATACTCTCTTTTCTGCACCGAGTTCTGTGGCTCGCAGCATTCCAAGATGGGCGGTCAAGCCATCGTCGTCACCCCTGCCGAATACGCGGCCTGGTGTGCCCAGGATTCGGAAGCGACGACTCCGGAAGAGCGCGGTCGCGTGCTTTACGACAAGCTGGCCTGCGCCAGCTGTCACGACAACTTCGACGGCAAGAAAGCTATGGCGGCGCCGCTACTAGATGGCGTGGTAGGACGGCGAGTGGCGTTCGAGGGCGGCGGCTCGCAGATTGTCGATGAAGAGTATCTTCGTCGCTCGATTCTTAGCCCCAACGACCAGGTCGTGGCGGGCTTCGAGCCGATTATGCCGAGCTTTCGTGGCCAACTCGACGAGGATGAGATGATGGACCTGCTGGCTTTTTTACGGGCTCGAACCCAACCGATCCCCGACCGCAGCCGAGGTGACCTGTGAAAGGGCCCCGCTACAGCACTTTAGAGGGCGACCCTGGAGCGGCCGCCCGGGACGCGGAGCTTGGCTACCTGGGAGGCGATAAGGGGCCGCTGTCCTGGCTTCTGACCACCGACCATAAGCGCATCGCGCTCCTGTACCTGCTGACCATCACCGGCTTTTTCATCCTGGGCGGATGGGCCGCGGCGATGATGCGGATGGAGCTGATCACCCCAAAGGGCGACATGGTCGAAGCTGACGTCTATAACCGTCTCTTCACCTTGCACGGCACGGTGATGATCTGGCTGTTCCTGGTACCGGCTATCCCGGCCACGCTGGGCAACTTTTTGCTCCCGCTGATGATCGGGGCCAAAGACCTGGCGTTCCCGCGCCTGAACCTGGCGTCCTGGTACGTCTTCGGCGCGGGAGCGGCGTTGATGGTCTGGGCCATCGTGGTGGGAGGGGTCGACACGGGCTGGACTTTCTACACACCCTACAGCACCACGTATACCAATTCGCACGTGATAGCCATGGCGGCCGGGGTTTTTATCGTGGGCTTTTCCTCGATCTTTACCGGACTGAACTTTATGGTCACCGTGCACACTCTGCGGGCTCCTGGGATGACCTGGCGGAAGCTGCCGCTGTTTGTCTGGACCATCTACGCTACCTCGCTGATTATGGTGCTGGCCACCCCGGTGCTCTCGGTCACCCTGCTGCTGATGTGCGCCGAGCGCTTCTTCGGAATCGGCATCTTTGACCCCGCACTGGGCGGCGATCCGCTTTTGTTCCAGCACTTGTTCTGGTTTTACAGCCATCCGGCAGTCTACATCATGATTTTACCCGGGATGGGAGTGGTCAGCGAGATTCTGCCCTGCTTCGCGCGTCGCCCGATCTTCGGCTACGAGATGATCGCGGGCTCGTCGATCGCCATCGCGCTGTTCGGCTTTCTGGTTTGGGGACACCACATGTTCGCCGCAGGCCAATCGCTTTACGCCGGTCTGATCTTCAGCTTGCTCAGCTTTCTGGTAGCCGTCCCCTCGGGCGTCAAAGTGTTCAGTTGGACGGCCACTCTGTACAAGGGATCGATCCGCTTCAACACCCCGATGATCTACGCTCTTGGCTTTGTCGGGCTGTTCACCATCGGCGGTCTGAGCGGGCTATTCCTGGCTACTCTGGCGGTGGACGTGCACCTGACCGACACGTTTTTTGTAGTGGCCCACTTTCACTTCATCATGGTGGGCGGCATGCTGATGGCTTACCTGGGCGGGTTGCATTTCTGGTGGCCCAAGATGACCGGGCGGATGTACAACGATACGCTGGGGATCTTCTCGGCCGGGCTGGTTTTCTTTGGCTTCAACGCCACCTTCTTGCCTCAGTTTTTGCTGGGCTACCTGGGCATGCCGCGTCGCTATCACTCGTATTCGGAAGAGTATGAAGCGCTCAATGTGCTCTCTTCAGCGGGGGCCACCTTCCTGGCCGCCGGCTACGCCATCCCTCTGCTCTACCTGGCCTGGTCGCTGATCTGGGGGTCCCGGGCTCCGTCCGACCCCTGGCAGGCCGCCGGGTTAGAGTGGCAGGTGGCCTCGCCGCCGCCGACCCACAATTTCGACACGGTGCCGGCCGTGGAGCAGCCGTACCGCTACCCTCGGCCGGGGGAGGTGTAGGATGAGCGAGCAACTGCCCTCTCATTTCCCTTTCCCCAGCCGGGAGGTTCAGGTCGAGGCGTATCGGCAGGGCGCCTGGCTGTTTCTGGCCTCGGAGATCATGCTGTTCGGGGGGATCTTCGTGGCCTATGTGGTGGGCCGTATCGTGCATCCCGAGGGGTTCGCCGAGGCGAGTTCTCACCTGGACCTTCGCCTGGGTATTATCAACACCGTCATCTTGCTGACCTCGTCGTTCTGCATGGCGATGGCGGTCGAGTGCGGTCATCACGGTCGTCGCAAGGCCGTGACGATGTGGTTGCTGCTGGTTCTGGTGCTGGGGTTAGGGTTTCTTGGGATCAAGGGCACCGAGTGGATGGCGGAGATCGGGAAGGGAGACGTTCCGGGGCGGGCGTTTCTGGGCCAGGGAGCCGTGATAGCGGGAAAGGGGATGTTCCTCTGGCTCTACTTTACCGCTACCGGTCTGCACGCTCTGCATCTGACCGTGGGCCTGCTGGTGCTGGCCGTCTTCGCGCTGGCCTATGCCCGGCGGACTTTCGACTGGCCTTCGGACTATCTGGTGATGGCCGGTCTTTACTGGCACCTGGTCGATCTGATCTGGATCTTTCTCTTCCCCTTGCTCTACCTGGTGGGGGGCCACCCGTGAAGACCAAGAAGTTAGTTGCCGTGTGGTTAGCGTTGCTTCTGCTGCTGGCGCTGAGCCTTTGGGTTCGGCACTGGGGGACGGCGGTCGGCATGGGGATCGCCGGGCTGAAGGGCGCCCTGGTGATGGCCGTGTTCATGGAACTCGACGAATCGTCGCGCTCGGTCCGCGTGATGGCGCTGGCGACCTTCTTCTGGCTGGTCCTGATGACCGCCCTCATCTTCGTCGATCTGTACACCCGGCTGGGATAGCCTTACGCCCGGTGTATCCGCTGGGCTCCCCCTGGGGGTGTCGTTAGCGTCTAAAGCAGCGGCTTCGTTCGGATTAAAAACGAGGTCGCCGCTTCTTTTTGCGGCGAGTCACCACAGATGGTTCTTAGGAGATAGTTATGAAGAACAAGTTTGCAGCCCTGATCCTTTTCGCCGCAGCCGCTTTCCAACCCGTTTACGCCGACGCCGTGATCGATGAACTGCTGGTCATCCGCCAGGGCAGCAACGTGAATCTGCGCGTGAATCTGGTGAACCCGGCCGCCACCGCCCAGGAAGGCCCGGTCGTGGTCCAGTTGGCCGTCCGTCCCAGCGAGGGAGATGCCTGGACACCGATCAAAACCTGGAACGACATCCAGAATATCAAGCCCGGCAATAAGGTCTCTCGCGATTTCTTCGACGAGAACAACCACGTGCTCAAGACGCTGGCCTCGAAGGGCAAGTTCCAGGCTAAGGCCACCGTCACCGGACCTGGCCTCAAGGACACCGTGGAAAAGACTTCCTGGTACAACTCTGACACCGGCAAGTAAGCCGCTGCCCGAATCACGCAAAAAGAGCCCCGCTGTTCCCAGCGGGGCTCTTTTTTTGCGTGGGACTTCTCGAAGCTTACTCTGGTCTTCGCTTCGTGACGACGTTGTTGTTGGAAACAACGTTGTAGGGCTCCCACGGGTCGAGACCCGGGAAATCCTCTGGGCCGTAGTCCGCCAGTGCAGTCAGGGTTCCGTCAGCGGCGACTTCGAAGCTGTACAGTGTGTCGCTGAAATAGTCTGTGTAGTACGCGTAGTTAGCATTACGGTTGAACGCGAGATCGCCGCTCAGCCCGCCGAGTCCGACAGTGCTTCCTATGGGCGCGGATCCGCCCGAGGCGTCGTAGCTGAAGAGCTGGATGTTCCCCTGGTAGGTGGTGACGTAGATGAGAGGGCGGGTGGGGTGCAGTGTGAACCTGTAGGACGCTTCTGCGGTGGGGATGCTCCCAACCGGTTCAAGAGCTCCGCTGCTGGCGTCGTAGCTGTAGATCGAGACGAACGAGACATCACCGTAGGACACGAACGCCAGGGTGCCGTCGAGGCTGAAGCCTATTTTGAACGGGCGGCCTCCTGCTGTAGTGACGTCCCCTTCCGACTCGAGCGCTCCCGTTATCGGGTCGGCTCTAAAGATGTCGACCCTACCGGACTGCTGGGTTATACCGTAGAGATAATTCCCGTCGGGCGAGAAGCTGAGGCCGTAGTAGAGTCCAGAGGCGACCTGCGGAACTCCGAGCTGTGTTAGCCCCCCGTTGGCCCCGACGGAGAAGGTGGTGAGGGTCGACAGAGAAGTTCCGGTCGCCTGGTTCGAGAGGTAGAGAAAGTCTCCATTCGTGCTCAAGACGATAGCTGTTGGGTTGTTCTGACCTTCGATTTCGGTGCCGATCAGGCTGAGCTCTCCGGTCGTCTTATTGACGGAATAGGCTCTCAGCGCTCCGGTGCCGAAGTCGGCGGTGTAGATGTAATCCCTGCTAGGATGCTTCGCCGAGTAAATCGGCCTGCTTACGCCATCGTCGTAGCTGCTAATGAAGTTGAGCCCGCCGATGTCGTCAATGCCCAGTGACATCACGTTGCCGCCGTCGTTGGTGAGGACGAGAAATTCGGGGTAGCGGATGGCCGGCGGAGGCGGGGTCGGTGTGCCACCGCCGCCAGGTACGAATTCGGTCGGGATGCCCGTACCGGGGCTGATATCGCCCCAGGAGCCGTTAGCTCCACCGGCCCCGCCAGCCCCTGCGAAGGCGACTCTGGGATCCACGGCGTCGGAACTGCTGCTGCCGCCGCAGGCGAAGAATAAAAGAGATACGAGTGTAAGGGAGCTAAGTACCCTGATGGAGGTAGACATGCGCGAGACTTCCCAGGGTAGTTGAAATCTCCTAGGTCTTTTCTTAAATATTTCGTGAAGGAAGGTTTCTTTTGAGTAACATCCCTCCTTTTCGGGAGAATCCCGTGGTCTATCCTGTCGCAGCGAGCTTTCCGCCGCGAAAGTTCACGGGAGTGACCTGGCGAGGTCCTTGGCTGGAGCCTTAACACCTTTTTGATGTTTCAGGTCGGTCAGGATGGCGTTCTCTTGACGACAGGGCTGTAAGTTGAGCTTATGCAGATTCAAGCCACGCCCCAGGGAACCAACATCGCCAAACTTGCTCCTACTCGCGCCGTCGCTGCGGTCGCGCCGAAGCAAGCGGCTGGTCGTCCCTCGCCGGCAGCTATCGCGAACCGTATGGTGCAGGCGCCCGAGGCGCTTCCCTTGTCGGCTATCCCCACCGAGTGGGTGCCGATGGGCCAGAGTCAGCGTCGCGTGGACACTCGCACCGGGCCGATCGTGCTCGAGCGTGGCAACGTGCGGGTCAACCGCGACGCCAACTCCATCAGCGTGCAGCAGATCGACAACCGCGACCTGGCTGGCATCACCCTGAGGGTCGACCCGCGCGACCCCAGTCGCATGACGGCGCAGACGGCGGTCGGCACCTTCCGCGGTCGTTTGACCGGCGGCGGCGACGAGTTTCAGTTCCAGGCCGATGACGGACGCCGTCGTATCAACATCGAGCGTCACGAAGGCAAAGTTCGCTTCGACACCGAGGGCTTCGGTCTGATCGACCGCGGGCACCTGAACGTTTACGACCGTTAGGCTCTCCGTGCGTCGCGCCCTGAACCTGATGGACTGGTTGACCGAGATCGCGGGCTGCCAGAACGACCCCGAGGCTATCAACTGGGAAGGCGCCGAGGACGCTCTACTCGAGTTGGAAGAGCGCGCCCAGGAATGCTTCGATTACTGCGCTGAAGGCGATCAGACCCCCGAAGTCGCCATGCTCTACGAAATGGGCGAGACCATGGAGCGGATCGCCGACCGACTGAACGAGTTCCTGGAGACCGAAGAGTTCCACCACCTTGGTGAGGCGATCGCCGACTGCGCGACCTTGATGACGCTACGCGACCAGATCGCCGGCGACCAGTCCGACTCTCTGCTCTAGCCGTCTACCCCGAGATGCGATGAGCGAGGTTGATGCCGGGCTCGAACGAGGGGCAGCTTTGGAACGACTTATTCAGATGAGCGACGCCGTCGTCGGCGTTGTTCTGACGCAGGTGAGCGACGGCCAGGTTGAAGTGGGCCCCTGGGTGTCCAGGGAGAGCTCTGAACACTTTGTCGTACTCGGCCTCGGCTTGCTGAAGCTTGCCCTTTTTGGCCAGCCTGTTGGCTTTGGCTAGCGGGCCCAGGTCTCTGTCGCGCCCGGCTCGGGCGCGAATGGCGCAGATCACCGCATTGGGAACGCCGAGTAGGAAAATGGCGTTGACGGCCAGCAGTTTGTTGGCCAGCGACGCGCCGCAGTCGTCGCACAGGTGGCGCCGCTTGTGGCTGAATCCGTAGACCACCAGCAGGAAGTAAAAGTAGAACTCACCGTAGCCCTGGACGCGGTCGTAATAGCCGCATTCGTCGCACTGGCGATAGGTGTTCGAAGCTTTGACGCCTCGGTCCATGCCCCGGCCAAACACGGTCTCGCAGAAACGGCAGTAGTGGTACGGAGAGTCCGGCAGTTCCGACAGGTCGACCGTGGCGGCACAGCAGGGGCACTGCTCGGTGCGGAACAGGTGGCCTTTCCCTTCGGCCTGCAGTTGGGCCTTACGAGCGGCCGCTTCCTGCGCCGAGGTGTGGCGGTCGATCAGCTTTTCCAACTGAGAAGCAGAAAGTTTCGAGACGTGAAGAACCAGAAACGAGCCCTGCATCTGTTTCCGCACGAAGTCCGGGATCGCTTCGTGGCGAGGGTCCATGGTCACGACCAGGCGCTCGTCGCGGGTGGTCGTATCGTAGACACACTCGAACGGGAGCAGGTGGTCGCCAAGTTTGACGCCGTCGTTGCCGACTTCACCCTTCGTGGCGAAAAGGCCGGTGGCGTTCCCGTCTTTGACGTACTTGAATTTGAATGGCTCTATCATACTCGACTCCTGGCGCAAAAGGCGTCCCGCCTATTTCCACGAGACCCATCGGCTCCCTTCGAGAGCCGCCATCGCTATCCCGAATGGCCCCGCTGGTATGGGGGTGCCTCTTGACCGGTCCTAGACCGGACGGCGGGCGGTTTCTCGGATCCAGAGCAAAGGGATCAGGCTGATCAGGTTGCAGGCGACCATGTACCAGGCCGGAGCCAGGCGGTCTCCGGTTTCAGCGATCAGCCAGGTCACCACGAACTGGGCTGAACCGCCGAAGGCGGCCACTCCCACCCCGTAGATGACCGAGCATGCGGTGGCTCGGATGGGGCGAGGGCAGGATTCCGTGATGGTCACGATCGCCGTCACTGCCGAGAACGCTGTCAACACTCCCTGCAGGCTGACCACCGCCACCAGGACGGGGATGACCGGGTTCGCCGAAAGCCAGAAGAAGCACGGCACGATAGTCAGGCTTTGCACCAGCCGAGCCACGGTCAGCACCGGTTTTCGTCCAAACCGGTCGGCGGCCATTCCGGCCAGGGGCGAAGTGACGGCCACCGCCAGCGACGACGTGACCGAGGCCCAGAGCGCTGAAGAGAGCGGCATCCCGAGAAAGGTCGAAGCGTAGTTCGACAGGTAGAAGACCACGATATAGGTGGCGCAGGTGCCTCCGACCAGCAGTAGGATGCCGGACAGTACGGTGCCAAGTTCGCTTCCGAAGACGGCCGACAGCGTCGCCGAAGCGCTCTGTCGACGTTCGCCCAGAGTTTCGTCGACATGTTTACGAATGTAGATGCCGACCGGCACGGCCAGCACCCCGAGAAAGAACGGAACCCTCCAACCCCAGGCCTCCAGAGCTTCGTTGGACAGCCCTTTGGTCAGCGCCAGCGCCAGGCCTGACGCCATCAGGGAAGAGACGGCCTGGGAGAACGACTGCCAACTCGAGTAGTAGCCGCGAGTCTGGTCGGTGGCGTACTCGAGCAGAAGCGCGGTCGAGGCTCCTACCTCGCCACCCAGGGAAAACCCCTGGATCATCCGTGCGGTCAGCAGCCAGATCGGCCCAACCAGACCAGCCTGGGCCACCGTTGGAGCGCAGGCCACCCCGAGCGAACCCAGCGCCATGAGCAGAAGGGTAAGGTTCATGGCCGGTTTGCGTCCTACGCGGTCGGCCAGCAGTCCCAGCACGATCCCTCCCACCGGCCGGGCGACGAACGCGATCCCGTAGGTGCCGACAGCTAGCATCAGTTGGGTGACCGGGTCGGCGCTGGGGAAAAACAGCCGACCGATAACGGTGGCGAAGAACGAGTAGACCACGAAGTCGAAAAACTCGAGTCCGTTCCCAAGAGTGATGGCTGCGATGATCTTGAAGGTAGGACGAGGACGCACAGCCAGCCCGCTTCTCGACCAGGCCGACTTCAGCCTTCGTGCCGGACCCAAGGCGACAGTCGAACTCTCATTTGGTCTCCAGCGGTGAGTACTCCGCTTAGAGCGGCCTCCACTCGGACTTGCTGTCGTATTGCTCACCAGGTTCGGCCGCAGCGGACGGGGAGGTCGCGTTGGACTCAGTTCCGTGGGCTGTGGCGGCTGCTTGGGACGGGGCCAGCATCGCCACGCTCAGTCCCACGAAGCCCGCCCCCAGCATCGCTCCTCCGAACATCGTGTCGAGCGCGGCGTTGGAAAGCAAGAAGAACGACGACACTCCGGACGTCGCTCCCAGAAAGACCCCAACCAGAAGGGTCAGCCAGGGCGAGGCGGCCCGCGCGGGTCGGGCCAGCAGCCCCAGGCCAGAGCCGGCCAGGGCGCAGATCGAGGACATCACCGCAAGCGCCAAGAGAAGAACTTCGCCAAGGCGGCCCATGTCACAGGCCCAGGCCGGGCAGGTCAACAGTAGCGATAGACCGAGAACAAAAAGGACGGTTTTCTTCACTTTGCTCTCTTCGAGATGTCCGCAAGAAATCTTCTGGGTTGAACGAACATTCTTTAAGGGTAGTTGCTCGAGGGGTGGTAGGGCTGCAGTTCCGTGACGCTTCCGTCCGAGTTCGTCACGGTAGGGTTCGTGTTCGAAGCCGGAATCCAGTGGTGCTGTCCTGTGTTGGGATCGATATATTCGTAGTTTTCGTAGATGGCTCCGACCCGCTGGTCGTGAGCTTCGTCACCGACGCGCTGGCCGTCGGCCCACGCCTTGTCTCGGGCTTCAGCGGCGCCTTTCAGGGCGGCCATCTTCTTCGAATGAGCGTCAGCAGAGGCCGCGATGTTCGCCATATTACGGTTGTGGTTGGCGGTCATCGTCTCGCCGAACTGAGCGATATCGCGGCTGACGCCGTCACGCCTGGCTTTGGCGTAGGCTCGCCCTTCGGGCGTGTTGCCTTCCCAGTCGATCTGCTGACGGAACTCCGCCAACTCGCTCTGGATCTGATCGGTCGGGCGCATGTCTCCCTTGGAGGCGCGGTAGAGGTACTCGTAGGAGCGGGACAGCAGCTGAGCGGCACTAGCCGGATCGAGGTAGGCCTGGGGATTGGTCGCGGCGGCCTCGAACTCGCTGTAGGCCTGTTGATGAAGCTGCATCAGGTTCTGGGACGATTGCATTGTAGCCTGATCGCCCACCTGTTGCGCCATCTCGTAGGTCTTCTGGGTCAACTGCATGTTGCCCTGAGCCGTTTTCATGACTTGCCGTGACAGCGCCTGTACTTTCTCTACGGTGGCAGGGCTGCTGTCCCCAGAGGTTTCTGCCTGACCCGCTTGCGAACTGTCGGCGATCTCGTACGGCTCGTCCTGGTCGTAGTCGTAGTCCTCTGCGGCAGCGTTCGCCTCTTCTAAGGTGAGGAGCCTCTCCTCCTGAGGGGTCGCTGCTGACTCGGACGTGACATCCTCGGTCTCGGTTTGCGCTACGGTCTGGGATGGCGGCGTTGCTCCGGCCTGAGGGGAGGTAGCGGCCTTGCCGCTACAGGACGAGAGGGTCGCGAGCGCCACCACTCCTAGCACAAAAGATTTCAATTTCATCGACGCCACCCGGCCTTTCGCAGAACGTGTTCCGTCTACTCTATCTTCCCCGGCAGGTGCTGACTGTGACACCCATCACTGGAACGAGTCTATGGAGCGCTCCAGCGCTGACCTCCGCTGTCCAGATAAACGTGGAGAGCCAGCCAGCTCAGAGCGAAGCTATCGGGTTCGGTCGGCTGCCATAAGCCGAGCAGGTTACGTTCGCCGCTATTGGCGGCCTGGATCAGCGCTCTCCATAGCTGAGCAGCGTTGCTCTGGCCGCGCGATTCCCAGAGGCGGATGAGTGAGTCGTCCGCTCTGGCAGCGCCTCGTCCGGCCAGCGCAACCCGCTGCAGTCCACGCTGCAGTTCCTCGAACGGTCGAGGCTCTTCGGGCAGTTCCAACTGCAGCGGGCGGGCCGACAGGTCTTCGTAATGCGAGGCGTGCAGCCGGTCGCAACCCAGGTTGCATCGGCCGTTCCACTCCTCCACCCGGTCGGCCTCGACGGCAAGCGCGGTCGCGCTGAACGCCTGCCCCCGATGCAGCCGCGCAATCCAGCGGTAGCTCCGCCCGGGTAGCCGTGACAGAAGTGACAGGTTGTCGCGGCCCGGCAAATCGCCCTGGGATGGTGGCGTGAGGCGCAACACCCCTCGCGCCGTCCGCAGCACCAGCGCATCGCGTTCGGCCCCCAGCACCTCGCCCTGCACGAAGATCAGGTCGGAGGGGGAGGCAGGTCCCTTCTCCCACAGGTTGGAGAGGTCGGAGTCCGACCACAGCGAGGCGCCGCTGGTGGTCCCCTGCACCTTCTGACCCGCGCCAAGCCGGCCATCGGAACTGGCGGTGGCTCGCTGGATCAAGAGGCGAGTGCGACTGAGCTCGCGATGGGCCAGAGACACCCCGTTGAGCGGATGCCCGCCCTGGTAGGCCTGGCGGACTCGCTCGCCCTCTCCAGGTGCGACATCGGAAAGCTGGAACAGGCGCCCGCGCGAGTCGGCGAACCATGTCACCACGCCCGCGTAGCCTGTGGCCGTCAGCACCGGTTCGCTGAAAAGTCCCCACAGCTTGAGATTTCCTACCTCGTCATACCGTCGTCGAGCGGTGCCGAGCCATTCGAGGTCGGTCTCCCCGCGACGGAGTTGATGGGCCACCAACAGCATCTCTCCCACCGCTTCCGTCCAGGCTTCGAGCGAAAACGACGGCTCGTCGGCGCGCAGCGAGCGGGCGCCTTGTGCGACC
>JAEXNA010000137.1 GCA_023447635.1 Vulcanimicrobiota bacterium | reverse complement strand
CGGCCCCCGGGCCGCCGCGGGCGGCCGCTGTCTTCTCCCCGGAAAGCGAGAACGAGATGGCGCGCGTGGTGACCCCCGTCGACGAATACGAAGAGAAGCAGCGGGCGCTCAAAAGTGCCCTCGCCTCGGATTTTCGGGGAGAGCTTTCCAGCGACCCGTTTGTCCGAACCCTCTACGCCAGCGACGCCTCCATCTACCAGAAGCGCCCCGTTCTCGTTGCCGTCCCTCGCGAGCCCGAAGACCTGGTCGTCCTGCTGCGGGCCTGCCGTGAATGTGGGGTTCCGCTGACGCCTCGCGGGGGCGGGACCTCGCTGGCCGGTCAGGCGGTGGGGGCCGGGGTTGCCGTGGATACCTCCAAGTATCTCAACCGCCTGCTCCGGGTCGTCCCGGAAGAGCGCTGGGCCGAGGTCGAGCCTGGTCTGGTCCTGGGCCAACTCAACGCCGAACTGTCCGCTCACGGTCTGATGTTTGCTCCCGACCCGGCGACTTCCGAGCATGCCACCGTGGGCGGCGCCATCGCGAACAACTCGTCGGGGACCCGCTCCGTGCTTTACGGTAAGACGGTCGACCACGTGGAAGCGCTGACTTTTCTCTGTGGGAGGGGAGAGCTTCATCAGTTTCGGCCGCTCGACCGCGAGTCGCTCGAGCGCGCCATGGAGTCGCCGGGGCGCAGCGCCGAACTGATCCGAAAATTGGCTCGCGCGGTCAAAGGGAACAGCGAACTGATCGCGGCCCGGTTCCCCAAGATCCTGCGACGCGTCTCCGGCTACAATCTCGACGACCTGTTGCGCGGCCTGGCGGCCGTGGGTTGGGATGTGCCGAGCTTCGACGGCGTCCGCGCCCCGCTGGCGTCTCCCATCACCGCTTTCAACCCCGCCTCCCTGCTGGTCGGCAGCGAGGGAAGCCTGGGCCTGATCACCAGGGCCCGAGTCCGGCTGACCGCCCTGCCCAAGGCCCGAGGCCTGCTGGTGAGCCACTACCGCAACCTCAAAGACGCCCTGCACGGGAACGCCCTGCTGATGTCGACCGGCCCGGCGGCCAGCGAACTGATGGATGCGATGGTGCTAGAACTGGCACGCAAACAGCTTTCCATTTCGCGCCTCATGGGCTTTTTGCAGGGGGAGCCGCAGGCCGTGGTGTTAACCGAGTACTTCGGCGATAGTCCGGCCGAGGTCGAGCAGAAGATGAGCCTGGCCGCCGTGAAACTCCAGCGCCAGGGGCTCTCTTACGCGCATCCCGCCTTCACCAACCCTTCCGAGATGGCCCGCATCTGGCAGGTTCGCAAGGCCGGGCTCCCGCTGCTCCTGGGGCTGCCCGGGGGACGAAAGCCGATCGCCTTCATCGAGGATACGGCGGTCGACCCTTCGCGGTTAGTCGAGTACGTGGATCGCTTCGAAAGCGTGGTCCAAGCCCACGGGACCACGGCGGCGTACTACGCTCACGCTTCCGTCGGCTGTTTGCACATCCGGCCCCTGCTTGACCTACGGGACCCCGGCGACGTAGCCAGGATGGAGTCGCTCTCCCAGGAGATCTCCGACCTGGTCGTCGAGTTCGGCGGCTCCATGTCGGGTGAGCACGGCGACGGTTTAGCCCGCGGGTTATGGAACGAGAAGCAGTTCGGTTCGGTTCTGTACGGGGTTTTTCGAGAGATCAAGCGCCTGTTCGATCCCGAAGGGCTGATGAACCCCGGCAAGGTGGTCGACTCGCCCCCGATGACCTCCGACCTTCGGCAAGGCGGCAGCTACAAGGCGCTCGAGGTGGTCACCGAACTGGACTGGAGTCGGGAAGGCGGGTTAGCCCAGGCGGCCGAGCTTTGCAACGGCGCCGGAGTGTGTCGTAAAACCGAGCGTGGCACCATGTGCCCCTCCTTTATGGTGACCCACGACGAAGAGCACTCGACTCGAGGACGGGCCAATCTCATGCGCGCGGTCATGACCGGTCGTCTGCCCGCTGAAGAGCTTCACGGCCGGCGTCTCTACGAGGCGATGGACCTTTGTATCGAGTGCAAGGCGTGCAAATCCGAATGCCCTTCCAGTGTCGACGTCGCCAAGCTGAAATTCGAATTCTTGAGCGGGTACTACAAGCACAACCGGGTCCCCCTGCGCACGCAGGCGTTTGCCCGGGCCGATCTGATGTCTCGATTCGGGTCGGCGATGGCGCCGGTCAGCAACTGGGTTCTGAGTTCTCCCCTCAAGCCGCTGATCTCGCATATCCTGGGTGTGGATACGCAGCGGGACTACCCAACCTTTGCTCGCCAGAACTTCTGGGACTGGTGGAGGGGGCACGAGAGGGGGAAGCACGACCCTACGCAGCCGCGAGTGGTGCTATTCGTAGACACCTTTCACGGCTACAGCGAGCCCTGGGTGGCTCAGGCGGCGGTGACTGTGCTCGAGCGGCTGGGTTACGCGGTGACTATCGCCGATCGCACCTGCTGCGGGCGGCCGATGATCTCGAAAGGGCTCAGCGACCTGGCGCGGACTCACGCCCTGGACAACTTGAACCGCCTGCGCCGCTACATCGCCGACGAGATTCCGATCGTAGGGCTCGAGCCGTCCTGTATTTCGGCTCTGAGGGACGACTACTTCTCGCTGATCGACGATCCGGATCTCGAGCCGCTCTCGCGCCTGGTCTGCTCTTTCGAGGAGTTTCTCCAGGACAAGGAGTTGCCTTTGAAGGAGGGGGCGCCGCCGCTGCTGTTGCATGGCCACTGTCATCAGAAGGCGCTGGTGGGGAACGGCCCCGCCCTGAAACTGCTGGGCAAGCTGCCCGGTGCCGAAGTGGTCGAGTGTGACTCTGGCTGCTGCGGGATGGCCGGCTCCTTCGGTTACGAAAAAGAACACTACGAGCTGAGCAAAGCGATGGCCTATCGGCGGCTGATCCCAGCCGCGGAAGCGACCCACCGTCGAGGCGGCCGAGTGGTCGCGGCAGGGATATCTTGCCGCCATCAGCTCCGGGCCTTCACCGACCGGGTGGCGCTGCATCCGGCCGAAGTCCTGGCTCAGCATCTGGTGGAACGAGGAAGAGAATGAGCAGCAGTTTCGGATCGCTATTTCGCATCACCAGCTACGGCGAGTCGCACGGCGGCGGGGTCGGGGTCGTGGTGGACGGCTGTCCGGCCGGGTTGGAGATCTCGGTGGAGGAGATCCAGGCCGAGCTCGACCGCCGACGTCCCGGTCAGAGTATCCTGACCACGCCCCGCCAGGAAGAGGACCGGGTCGAGATCTTGAGCGGCCTGTTCGAAGGGCGGACCCTGGGCACCCCGATCGGGATGCTAGTCCGCAACAAGGACGCCCGCCCCTCGTCGTATGAAGACTTCAAGGACGTCTATCGCCCTTCGCACGCCGACTACACCTACCAGGCCAAGTACGGACTTCGCAACTGGATGGGCGGGGGGCGCGCCAGCGCTCGCGAGACCATCGCCCGTGTGGCTGGCGGCGCTATCGCCTCCAAGCTCCTGGCTACGCTCTGCCCCGACTTCCGGGTGCTGGCCTGGGTCGAATCGGTGCATACCGTCCGAGCCGACATCGACCCCCTGACGGTGACCCGGGAGGCGGTAGAGGCAAACGCCGTGCGTTGTCCCGACCCGGTCGCGGCCGAAGCGATGTTCGCCCGCATCGACCAGGCTCGGCGTAGCCTCGATTCGGTGGGGGGCGTGGTGGGCTGTGTGGCGCTGGGCGTCCCCCCAGGGCTGGGTGAGCCTGCCTTCGATAAGCTGGAGGCGGAACTGGCGAAAGCGATGCTCAGTCTGCCGGCGGCCAAGGGGTTCGAGGTCGGCTCGGGCTTCGAAGGGACGCTACTGACGGGCAGCGAGCACAACGATCCGTTCGTCATGCGAGAAGGCCAGGTTCGCACCGAGAGCAACCGCTCGGGCGGGATCCAGGGCGGCATCAGCAACGGCGAGGCGATCACCATGCGGATAGCCTTCAAGCCGACGGCGACCATCGGACAGTCTCAGCGGACGGTAGACGAGGCGGGACGCGAAGTCGAACTGGCCGCGCGAGGTCGCCACGACCCCTGCGTGCTGCCTCGCGCTGTCCCCATCGTCGAGGCGATGACCGCGCTGGTCCTGGCCGACGCGCTGTTGCTACAGCGGGCGCGGGCAGGAGCAAGCCCCATCCCCGCCAAACCTGGCAAGATCTAAGAGCTTTCGGCGGCGGAGGTAGCGGTGTTATATCAAAAGGGTGGAGCAGTCTTCACGGAGATTCAGGATCAGCCTCGGGCTTGGAAATCCGTGCTGGAATCTTCAGCGGGCCTCAAGGACAGTATCGTGTCCTGGCTGCGAGCCGAGAACTTCGGACAGGTGCTGCTCATCGGATCGGGCGACAGCTACGGCGTTGCCCTGTCGGCAGCCTCGATTCTTCATCTGGTTTCCGGCCTCAACACGGTAGCCCGACCATCGAGCGAGGTGCTCTATCTGCGTCGCCCCCCGTACGACAGTCGTATCAAGTCGCTCGTTCTCGCGATCTCCTGCGACGGTGAGGACCTGGACACGCTCTGGGCGGTCGAGAAGATGCGCAAGCTGCATCCCGCCTGTAAGGTGCTGTTCCTGGGGGCGGCCATGGGCCAGATCGGTGAACTGGCGGACCAGAAACTGCTGGCTCACGAGACCCTGGAAGAGACTCCTGTGCGGACGCGCTCGGTCTCTTCGCTGCTCCTTTACTCCATGATTCTGACGGCCTGGCTGTCGGGCAAAGATGTCTTTATCAAAGAGTTGGAAAAGTGCGCCGAGGTGGTGGACTTCCGTTCTATTCAGGACCAGGTCCGCTCGGTGGCGAGCGTCAAGCCGCTTCCCGTCCAGACCACCTTCCTGGGCTCCGGACCTTACTACGGGGCCGCCCTGTATGGCGCTCTGAAGCTGCGCGAGATGGCTTCGATGGTAGCCAACTACGAGTCGTCGCTGGAGTTCCGTCACGGCTATCAAAGCTGGCTGACCAACCAGACCATGACGGTGTCGCTGGTCTCGGATACCTTCCGCGACGCTGAGCTGACCACCGCCTTCGCGGTCGGTATCACGCGATCGCAGCGCGTCCTGATCGCCGATCAACTCGAGCAAAAGCACGCCATCCGGGTCGAGCACTCGGTCGAGCTTAAGAGCGGGCTTTCCGAGATCTCCCGGATCTTGCTGATGTACCCGGCCCTTCAGCTGATGTCGTTCTATGTGGCGCTGGCCAAGGGCGTGAATCCGGACAAGCCCCGTGAGGTGGTCGAGTCCAAGATCACCTTCGAGAAACCGCCCGGTGTTTAGCTTGCTCGATCGCTTGGAGGGGTGGCAGCTTCTTGCGCTGCTGGCTCCTCTGATGCTCATCATGACGATCATTCGCAAGCGCGAAGAGTCGGCCGGCTCGCTGAAGCTCGCCGGGCTCAACGAGATCCAAAAGGGTTGGGTTTTTCTCTCGATGCTGGCTCCGGGTCTGGCGGCCAAGGTTCTGACCCTGCTGGCTCCCGAAGAGCGCGAGCGGGTTCTGCACGCCGGGGGACAGCTCAAAGGGTCGCCTCGTGGGGTCGCTTTCCCGGTTTTAGAGACGTTCTTCCGCAAGAACGACCTCAAGGGGATCCCCGGCAAAGATGTCGACGAAATCTGCCGCTGGCTGAACCTTCGCTTTGAAGACGATCCGGAAGAGCTGGTCGGGCCCTACCGCAAGGCCTACCTGTAAGGGTGGATCGTCCTGAAGATCGCCTCGCCAGGGCCGCGGAACAGCTAGCCCAGGGGCGCTCGGTCGTACGGGCAGTGATCGTCGGTGCCTGGGGGTCCACTCCGCGCGAGGTTGGCGCCGACATGCTCGTTGATGAGCACGGCGCCCTGCTGGGAACGGTCGGAGGCGGTTGCGGCGAGGCCGAGGTCTACGACCTGGCTCAGCATCTGCTGACTCCCGGTACCTCGGAGCAAGCTTACCTCTATCACGTCGACCTCACGGAGAACCCCGAGGATGGCGGCGAGAAGGTCTGCGGAGGACGCTTCGACGTTCTGCTCTATCGGCTCGACCCCCGTCAGCACGGCGAAATGGTGGCCCAGGCCAGCCGTCGGCTGGTGGACGGGGAAGAGTTCAGCTGGCGGATCACGACCGGCTCGGAGGGCCCCGGCGGGTGGAGGTCAGGGTGCTTTCAGCAGTCGCTTGCCGTCGAGCTTTCCACGGGCCCGGCCACGCCGCTCGGTGCCCACTGGGATCACGACGAAGCGGGCGACCATCGTTTCTGCGAGCCGCTGGGGCAGCGCTATCGGTTGGTGATCGTGGGGGCCGGTCATATCGCCCGCCCACTCTGCCGAATGGCGGCTGAAGTCGGCTATCGCGTGGTCGTGCTCGATGATCGGCCGGAGTACGCTCGAGAAGAGCTTTTCCCCGACGCCTCTTTGGTGGTGGCCGGCGACTATCAGTCCGAACTGCCAGCCCTGGCGGCGGCGCCCAACACCTCCGTGGTGCTGGTGACCCGTGGTCACAAGCACGACCAGGACTGCTTACGCTTGATGGCCGGGGAGCGCTTGGACTACCTCGGAATGATCGGCAGTCAGCGTCGTATCGAGGCCGTCTACGCCGACCTGGTCGCGGAGGGCGTGTCTCTGCAGGCCCTGCGCTCTGTGTTCGCCCCTATCGGGTTAGAGATCGGCGCCCAGACACCGGCCGAGATCGCCGTTTCCATCCTGGCCCAGATGATCAAGGTCCGACGCGACTCGTCCAGCACCGCGCGGCAGGCTGAAGACCGAAAGAGACATCAGCGCAGCCTTCGCGAATCGCCTTGACCCGACGAAGAGCGGACCCCATCGGGACGGAGAAGGCTCCCTGGGAAAAAAAGTTCGGGACCCTGTCGAACACGGAGCCCAGGTATGACGGGGCTTGCGGCTCGTTCCTTGTCCTCTAAAGGAATTTTTATCCGACGGGCTCAACGATTGGGAAGGCCATGTTTTCTCCCCTGCGAATGGCCATGGCCAACCGGTAAGTATCGTTGGCGGTGGGCCTGTTGCCTTGTGCCCCTAACCGAGCCGCCCTTCCCGGCCTCGTCCTCTCTTTATATTGGGCGCGGCCCTTCAAGAGGTGAAGATTTGTCCAAACGATTAGCCCTGGCCTTGCTTTTGCTAAGCACTGTCGCAACGGCCGACCCCGCTTCCACGGCCCTCCCCCCTGGGGAAGGAGGCGCCAACCCGGAAGCGCTGCGCTCGAAGATCGATGCCCACATCCGGCGTCAGCAACCGACCCCGGCGGCCCCTCTGGCCCTGGTTCCGATCGGCGACGAAGAGGCCGAGGCCGAAGCGGCTTCCGCTCCTCCCGCCCGGGCCGCCTCCAAGCTGCCTCCCATCATGATCAACGCCAAGGTCAAGACCTATGAGAAGGTCGCCGTCGGACGTCGCCGGATGAGCCTCTCCTCTCGTGGTGCGGTCTCCTCGAACCCGGCCTCGGAGATCATCTACAAAACCGTGCCCAAGGTCGAGCAGAAGGCGGTCGACATCAGCCCCATCATCGAAAAATACGCGGGCAAGTACAATCTCGACCCCTGGTTGATCCGCGGCGTGATCGAATGTGAATCGGCTTTCCGGCCTAATGCGGTTTCGCCCGTCGGCGCGGGCGGACTGATGCAGTTGATGCCCGGCACCGCCTCCTATCTTGGCTGTGCCGACCGCTTCGACCCCGAACAGAACATCGCGGCGGGGTCCCGCTATCTGCGCATGATGATGGACCGTTTCGGCAACGAGGACCTGATGATCGCCGCCTACAACGCAGGCCCCGGAAACGTGGAGCGATACGGCGGAATTCCGCCCTTTGCCGAGACTCGCAACTACGTGGTGAAGGTAAAGAGAGCCTGGAAAAAGGCCAAAGCAGCTCACGGCGGCTAGTCCTGACGCTGTTATGCTTTGGGATGCCCGCACGGGGTAGTGAAGGCACCCGAAGCTCTACCGGATAGAACGGTCGCGAAAAGGCGAGCTCCTGGAGGGCTCGCCTTTTCTCGTCTAGAAGTGGCCTGTGTAAGCACGAAGGAGGTAACCGTTTGCAAGTTACAGTCAAAGGAAAGCAGATCGACCTCACCGACTCGTTGAAAACGTACGTGAACGAGAAGATGAGCAAAATTCCGCGTTACTTCGATCACATCATCTCCGCTGAAGTGTGCCTGTCGCTCGAACGCAACTGGCACGTCGCCGAAGTCACCGTATTTGGTGAGGGCTTCGATATGCGCGGCGAAGAAAAAAGCAAAGACATGTACAACTCGATCGACCGCGTGATCGAGAAACTCGAGCGTCAGCTCAAAAAGCAGAAGGGGAAAGAGGGCGTCCGCAACTCCGCCCGTGGCCCTTCCGCTCCGCTCCCTCCGTCGGATGGCGCTGCGGCTGACGGAGAAAAGAAGGCGTCGGCCAGCAACGGCTCGGCAGATGCCTCTCTCTACGCTCCCAGGGTGGAGCACGTCCATTCCTTCTACGCCCGCTCCCTTTCGATCGAGGAAGCCATCAAAGAGATGGAGTCCGCCGGGCACGAATTCTACGCGTTCTTTAACGAGGACCGTCGCCGCGTCAACGTGGTGTTCAAGAGGAAGAAAGGCTACGGCCTGCTCGACCCTCGCCTGGAAGACTAAAGCTTCCGTCTCAGCGTGAGGAAAGGCGTAGACGTTCGCGTCTGCGCCTTTCTCATATCCCCCGACGGGACGCGACCGGCCGTTGAAAACAAGTCGGTTGCATCGACCTCCCGTCAGGGCGCTGGAATATCCCGCGCGATGTGGTAAACTGCACAGATAGAGTTCACGCCTCGCCCACAACCAGGGCGAGGCTCATGCGTTATAAAGGCGTGTAGAGTCTCCCCTGATGGGGGAGGAACATATCGCCCCTCTCGTAGGGGCTAATCGCGGCGGGTCCCTCCGCCAAACCGAGGTAGCAGAGTTTTGAGTTTAGATAATGCGAAAAAATGGCTGGTAGGGCTCGCGCTCCTGGCCACCGCTTGCGCGGGCCAGGCCACTCCTACCGGGGCGCAGGCCTCCGCCACCCCCGACAAAGTCGCCGTCTCCACCCCAACGCCTGTGGCCAAGAAAGCCGACCTGCCGATGCTGGCTCAGGTCGACAAGCCGGTGGCTCAGGCGGACCCTTCGGATGTCGACCCCGAGACCGCCGAAGAGGAGAAGGACCCCAAGCGCGATTACTCCACCCTGCTCAAGGACCCCGGGGAACTCAAGTTCGACCCGGATGAAGCGCTTTTCCGAAACGTTTACTACTACATCAAGAAGAGCTACGTCGAAGATGTTCCCTCGGAGCGCCTGTTCGAAGGCGTGAAGAGCGAGATCAAAGACCTCCTCGAGCAGGCCAAGGTGCCTACCACCGACCTGGACAAGCTCGACCCCGACCAGAAGGTCCTGCCCCAGATCCTGACCCTCTACGGGAGCAAGGTCGACAAGCGCCTTCTGACCTTCGCCGCCATCATGGGGATGCTTGACGGTGTCGAGGACCGCTACAGCCTGCTTATGCTTCCCGACGAGTACGGCAAGCTGCAAGAGCAGATGCAGGCCACCAAATTTGGCGGCATCGGTATCTACATCGAACTCGACAAAGAGCACAACGACCAGTTGACCGTGTTCGAGCCGATCGAAGGGACCCCCGCGTACAAGGCGGGTCTGATGGCCGGCGACAAGCTGGTCAAGATTGACGGCGAAAGCACCAAAGGGATCGACATCGAGAAGGCTCAGTCGAAGATCCGTGGTCCCCACGGAACCGCCGTGATGCTCGAGATCGAGCGCAAGGGCGAGCCCAAGCCGCTGACCTTCAAGGTGGTCCGTGACGACATTCACGTCGTCTCGGTTAGCTCGAAGATCATCGATGGCACGGTCGGCTACGTTCGTCTGCGACTGTTCGGCGCCGAGACCGGCGAAGAGATGGCCAACGCCATCGCTTCGCTCAAGCAAAAGGGCGCGACCTCGCTGATCATCGACCTCCGCAACAACGGCGGCGGTTACATCGACGCTGCCGTCGACGTCGTGGGGCAGTTCCTGGATAAAACCGACGGCCTGGTCGTCTACACCATCGACCGCGGCAACCGTCGCCGCGAGTACCGCTCGACCCACAGCGGGAAGCCGCTGCCTACGGTCGTGCTGGTCAACGAGTACTCGGCTTCGGCTTCGGAAATCACGGCAGGCGCTCTGCGCGACCACGGGCTGGCCAAGCTGATCGGGAACAAGTCGTTCGGCAAGGGCTCGGTCCAGCAGCTGTACCCGTTCTCGGACGGTTCGGCTCTGAAGCTGACCATCGCCAAGTTCTATACCCCTTCGGGCTACGTCATCAACAAGCACGGACTGGAACCTGACGTGAAGGTCGAGATGGAGCCGAAGTTCGTCGGACGGGGCGACAAGGATACTCAGCTGCAGAAAGCCGTCGAGATCATCAAGTCGGAAAGCGCCGCGAAAACGCCCACCGGTGTGGGTTCGTGACACCTCCCCAGCTAAGCGACCGGGCCACCGAACCTAACGTCGAGGCCCCCCCCCCGCGGCCACGGGGGCCCCCCCGGGCCGCCCCCGAAAACTA
>JAEXNA010000089.1 GCA_023447635.1 Vulcanimicrobiota bacterium | reverse complement strand
GGCCTGGGGGTGGCCTGGGGAGGCGGGGAGGGGTCGTTCGAGCATGAAGCGTTTACATTGGGCGATCGATTTTTTCAAAGTTAACATGTTGGCAACATGATTTGGGGCGTGTCCACTCGTGGTCTATTGGCGCGCGGTAAGTTGAGTTCAAGAAGTCCACGAAAGCGAGACACCACGATGAACGCAATGAACGCCAACTACGGAAGCTACGGATACGGGAACGCCAACCGCGCTTACTCGAACACCGGTTTTGCTGGCACCCCCGGCTTCATCGCCCCCGGCGCTTTCGCTCCGGCCGGCCCGACCGACAGCGTGGTCTTCTCGTCCCAGTTCCAGAACGGCAACTACGGCGTGCAGGACGTCTGCAGCTGCAACTTCGCCAACAACGCGGCTCGCGACGCTTTCATCGTGCCGGTGGGCGACCAGGACAACCCCTTCCAGAACTTCAACGCGACCGCTCTCCCCCTGAACCCGGCCGAAGGCCAGAACACTCAGCAGGCTCTGGCGCAGCTGCTGGCTCAGCTGGGGATCACGACGGAGATGATTCAGGCGATGGCTCAGATGGGGATCGACCTGCTCGCTCTGATCGCTCAGGCCAACGGCGTGAACAACGTTTCGCAGCTGCAGCCCGGCCAGGAGATCGTGCTGCCCACCACCATGAACAGCAACTCGGGCAGCGCCGCGACCGACTACTACGGCGGCGGCGCGACGCCCAGCTACACCGCCCCCTCGACCTACCTGCCGGAAGTCAACTACACCCCTCAGCCGGTTTACGTTCCCGTGCCGATGCCGGTCGCAGTGCCCACGGCCCCGGCCGGCAAGGGCTTCCGCAAGCACGAGAAGGTCGGCAAAGCGTTTTCTGGTCGCGAGAAAGCCGAGCCGGTGAAGGCTCGCGTCGAGCGCGTCAAGGTTCGTCGTGCCACGGGCGGCGGCGGCGGCCGTATGCAGGCCGTCTAAGTTTCGGACAGCAGGCTTCGGACCTGGTTCAAAGTGAGCGTGGCCAGGCTCTCGACGATGAGTCCGGCTCCCACCAGATCTCCAGCCGGGCGTGAGGTGGTCAGCCCGACCACGGGGCATCCGGCGCGCAGCGCCGCCTCCACCCCCTGCGGAGCGTCTTCAATCACCACAGCCCTCGCCGGCCCTAACCCGATCCCGGCCGCGGCTTTGAGGAAGACTTCGGGATGAGGCTTCCCCTCCACCACATCGTCTCCGGTGGAGAGAAAGTCAAAGAGGTCGCGGATTCCGATCAGGTCGAGCGCGGTTTCGACGTTGCGCCGAGGTCCGGAACTTCCCACCGCGCAAAGGAACCCGGCTTCGCGAGCGGCTCGAACGAAGTCGCAGGCGCCGGGCAGGGCGATCAGGTGCTCGGCGACCACGCCCAGGAACAGCTCTTCCTTGCGATGGGCGAAGCGGGTGCGGTCCTCGTTCGAGGTCTCTTCACCCAGCCAGAGCGGCATGATCTGGTTGTTGTGCATGCCGAAGGTGCTGTTGAAGAACTCGCGCGTGTGTGGCGTTCCCAGCTCTACGCCCAGCGTGTGCCAGGCGTGAAAGTGCGCCTCTGCAGAGTCGATGAGGACTCCGTCCATGTCGAAGATGATCCCTTGTTTGCTCACGAGGGGCGCCTTGGACCTGGCCTGGCGCTAGGCCTGTCGTTTGAGGAAAAGTTCGAAGTGGGCGTTCACGGGGATCGGGTTGCGCACGGGGTTCATGTGGCCGCCGGGGATGCAGGCGGTGGAGACGTTGGGTAGCACTTCGCTCAGGATGTCCTTCATCTGCAGCACTTCGGGGGGAGAGGTGGTGCCGTGCAGGACGAGGGTGGGCTGGGTGAGTGGTGCGTAGTCGGTGTGAGGGGTCCGGTCGACCACGACTTCTTTGACTTCGGCGTACAGTTTGTCGCCCATGGCGAACATGGGGCGGCGGGCGGATTCGGACATGGCCTGGTAGCTGCCGGGGCCGTTCCAGTAGTCTATGAACCGCTCCATCCACTGCTCGGTGCCGGCGAGGGTTTTGTCTAAGAGGTAGCCTTCGGGGTCGAAGCGCTCGACGACTTTCTCGATCGGGCGGTTTCGGTAGGAGGCGAGGCCTCCCCAGAGGACGGGTTCGTAGAACGCCATGGCTCGGATTTTCGTGGGGCGTTGGAGGGCGGATTTCAGGCCGATGAAGCCGCCGTAAGAGTGGCCGAGGAGGAGGACGGGCTCATCGAGTTCGTCGAGGAGTTCGACAATCTGCTCGACGTCTTCTGTGTAGCGGAAGTCGAGGCCGTTGGGCGATTGGGGGCTCTGGCCGCAGCCCAGGAAGTCGGGGGCGAGGAAACGGTAGGCGCCGGCGGTTTTGTCGGCCAGGCGTTTCCACTGGAAGCCGGAGAGGCCGGAGGAGTGGAGGCAGAGGACCTGCGGGCCCTGGGCGCCCCAGCGGTGGACGTGAAGTCGGCAGCTCATCGGGCGAATCTAGTCGATGGGAGGGCGCGCGTCCAGTTGGGTAGGGGTGTTTAGGGTCATTCACGTTGTGGGTGGGACCTCTTTGCCGCAAAGCCCGGCAAGGGAAAGGCTACCGCGGCTCAAGCCCAGAAGCCGGGTCGGAGAGGAGAACGGAAGATGAAGCTGTGGTTTTTAGGAGGCGCCAACGAGGTCGGCGCTTCGTGCACTTTGATGGAAGTGGCCGGCAAGCGGATCCTGATCGACGCCGGCGTCCGGATGCAGGGCAGCGACCGGCTGCCGAATCTGTCGATGATCGACGAGGTGGGCCCGCTCGACGCCATTCTGGTGACCCACGCGCACACCGACCATATCGGAGCCCTGCCGCAGGTGCACGCGATGAATCCGGCGGTGCCGATTCTGACCACCGAGCCCAGCAAGGCGCTGATGAAGATCCTGCTCTTCGACGGGCTTCGGATTATGGAAAGTCGCTGGGGGGCTGAAGCCGAGATCCCGCTCTACTCGGAAGAGCAGGTCACCAGCATGCTGGGGCGTCTGCAGACGGTTCAGCCGGGCGAGGCGATCCCGCTGTGCGATGGCCAGATCAGTGCCACCTTTACGCCTTCCGGTCATATTCTGGGCTGCTGCTCGATCCTATTCCAGACGCCCGAAGGCACAGTGCTGTTTACCGGCGACTATTCGGTCGACGCCCAGCGCACGGTCGAGGGGATGTTCGTGCCCCACTGCCGTCCCGACCTTGTGATCACCGAGTCGACCTACGGCAACCGTTCCCATGCCAGTCGCGAAGCCGAAGAGCAGCGTCTGGCCGACAGCGTGGCCGAAGTCGTGCAGGGCGGCGGCAAAGTTCTGATCCCCGCCTTCGCTCTGGGTCGCGCTCAGGAGGTGATCCTGATCCTGCTCGACGCCCAGCAAAGGGGCAAGATCCCTCCGTTCCCGATCTACGTTGACGGCATGGTTCGAGGCATCTGCGGCGTCTACGCCGACTATCCCGATTTTTTGGCCGGCAAGCTTCGCCGCCAGGTGCTGAAGTTCGGCAATCCGTTCTTCCCGGTCGGTGGACCGGCCAGCATGGTGGTGGCCCCGGAGCGGGAGAAGATCCTGAAGGGAGGCCCCTGCGCTATCGTCACCTCGTCGGGCATGCTGACCGGGGGACCGTCGCAGTATTACGCGGCCGAACTGGCGACCGGCAAGGAGAACGCCATCTTCATCACCGGCTACCAGGACGAGGAGAGCCCGGGCCGCCGGATCCTGGACGTGGCCGAAGGGAAAGAGTCGACCCTGCGGTTGGGAGGGAACAGCGTGACAGTCGAATGTCGGGTGGGCAAATACAACCTTTCGGCTCACGCTGACGCTCTGCAGATGGTGGGCGTCTTGAACCGCTTGAAGCCCAAACACGTCTGTCTGGTGCACGGCGACGCCGGTGCTCGTCAGGCGCTGGCCGAGAGGATCCCGAATGAGATGCAGGTTCACCTGGTCAACAACGGCGAGTGCTTCGACCTGCAGGGCGGACGGCCGGCGCGGCAGAGCGTGCGGCGGGGCGCGGGGCTGGCCCCCACGGAGCCGTTTTGCATCGGTCGAGCACGGGCCCACCTGCTGTTCCAGCGCGGAGGCGGACGCCTGATGACCGCTCAGGAGCTGGCCGAGCTATGGTTTGGAGGGGGGACCAGCGCCGAGCAGGTCGAGCAGGTGCGCGAACAGCTGGCCGGCTCGAAGTCGGGCATCGTTGCCGACCGCCGTCGTCCCTATCTGTATCGTATCCAGGACGACGAGAAAGGCGCCTCGCCGGTGGGCGGACCGAAGCGGCGGCCGGACGGGCGGATGGAGCAGAACGAAACGCTGGCGCTGGTGGCCGAGCTTTTCGCCGACGACCCCAGCATGTACAAGAAGGGCGTCGCCATCGACAGCGGCGAGCTGCTGCTATCCTTTCACTTCCCGGACGTCGCGCGCGAGCAGCATCGCGAGCGGCTGGCCGAGCTAGAGAAGCAGACCGGCTGGAAGGTCAAGCTCTCGAGCAGCGTCAACCAGGCCGCCCTGCTGCAGGTCGCCGAGCGGATCGTTGCGCAGCAGCGGTGGGCGCTGGCCCGGACCCCGTCGGTGCACTGGGGAGAGAAGGTGGTGCTGAAGCTGGCCTCCTTCGAGGGGTTGGAGCCGTCGCTGGCGCGAGAGCTTTCCCAGCGGTTCCAGGCCCAGACCGGCTACGCGCTGGAGCTCGAGAAGTCGGCCGGGGCAGCTCCGCTTGCCGTCTCGTCACGCCCGGACGGGCGGGTCGAGCAGAACGCCGCCTTCACCCTGATCCGCGAGGCGTTTGCCCAGAAAGGGGTAGCGGTGCAGCGCGCCAGCCTGAAGCCGGATCCCGAGCGAGGCGGAATGGGGATCGAAGTGGCGCTGATCAGCCCTCAGGTCGCCGCCCGCTACCAGGAGCTGTTGGAAAGGCTGGAGGAGCGCACCCGCTGGCCGCTGCGCTTCGCGGGCGAACCGAACCAGGATCTGATCAAACGCCAGGCTCGAGAGCTGATGCCGCCCGAGTGGGGGCTGCGCAAAGAGCCCGGCTTCTTCAAAGCCGAGGGGATGGTCAAGGTCAAACTCGACCATCCGCCGGCCGCCGCGGAGCTTGCCAGGGTCAGCCAGCTGTTAGAGCAGGCGACCGGCTACCGGCTGGGGCTGAGCTAAGGTAGACGGTCAGGAGAGCGAACAAAGTTTCGTTCCCCAGCGGGGAGTGACCCTCACTTCGGCTTGCGCTTTTTGCTTGGAGGGGAGGCCGCGCGTTCCGCGCGGATCCGCTCGAGCAGGACGGAAGCGGGTTCGTCATTCGGATCCTGGGGGACCAGTTCGCCGCGGAACGCTTTGGCGAGGATCGATTGGGACAGGGTGGAGAGTTGATCTTGGGCGGAGTCAAACGTCCTGGACACGGCCCTTGCGCGCTCAAAAGCCAAGTCGATTTTGTTGACAATGACCTTTTGCTCTTCCACTGGGGGGACCGGCACCGGGATTCGCCTGCAAGAAGAAGTTCTGATATTGAATTGACCAGCTGTCGCTGCGGAGTTAGTAAAAATCCAACGCTCGACGAACTGCGTCATGAGCGAGAAGCAGAGAAACCTGTTCAAGAAGCCATCGCACGTTCGAAACCTTACGATCGCCTGGTTCATATTCCACGCCGGATAGTCGTCTGGCACAATCGAGATTTTACCTAGAGGCGGACCGACGATATTCATAAGTACGTCTCCTGGCTTGAGCTGTGACCTCATCATTTGTGTGTGAGTCGCTGAGTCGATAAAAGTCGGGTTAACGGAAAAATCGAGCGTTCCGTCAAAAGTAAGATTGTAGACTTTGATAAAAGGAATCTCGCCACTTGAAGATTTCATCGAGCCGGCCTTCGGGGTGTTACCTGCCGTGATCAATTCAGAACAGAGTTCCTCGGCGGCGGCCCAATGCCAGCCATTTGGCAGTGCTGGCAGCGAAGAGTTCTTTAGAGGTTCTGGGACTGCGTACTTCTCTTTCCACTTGTCGTCTTTGGGTTCTTTGCCTTTGGCGCGCATCTTGGCGAGTTCGGCGTCTTCCCAGCGCTGGCGGCGTTCGGCGCGGATGCGGTCGAGCAGGACGGAGGCGGGTTCGACGTCAGGGTTCTGGCGGCGCCAGTCGGCGGTCAGATCTCCCCGGAATGCCGCCGCCAACACCGACTGCCGGAACTTCTCTAGCAATGGCGGGATAGCATCAAGTTCACTCTTGACCACCCCGTGTCGACGGTTCAAGTTGATTATTTTTCGGGAGATTCTACGTTGCTCGGCGAGCGGAGGAACCGGCAAGGAAGTGTCTTCAAACTTGCCTTTCGTGATATGGGCAAGACCTACTCCGCCGTGGGCCTGTCGCACGAAATCTACGACTTTCTGGTTCAGTGCAAAACAGAAAAAAGCCTTATCGATAAGATCTTCGGGAAATACAATGCGAAAGATGTGCTGGTTGAGGATGGCGCGAGGCCCTTCCCAGATGTGAGCCCCAAAGGAAGTCCCTGGAGTACCAGACCAGGCAAAGAGTAGATCTCCAAGGCCTACATAGTACTTGTCCTCAACAGGCTTATCGTAGAAATTATAAGGCTTCCTTCTATCGTTCAGATTTTGAATTCTTATTATAGGCAAGCCAGATACCGCCCAATCGGAGGGCTTGAAAGCTCTTCCGTTGATGACGCCGCAGAGTTCACCCACCGCAGCCTCGGACCATCTTACTGGTAGGCGCTCGATCCTCACTCCGCCCCCTCCAGCAGCTCCGCTAGAGCTTCCATCTCTTCCATGGCCGTCTTCAGGTGCGCCATGATCTCGGCTGCGATCTCGTCGGGTTCGGGGAGGTCTTCGGCGCGCTCGGCGTTCTCATCTCTGAGCCAGGAGATGTCCAGGTTCTCGCCTCGCTCGGCGATGGCGGCGCGGGAGAAGCAGCGGAACCTCCCCTCCTCTCCCTGATCCGTCCGGGGCGACCCTCCAAGAGGATCCTCTCCGTAACAGGCCTCGAAGTCGCGGAAGTAGTCGCGCGTGAACGGGGTGCGTTTGCCGAAGTTGGGCATGTTGGTCCGCATATCAAAGACCCAGACCTCGCGTGTGTTCCCCTCGTCGGTGGCGCCGCGAGTGAAGAACAGCACGTTGGTCTTGACCCCTTGAGCGTAGAAGATGCCGGTTGGCAAACGCAAGATGGTATGCAGGTTGCACTTGTCCATCAGGTCGGCGCGGATCTTAGCTCCGACATTGCCTTCGAACAGGACGTTGTCCGGCAGCACCACCGCCGCCCTCCCACCTGGCTTCAAGCCCCGATAGATGTGCTGCAAAAAGGCGAGCTGCTTGTTCGAGGTCGGGAAGGTGAAGTCGTCCCGCGTGGGACCGCCTCCACCTTTCTTGGAACCGAAGGGAGGGTTGGTCAGGATCACATCCGCCTTCGGCAGCGTCGCTCCCGAAGGGCCCAGAGTATCACCCAGTCGTAACCCGCCTTCGATGTCGTGCAGCAGCAGGTTCATCAGCGCCAGGCGATAGGTGTCGCGCACCAGTTCGGTGCCGTAGAACGCCTCGCGTCGCTGGAACTCCTGATCCGCGTCGTTGAGCAGGAAAAGGTCGTCGGTCTTCTCTTTGATGTAGCGGTCGGCCGCGACCAGGAATCCGCAGGTGCCCGCCGCCGGGTCCTGCACCAGCTCTCCCGGCTGGGGCTGGAGCAAGTCGACGATGCTGTCGATCAGCGGGCGCGGGGTGAAGTACTGTCCGGCTCCACTTTTTTTCTCGCTGGCGTTCTTCTCTAACAGCCCTTCGTATAGATCGCCCAGCCCTTCGGACTTGGCCGAGAACCAGTCCAGCGAGTCAATCTGCCGGGTTAGCGTGGCCAGGTTCTTCGCCTCGGTCAGCGAGGTGTTGGCGCCCGCGAAGATCGCCTGGACGCGCGGCGAGGTGGAATCCGACCCCAGGTGAATCAGCTGCTCGCGGTAGAAGTCCAGCTGCTTGAGCCCCTCACGGGCGACCAGATCACTCCACCTGTACCCTTCCGGAATGACCGGATTCCCCGCCTTGTCCACCTCCCGGCCGGTCTCCTGAGCCATCTTCAGGAACAGCAGGTAGGTCAACTCGGTCACGTACTGATGGTAGGTGATGCCGTCGTCGCGTAGCACATCGCAGTACGACCAGAGCTTGGCGACGATATCGTGGGTGGAAGCGGTCAAAGACATAGTCGGTGAGGTTTTTCCCCCTGACGTCGATCCCTACCGAGGCCCGGCGACATTTCCTGTCAGGGGCGTAAGGTCGGAGCCTGATGCTACGGGTGGCCCAGAACCTTATCGTGCTCACAGTTCTTCCGAAACAGAATCGATCCGTCGTCCTGGTACGAGAACGTGATGCGAATCCCCATCGTCGGGCTGGCCTCCCAGATGTTCCGATAGCCCTTCATCGGCTTACGTCGAAGGCCTGGCGATGTATCTCCGGCTTGTAGGCGCTCTACGGTGCGCTTTATCTTCTGAGCGTCCTGTTTCGACTTCTGGCGCAGCATCTTCTTGAAGTGATCCGTGAACTCGATTTCGACCACTACGATTCTGCCTCATCTTCATCCTCAAGCCACGCCCAAGCATCGTTGACGTTGGTGAAGCGGCGGGTCCGCCCGGCCAGGATATCCTCCTCGGCTTCACGCTCGCCTTCTTGCCATGTCTCTGTCCAAAAGAATGCCTGGTCAGGGTCTCGCCCTTCGTTGGCGACCCGTTCTAGAAGCTCACGCTCTACGACGAGCAGCTTATCCTGAACCCCCCCCAAATTCCTCAATTTGTGGTCGAGGCCTTCGACTTTCTGGATAAGCTGCGACATCACGCCCAGAATGCGCTCGTTCTCCTGGGACATCTGACGAGACTCGAACTTTTGGCTGCCCCCTCGTTGGTCCCTTATTACGACCACGCGTCGCTTACCTGTCCCGGGTTCGCGTTGGGAGAGGTTCTCGGGAGCAACATAGCGCGGAGTCTTCCGGTGGCTAGAACCTTTGGGCGTATCTCGCGCCAATGAGACGCCTGAGAGCCCAAAAGGGTCTCGAGCGGAGAGAATTCCTTTTATCCGTTCCTGGTCCGGCATGCCTGGCCCCTTCCCTCTCCATTCCTTGCTTGAGATACTATCTCTAGCCAGCTTTGAGCTTCGCCATCGAGCATCTCGAGTATACTTCTTCCGACTCCCTCAAGTCCAAGACTCTCTGCCGGGCGGTCTAGGCGACGTCTTCGTCGGACCAGACGGCCTCTTGTAGATCTCCGAGCAACTGGTCGACCTGGCCGTCGAACTGTTTGTTGATCTGGTTGTAGCCGCCGTGGTCGCGGAAGCGGCCGCCGTCGAGCGCCTCGCGGTCGA
>JAEXNA010000077.1 GCA_023447635.1 Vulcanimicrobiota bacterium | reverse complement strand
AGGAACACCAGTCCGGCCGCATCGTGGTGGACGGGACCGAACTCACCAACGACCTCAAGAACATCGACAAGGTGCGCTCCGAGGTCGGAATGGTGTTCCAGCACTTCAACCTGTTGAGTTCCCGTACCGTCTTCGAGAACATCGCCCTTCCGCTGGAACTGGCTGGATACGGAAAGCGCGACATAGCCGAGCGCGTGGGGGAACTGCTGGACCTCATCGGACTCAAAGAGAAGGCGTCGGACTATCCCGCCTCCCTGTCCGGTGGGCAGAAACAGCGAGTAGCCATCGCTCGAACCCTGGCACCGAGCCCCAGCGTGCTGCTTTGTGACGAGGCGACCAGCGCCCTGGACCCCGGCACCACACGCTCGATTCTTGGCCTGCTGCAGCGGATCAACGAACGCCTCGGCATCACCATCTTGCTGATCACCCACGAGATGGATGTGGTGAAAGCGATCTGCCACGAGGTCGCCGTGATCGAGGGCGGGAGACTCGTCGAGCAAGGTAGCGTCAGCGAGGTGTTCGCCAGGCCTCAGAGCGACCTCACCCAACGCTTCCTGGAGACTTCGATGCAGGTGCCGATTCCGGTAGAGTACCGCGACCGCTCGCAAATCCAGTTCGATGAGGCGAGCACCTTGCTTCGGCTGCAGTTTTCCGGCGCCTCGAACGACGCCCCGCTGCTGTCGGACCTCTACCGCCTGTTCGAAGTCAGCACCAACATCGTGAACGCCCAGATGGAGTGCCACGCCGGCGTGAAGTTCGGCGGAATGCTCGTCGAACTGAGCGGCGAGCAGCGCAAGCAGGGTGACGCCGTGGACTACCTGCGCCAGCATCAAGTGAAGGCGGAGGTGCTCGGATATGTCTGAGGCGATGCTTCGCCTGTTCGTGGAGGGCGCTCTCGAGACGGTCCTGATGACCTTTCTTTCCGGTTTGTTCGGAGCGGTGCTCGGTCTTCCGGCCGGCGTTCTGCTGTTCCTGACCCGCAAAGGCCAACTGCTGGAGAACCTGCCCATTTATCGCGGCCTGTCCGTGGTCGTCAATGTGTTCCGAGCCATCCCGTTCATCATCTTGATCGTCTGGATGATCCCGTTCACTCGCCTGCTGGTCGGCACTTCGATCGGGGTAAAAGCCGCGCTGGTGCCGTTGAGCATCGGGGCCGCTCCGTTCATCGCCAGGCTGGTCGAAAACAGCCTGTTAGAGGTTCCGGCCGGACTGTTGGAGGCAGCCCGCGCGATGGGAGCTACGCCGTGGCAGACCGTTCGAAAAGTTCTACTGCCCGAGGCGCTGCCGTCCATCGTCAACGGCTTCTCCATCACCTTGATCTCCCTGGTCGGCTATTCGGCGATGGGAGGCGCCGTCGGCGCCGGCGGCCTGGGCCAACTGGGCTATCAGTACGGCTACGTTGGCTACGATGCGACCGTCATGAACAGCGTGCTGGTGGCCCTGGTGGCTTTCGTCTTCGCAATTCAACAAACAGGCGATGCCTTGTCGCGTCGCCTGAACCACCGCTAAAGGAGCCTTTATGAGATCGAAACCTTGGAAAAACAGCCTGCTGTGCGGGCTACTCGCCCTGCTGACGCTGGGCTGCGGAAAGGGCGCCCCCGCCCCTATCGACCCCAACCTGATCCGGGTAGGTGTGCAGTCCGGCCCCGAGTACGCCCTGGCTGAAGCCGCCCAGGCCGTGGCGAAAGCCAAGCACGGACTGACGGTCGAACTGGTAAAGTTCGACGACTACGTGCTGCCCAACGAGGCGCTCCGTCAGGGCGACATCGACGCTAACGTCTTTCAGAATCAGCCCTATCTGGATGTTCAAAGTCAGCAGCGGGGCTATGACTTCGTCGCGGCCGGCAAAACCTTCGTCTATCCCCTGGCGGGCTACTCGAAGAAGATCCGCTCTCTCGAGAACCTTGCCGAGGGGGGACAGATCGTCATTCCTAACGACCCGACCAACAGCGGGCGCGCTCTGCTGCTGCTCGAGAAGCAGGGGCTGATCGGCCTTCGCGAAGGCGTAGGGCTGCTGCCCCGCCCTACCGATATCGTCAAAAACGAGAAACAGTTAGAGATTCTGGAACTCGAGGCGCCGCAACTGCCCCGCGTCCTGGACGACCAGAAAGTCGCCATCGCCGTCATCAACAACACGTTTGCCCGCCCGGCCGGACTGGTTTCGACCAGAGACGGGCTGTTTGTCGAGGGCAAGGATTCGCCCTACGTCAACCTGGTGGTGACTCGCAAAGAGTTGGCGGCCGATCCTCGCATCGGCAAATTTGTCCAGTCGTACCAGTCGCCCGAGGTAGAACAGGTCGCGCAGCGCGAGTTCGACGGAGGCGCCGTGAAGGGCTGGTAGCGAAGCGATGAGGGAAAGGTGAGAGCGACGAAGGGGTCGAGGAGTTCTCTTCGGGACAGCAAAGATTCCACGATGAAACTCTTACCCGGTCTCGCCTTAACCCTGGCTTTGCTCTGCCCCGCTTCGGCGACTGTTCGCACCAACAGCGAATGCGCCGGCGCCGCTGAACCCGCGACCTGTACCGTCGACTTCGTGAGCGGGGCGGAGCTACAGAAACAGACCAGCGACCGCAGCATCGTGCCGACCGCCGGCTACGCGGTCGTCTGGCTGGACCCGACTCGCTCAGTGGTGGTCAAACTCGATGGAGTGTTCTTTCCCAGCCAGTCCTCCCCCGCCCAGGTCCCACTAGGACGGACTTTCCACGGTCGTAGCCCGGACGGGACCGCCTGGAAGGTGACGCCGACCGTGTACGCCGAGGGCGCGACCGTGTCAGCGGCTCAAAAGACGGTCCAGGAAGAGAAGGCCGCCAAAGTGCCAGTCACTGGCGCTCTCTACCCGAACGGGAAGCCGATGCGGCGCGATCTCGCCTACCTCTACCCCAACGGGCGCGCCGTCGGGGCGATAGGCGACTGGGTCTACCCTAACGGCAAGGCGATCCGCAGCATCGGCCGTGACTACTACCCCAACGGGCGGCAGGCCATATCCCAGGGAGAGCCGTTTTATCCCAACGGTAACAAGGTTCGCAAAGGGTCCGGCTATCTTTCTCCTGAGGGGACACCGCTCGACGCTCCTCCGCCTTCCGTCCAACTCGTGGACGGCGAGTGGACCTACACCATCCCGTTAGGTACGACCGGTCTGCCGCGGGTGGACAACTTTCACGCAACGATGAAGACCGCTCAGGGCGAAATCTCCATCACCTTCCTGAACGGAATGATTACCGACGTGCGAGCCCGCTGAGGCGACCGTTCCTAAAAAAAGGCCACCGGAACCGGTGGCCTTTTTGACGAAGTGACGTCGATTGGGGTCTATGAACCTTCAGCTCTACGGGCTATCCTCCGCCTCGAGTTCCTGGGCGGTCAGGGGGCGCACTCGCATGTTCTGCCGGGGCCAACCAAGAGCGCCTTTGTAGGTCAGCAGTTCGGCGATCAGGTCGCCTTCTTGCTCGAGTTCTAAGGGGCTCACGCCCTTCTTCGTCTTTTTGCCCGTTTCGGGGTCCATGTACTCGATGTCGTAGGTGCGGAAGATCCCGTTGTGGGTGGTCACCCAGGTGTCGACGACCTGAACCTGCTGCACCTGAGCCTCTGACGTATCAAAGACGCCGTTCAGCCCTACCAGCAGGACCGCAAAGCCCAGGCATCCCATGAACGAGCCCAGCAAGGCTCCTCCAATGTAGCTTCCCTGGCGATGCGTCGAGCCCGCCATCGGCAGGCCTGCGGCCAGCGCTTCCTCTTGCTGCTTCTCGTGCTTCTTCCGCACGCCTCGCATCCAGAAGATGCCCGCCACCGACCCGATGATCAAGCCGGGCACGCAAACCGCCAGAGCGATGCTTTTGTCCAGATCGGCCAGGGTGTAGTTGCTGAAAATCCAGCCGCTACCGAAGATGACGGCGAACACCATCAGAAGAGCCATCCCGGCCGAAGTGCTGGGAGCTTCTTCCAGCAGACTGCTGTCCGGATCGCAGTCCGTGAAACCGTAAAGCGTGACCGAGTCAAGATTTCCGGGGAGGTAGACGGCCGTCACCCAGTCGCCCACGCGACACTTCAGCATCGGGTGGTTCCCGGCAAAGACCGGCGACCGAGCGCAGAACACCTGGGGCTTTCCGCTACTCGGATGCAGCGCCTGGAAATACACGTCGTAGGCCCACTGGCTGTCCTGACCGTTCACTCGCGCGGCGACCTCGAGACGCAGGTCCACCACCTGTCCTACCAGCGGTAACCCCTCGCGCAGGTAGACGTAGGGGTCTTTCCGCCAGGGGTGCCACTCGAGCAGGCCAAATACACACAGCACAGCGACCAGCGGGCTGATCCATTCCAGATAGGCCAGCGGAGTAAAGTACAGACCGAGGACCTGGAAAAACCTGGCGTCGCGGAAGACAAAGCTGATGATGGCCAACGCCAACATGATATAGATGGCTCGGCGACTCGAGGCGCGTTGAGCTAAGCGCTTAGGATGGCGCTTGAGCGTGTCGGGCACGGCGCGCGGAAGTGGGGCCTGCAGAGCACGCTCTATCTTATAGTTCTTGGGGATTTCAAATGGCTCTTCCATAACGAACGCGCCGTTCTGTAGCGGGCCGAGCTAAGCCTTCAGCCAGGAGCGAGAGGTATCCGTGGGTAACCCCTGGCGGATGAGCGGAAGCGCCGACATCGAACAACTCTTGACGGAACTGGGCGGGGTGGGTCAGTTGAACTCTCGAGGAGAGTTCACCCTGGACCCGGCCCGCGCCAGCCTGCTGCTGGAGAAGTATCAGCTTCCCACGCCTTCCTACTTTATGCTGCACGCCGTGGGCGCCGCCCTGGCCTCGGGCGCCAGCACCGTCGAGGTAGGTGTCTACAAGGACCTGTTCCAGCTGGTCTTCGACGGCGAGCCGTTCTCGCCGGACGACGCCTCCGAGTGCGTTTCCGCGCTCTGGCTCGAGGGCAACCGGGCCGAGGTGCTGCGTCTGCAAGAGTTGGCTATCGCCAGGGGCGGGGCGATGCAGTGGGGCGCTCGCGAGTTCACCTTGGAACAGCTCGACGACGGCCGACAGCGCCTGCGTGCTCCGAGAGGGAGTTGGATGGGGCCGCTGGGGCGCCTTTTCCGCAGCGAGGACCTCCAGGTACTGATCGATCACCTGGTCCCCACTCCGACCTGCAGCTTCCGGCTCAACGGCAAACCGATGAACGGTCTGATCCTGCCCCCCTCCGTCGAGCACGCCTACGCCGTAGGTGAAATCTCGAGACACCTGCTCGAGGGGCTTCCGCCCAAAGCCGCCACGTCGGTGCTGGAGAGCGACGCCTTGCCCCACGGAACGGGTCTGCTCTGCCGTTTACCTCGGGCGCTCCTGTTGGGCGACTGGGCTCACAGCGGCTTCACGGCCAGGTCCAAGCGCTCGTTCTGGCCCGGCTTCATGGATGTGGTGCTCAACGGCCGGCTCTACCGTTGCCCCTTGCCCCCCGGGTGGAGCGCCTGGTGGGGCGTCTTCTACCTGAACCTGATGCAGCGCGACCTGAGCTTCAGCTATCTGGCCGAACGTGACCTCGAGCGCCTGCAGTCGCTTTTCGAACAGGCGCGCGATTCGGGCTAGGGCCTGTGGCAGGCGCCTTGACCGCCCCTCGCTAAAGCTGTCCGATGAACTTGCCCATCGCCCTACCAGCGCTAGGCTTGGGCGCGCTGCTGTCCCTGGCCGGGGAGACGCGCCGCCTGCTGCGGCTCGAACAGTTCCCTCCTCTGCCGCCTCAGCGGCTGCCGGCGCTGTCGATCGTGGTGGCCGCTCGCGACGAGGCCGCAACCGTGGGTCCGGCGGTGGCCTCCCTGCTGGATCTGGGCTACCCCGACCTGGAAATCGTGTTCGTGGACGATCGCTCGACCGACGGCACCGCCGAGGCGGTTCGTCGGGTTGCCGAAGGCCATCCTCGTGGCCATCGGCTCCATCTGCTGGAAAATCGAGAGCTACCGGACGGTTGGCTGGGCAAGGTGCATGCTCTGCACCTGGGGGCTCGGGCTTGCCGCCACGACCTGGTGCTGCTGACCGATGCTGACGTGATCTTCGCCCCGGAAGCGTTGCGACGAGCGGTCACCGCCCAACAAGTTCTTGGCGCCGATCATCTGGCGGTTCTGCCGCGGGTCGAAGTTCGAGGCTTCTGGGAGCCGACACTGGTAGCGTTCCTGGCCTCTATCTTCATGGTGCTCTTCCGGCCCGCCTCCCTCCATCGTTCACGTTACCGCTTCCTGGGCGTGGGCGCCTTCACTCTGCTCACCCGCTCGATGCTAGAGCAGTTGGGAGGGTTAGAGCCGCTGCAACTTCAGGTGGTGGACGACGGCTTTCTCGGCATGATGGTCAAAGCCCGAGGCGGTCGCCAGTTCGTGCTGATGGGTCAGGAGCAAATGTCGCTGCGCTGGTTCCACGGGCTGGGGGGCCTGGTCCGAGGGTTGGAGAAAAACGCCTACGCGGCCACCGGCTACCGGCCCCTGCTAGCGGTCCTGTCAGCCCTGGCCACCTCCTCGCTCCTCTGGCTTCCCTTGCTGGTCAGCGGACTGGGCTCCCCGCTCTGGGGAGCGCTGCTCTACCTCTTCTTTGCGCTGGACGGACTGCTGGTCGCCCGCGCCTCTCGTGTGCCGCTATGGGCCGCTCTCACTCTACCGCTGGCCGGGGTCGTCTACGGCCAGTCACTTATACAAATCAGACGCAGCCGACGACAAGA
>JAEXNA010000252.1 GCA_023447635.1 Vulcanimicrobiota bacterium | reverse complement strand
GCACGAACGCCTACGTGAGCAACACCGGCGACGTCAACGTGGTCGACTCCGTCACCGCAACCTCGGTAGTCAACGGAGCCGTCGTCGGCGACACCGTCACCGGCAACACCGCTGGCGGCGACTACCGCCTGGTCAACAGTGGCGACATCACCGTCACCGATGATGTCACCGCCAGCGACGTCGGCCTCATCGCCAACGACGGCGGAGACATCGCCGTCAACGGCGACATCACCGCGACTCCCGTCAACGGAGCCGGCGGCAACGTCGTCCTCGACGCCGATGGCGACATCACCGCCGACGGCACCGGAACCATCACCGCCGAAGCCGTCGGTCTGGGTGCCGGTGGCAGCATCGGAACCACCGGCCAGAACGTCCTCACCGACACCGACGCCATAGCCATCAACGCCGGCGACGACGCCTACGTGAGCAACACCGGTGACGTGGAAATCGTCGACACCGTGGTCGCTACCGCGCTCAACGACACCATCACCGGCAACACCGCTGGCGGCGACTACCGTCTGGTCAACGACGGCGACATCACCGTCACCGATGATGTCACCGCTAGCGACGTCGGCCTCATTGCCAACGACGGCGGAGATATCGTCGTCAATGGCGACGTCACCGCCAACAACGGAAACGCTGTCCTGGTCGCTGACTCCGACATCATCGGCGCAGGGCTCATCACCGGAGACGGGGTCGGCCTGCAAGCCACCAACGGCAACGTCGGCACCAACGGCGCCGAGATCCAGGTGAACGCCAACGAACTGGCCGCGACGGCGAGCGGAACGGTCTTCATCGCCGAAACCGATGATGTCACCCTGGTCGATAGCGTGACCGCAACTGCAGCCAACGACACGGTCGATGGCAACGGCGCAGGTGGCGACTACCGCGTCGAAGCGGGTGGTGACCTGACGATCGATGCGGCCAACAATGGAGTCACCTCGACTAACGGCGATATCGCCCTGGTCTCCGGTGGCGACATCATCCACACCAACGGTGATGTCAGCGCTGAAGGCGTCGGTGCGACGATTGTGCTCGACGCTGACGGCAGCATCACTCGTACGCCTGGCGCCACCGGCATCATTAGCGCCGAGAACGTGGGACTTGCCGCTGGCACCGGCGACATCGGAACCCCGGGCGGCGAAAACGACCGCGGCACGCCGATCGAGATCGACGCCGCCAACCTGGCCATCGACGCTCCTAGCGGCAGCGTCAACGTCCGCGATGTTGATGGCGGTGTTACGCTCATCGACACCGTGACCGCTACCGCGGCGGGCGACACCGTGGGCGCCGCGGGAGCTCCCACCGTCATCGGCGGAACCGTGCAGTTGGAAGCGGCTGGCGGCGACGACGCCGACCTTACCATCCAGACGCCCTTGACCGCTAACGGCGGAATGGACCTGGTGGCGAGCGACGACGTCATCATCGGTACGGCGAACGGCCCCGGCGCCGACATCACCGTCAACAACGGCAACCTGGTGATTGTCGCCGACAAGGACGAGAACGGCGACGGCAGCCTGGTCATCAACGCTCCTTCCACCCTGACCGCAGAGGAGATCGGTATCGCGGTGGGCGGTGACATCGGCACGGCGGGCGATAACCCGCTCATCGTCAACACCGCGGCCCTCGCGGTGCGCGCAGGCGGCGACATCAACATCCAGACCAACGGGACTCAGGATCTGGTTCTGTCTGCCGACGTCCGCGGCGTCTTCGAAGAGGTCAGCGGCGCTCAGGCCGGCGGCTCTTTGCAGGTCGACGTGGTCGGCGCCGACGGTAACGGCGACGGCTACAGCCTGACGGCCGAAGGCCCCGCCACCGCCGGTACGGACATGAACCTGACGGCGACCGGAGACATCAACCTGCAGAACGACGTGATCGCTGGTGGTAACGCCGTAATCATCGCGGACAGCGATAACAACGGAAACGGCGCTATCACCCAGGTGGGTCGCACCGAAGACGGCGTGTTCGTAGAGAGCGTGATCCGCGCCGACGGCCTGGGTCTCTCAGCTGGCGAAGCCTCTGGCAGCGCGGCCAACCCGATTCGGGTCGATGCCAACCAACTGGCTCTTGACTTCACCGGCACCAACGTCAACGTGAACAATATCGATGGCGATGTCACCCTGGTGAACAGCGTGACCGGCGTTGACATCACGGACAACACGAAGGACACCGTTACGGGCAACACCGCCAACAATATGGCTGTCAACGCCACCAACGGTAACCTGACCGTGGACAGCGACGTCACGGCGACCACCGGTCTGGACCTGACCGCCGACGGTGACGTCAACCTCGACAGCGGCGCCATCACCGCCACCAGCGCGGTGATCAAGGCCGGCAACGACATCACTCAAGATGCCGGAACCATCGCGGTCACCAACCTGGGTCTCGAGACCACCAACGGCGACATCGGCAGCGTGGGCAACCCGCTAGAGTTCGACACCGACAACCTGGCTATCGACGCCAACGGTGCCAACGCCGGCAACGCCTACCTCAACGACACCGCCGGCGGCGTCAACATCGTCGACACCGTGACCGGCTTCGAAGCCACGGTGGGACAGAGCGGCGGCCCCGCCAGCGCTGACGGCGACCTCTCGGTCGTCAGCAACGACGGCAACCTCAACGTCAACACCGGCATCACCACCGGCGAAGACCTCGAGCTGATCGCCCGCGACACGGACGGCTCCGGCGATGACGGCAACGTCAACCTGGGAACCACCACCGCGGTCAACATCAACGTCGGTGGCACCGACCGCGACCCCGGTCGCGACGGTGACCGCGACAACGCGGTCATCTCGGCGGCCGGAAGCATCACCCAGGTCAACGGCGGTCAGCTGAACGTCGACAACAACCTGGGTCTGCAGACCGGAAACGGCAACATCGGCAGCCAGGCCAACCCGCTGGAGTTCGACTCCGTCGGTCTGGTCGTCAACGCCGGCTCCGCGCCGAACGTGGACAACGGCAACGCCTACCTGGTCGACACCAACGGCGGCGTGACGCTGGTGAACAACGTCACCGCGGTCACCCAGAACGTCGGTCCTAACGGCGTGGCGGGCGACCTGGCCCTGGCGACTCAGAACGGCGGCGACATCAACGTCAACGCCAACGTCACCACCGGTGAGGATCTCGAGCTGACGGCGGGCGGAAACCTGAACCTGGGCAACTCCGTCATCAACGTCGGCGGCACCGACCGCGACCCCGGTCGCGACGGTGACCGCGACAACGCGGTGCTGACTGCTGGCGGCAACATCACTCAGGGACCGAACGGTCAGCTGAACGTCGACAACAGCCTGGGGCTGCAGACCACCGATGGAGACATCGGAACGGTCGGCCAGCCGCTGAGATTCGACGCGGTGAACGTCGCCGTCAACGCCGGTGACGCCAACAACAACGGGACCGGCGGCAACGCCTACCTCACCGACACCAACGGCGGCGTCAACCTGGTCGACACCGTCACCGCGGTCAACGTGACCGTCGGCGCAACCGGCGCCGACGCCACCACCGCGGGTGACCTGTCGCTGACCTCGCAGAACGGCAACCTGAACGTCAACACCGGCATCACCACCGGCGAAGACCTGCAGCTGGTGGCTCGCGGTACCGACGGCAACGGCAACCCCAGCGACGTCAACCTGGGCGCCGTGGACATCAACGTCGGCGGAACCGACCGTGACCCCGGTCGCGACGGCGACGGCGACAACGCCGTCATCTCCGCTGCCGGTGACATCAACCAGGCCGCTGGTGGAACGCTGAACGTCGACAACAGCCTCGGCCTCGAGACCCTCAACGGGAACATCGGAACGCCGGCGGCTCCGTTCACCTTCGACGCAGTCAACGTCGCTGTCGATGCCAACGGCACCGGCAACAACGGCAACGCCTACCTGCGCGACACCGACGGCGGCGTCAACATCATCGACGGCGTCCGCGCGGTCGACCTCACGGTCGCCCCCAACGGCTCCGGCGCTGACGGCGACCTGGCGGTGGAAGCCCAGAACGGCGACCTCAACGTCGACAGCAACCTGACCACCGGCGAAGACCTGGAACTGGTCGCTGACGGCGACGTCAACCTGGGCAACAGCCAGATCGACGTCGGCGGCACCGACCGCGACCCCGGTCGCGACGGCGATGGCGACAACGCGGTCATCCGCGCCGGCGGCGACATCACCCAGGGCCCGAACGGCCAGCTGAACGTCGACAACGCTCTCGGCCTGCAGGCCGGCGGCGACATCGGCAACGGCGACAACCCGATCAAGGTCGACACCCAGGACCTCTCGTTCGACTCGGGTCGTGACACCTATGTCACCGACACCGACGGCGGCGTGCGCCTGGTTGACCAGGTGACCGCCATCACCACCACCGTCAACGGGCCGACCACCGGACGCGACATGCAGATCGTGGCTCAGAACGGCGACCTCGAAGTGGCAGCCGACACCACCGTCGGCCGCGACGCCGTGCTGGTCACCGAAGGCTCGGGCGATATCATCATCGACCGCACCATCGACGCCTCGAACGGCAACACCGCTATCGTTTCGGCTGGGGACATCCTCAACCCGAACGGCACCGGCAACGTCATCACCAACGAACTCGGTATCACGGCACCTAACGGCACCATCGGTACCCCCGACCGTCCCATCAACGTCGAGGTTGACGGTGTCGCCATCGGTTCCGGTCCCGCCTACATCAACGACCCCGACGGCTTCGTGAACCTGCCCGAGGTGACGTCTATCTTCACCACCGTGCGGGCTCGCGCCATCGGCGAAATCGGCGGCGACGCCGAGCTGATTCTCGGGTCGGCCCTGGCCCAGGACGACACCGACCTGGTCGAGGGCTTCCTGAGACGGAAGGTCGAAGACAACGCAGATAACCTGATCAACGAAGCCGGCTGGGAGAACGTCGATGATGACGACTTCGGCCTGCGGAAACGACGCTAAGGAAAGGAAAGAGGAGAAACACGACTATGCGTAAGTTCAAAACCGCTCTCGTCGTCCTCTGGCTGGCCCTGGCGCCGCTAGCCTACGCTCAGGACGGCTCGGCCGTCTCCACTGTCAGGGCCGCTTCAGCGGCGGTCCTGAGCGAGGAGGCGGACGGACTCGACATCGACTGGACCGGCAAAGGTACCGTCGCTGGCGAGATGCTCGACGCCACTTTCACCAACAACGGTAAGGGGGCTCTGACCGTGGACATCGTCCCCGGTATCGTGCTGACCGACAAGGAGCAGAAGGCCCAGCCGATCATGCTCGAAGACACCCTGAAGTTCACCCTTCAGCCGGGTGAATCGACCTCGATGCCGCTACGCGGCTACTGCCTGGACTTCGAACTCGACCCGCCCGCCATGGGCGCCGGCGTCGACTACGAAGTGGCCCAGGACGTTAGCCGCTACGAGACCGCCATTCGCAACCTGTGGGCCGGGCTTCGCCTGGACCGGGACGGCGGTTTCAAGCCGGTCCTGAAACCGCTGATGCACCGCACCATCGTCATCCAGCGCTCTATCTGGGCCTCGCTGGGCGGCAATAACCCCACCACCGTGGAAAAGCTCGACGAAGACCTGCGGGACGACACCGCCCAGGCCGGACTCGAGTATTCGAACCAGAAGGTGCGCTTTCTGACTAACCGGATCTGGGACGACGTCGAAAAGACCCAGGCGGCTGCTCCTAAAGAGTAGTCTCGTCAAAAAGAAAAGGCCTCGCTCCCAACAGGGGCGAGGCCTTTTTTCTTTTCCCTCCCCTGGGGCTCAGGGCAAGGTAAACGTCACCTCGGCTGGCTCGTTCGTCCCCGCCTTGCTAAAGACGTTCATCTCGAAGTTGGCCACGGTGGCAAACTTGCTCGGCTCGGTGGCATAAGAGATCTCGACGGACCCCAGGGGAGGCGTGCTGTCGGTCCAGGTGACCTTCATCTTGTTCTCGCCGGACTTCACCTTATCGCTGACATCGAGCGGCAGCAGACCAGCCGAGTAACTTCCCACCTGGTTTCCGTTGATCCAGACCGTGGCGTTCCCTTTGGTCAGATTCACCGTCATCAGAGTCTGCTTGGCCCGCGAGCCTGGACCCGCCTGAGCGGGGGTCTGCTGACTCGCAGCAGTCTGAGGCGTTCCTCCGGGGGTTGGAGTTCCGGTCGGGGCGGAAGTCTTCGAGTCCGGAACGGAGAAATCTATCTTCTGGTCGCCGGTCGCTTGCGACGACGTCGGATCCATCTTGAACGTCGCGATTTCGCGATAGCCGTCGCCGGCCGAGTAGGAGACGTGGACCTCACCGATCGGAGGAGTCTCCTCGCTCCAGGCCACGCGCAAACTATTCAGACCGGGCCGAACCAGCGGCTTGATACTCTGCCGTCCCAGGCCCTCCCCTGGCTCTCCACCCAGGATCCCCTCTTTACCAAACTTGCCCACCGACTGGTCGTTGACATAGAGGGTCACGTACCCCCGCACCATATTGACCTGGACGATGGTCTCGTCGTCAGGGGTCGGAGTAGAAAAGGCGCTGCTGGTCGGACCTGCGTCCGGTAGCCCGCTCGGAGTTACCGATGGGGTCGCCGCAGGCTCTGCGGCAGCGGTGGCTGCTGCCGTGGGTGTCGCGGCGGGGTCGTTCTTCTGACAGCCACCGAAGGTGACCAGGCCAAACGCCAAAACGGGAATGATCGCTTTTCTCATAACCTCAGTTATGAGCCCTGGAGAAGCCGGACCGAAGCATCCAAAGGGATAGGCGGGGCTTAGCCCAGCACCACCCGCATCAAGTCCTGGCGGCTGACCGGCTTGGGAAGAAAGTCGTCGAAGCCCGCGTCTTTGGCGATCCGCGTGGCCTCTCCCACCGACCCGGCGCTCATCCCGATCACCCGCTGACCGGGACGCCGAGCGATCTTGGCCAGCGTTTCGTAGCCGCTGAGTCCCGGCATCTGAAGGTCCATCAGCACCAGGTCGAACTCGCCTCCCTCCAGCAGTTCCAGAGCCTGGCGTCCGCTGATGGCGGTCGAAACCGTCTGCCCTAAAGAGGTCAGCAGGGTCTCGAACAGTTCGAGATTGAGTTGGTGGTCGTCCACCACCAGCACCTGACGGCGCGGCACGGCCACGCTCAGCGAGGTGGGGCCGGGCTCTCCAACCGGCGGCGCCTCGTAAGGCAGAGAGACTCGAAACAGGCAGCCGTCTTCGTAGTCGCGGTCCAGCACCAGTTCGCCGTCAAGGGCAACCGCCAGACGGCGAGCCAGAGAGAGCCCCAGTCCGGTCCCAGCCCCGCCGTGCTGTAGCCGACCGAACGGTTCGAAAGCGATCCTCTCCTGCGCCTCGCTCATCCCTCGACCCTGGTCTTCTACCTCCAGGATCAGCTGGTCGCGATCCCGGCGGGCCCGGACCGTGATGTCGCCTTCGGTGAACTTTACCGCATTGCTAACCAGATGGACCAAAATTCGGTGCAGCTTGCCCCAGTCGACCCGAATGACCGAATCCAGACTGTCGTCAGCCAGAAAACTCAAGCGGCGTCCCGCCACGTTCAGCTCGGCCTCTAACCAGCGGAAACGCTCCGGCAAGGAGATGTCGTCTTGTTGAATCTCTTGCAGGCCCAGGTTCAGGCGATGCAGGTGAAGCACGTCGTCGAGCAGTTTCCTCATCGCCTGAGCGCTGGACAGGGCGGCCTCGACCAGGCGTCGCGTCCCCCCCTCCAACCCGGGGTCCAGAGCGGCCATTTCGGTGGAAAGGAGCACGCCTTGCAGAGGGGTCCGAAGTTCGTGCCCCGCCCGCCCCAGGAATTCACTCCAGCTTTCTGCCAGGGTACGAGCCGCATCGCGCTCGACCCCGAGTTCGAGGTTTCTCCGGCGAAGCTTGAGTTCCGTATTCACCGCGTCGGCCAGGTCGCGCATCGCCTCCTGATCCTCGTCGGACCACTTGCGAGGCTTACCATCGATCACGCAGAGGGACCCGAGGTATTCACCGTCGAGTTCGATAGGCGCTCCCAGGTAGGCCTGGACGCCGATCTCGCTCACCGCCAGGTTGTCTTTGACCCAGGGATGGTCAGCGGCCGACTCTACCACCAGCGGCTCTCCCGAGGCGACCACAAACTTGCAGAACGAGTGGGTCAGCGGGGTCTCGCGTCGGGTTGCCCACGGCTCGGGCAAGCCCAGTTGAGCCTTGAAAAACTGGCGGCGCTCATCGACCAACGACACCAGCGCGGTCGGCGCGTCCGTAACCCGGGCGGCCATGCGGACGAAACGTTCGAACGCAGGCTCGGGAAGCGAGTCCATCAAGGAGGTTTCTTGCAGTACGCGCAGTCGTTGCGGGTTCACCAGAGAGCTCAGATCCATACCGCCCGATTTCCGGACGGACGGACTAGAATCCTCGGAGCCACCAGGATAAGAACAGGAGCCGCCCAGACAGGAGCCTCCTCCCCCGGTTAGGAAGGCGAAGGGATGAAATATGCGACCTCCCTCGGACTCACCGTACTGCTGCTCAGTAGCGCGGTGACCGCCGACACCCTGCGAGTCACCCCCGGCAAAGCTCATCGTCTCCCCGAGATGTTCTCGAACCTCAAGGATGGCGACCGCGTGGTCTTCGAACGCGGCACCTATCGTACCCACCGGGCGCTGACGGTCTCAGGCCTCAAAAACATCACCCTGGAGGGGGAAGGCCGAGTCGAGGTGGTCCTTTCGAACCTCGACGACCCGGTCTTTGCCGTCAAAGGCAGCGAGCGGGTGCAGATCAAGAATCTGAAAGCTCGCCATCAGAAGCCCAACGAAGAGTACGCCTGCGAAGGGGCGGTGGTCGAGGTTCGGGACAGCCAGCAGGTGGGAGTCACCGGCTGCAGCCTGGACGGCTGTGGAGCCGCTGGCGTCTACGCCATGGGAGTCAAAGACCTGGTGGTTTTCGACAACACCATCTTCAACAACTCGTTCGCGGCCGTCTGGGCCTACGACACGACCGGGATGGTCCGTCGCAATCGGATGCACGACAATGCCGCCGACCTGATCACCGGCGGCCAAACCGAGGTCATCCTGCTCGAGAACGAGATCGAAGACAACGAGGGGAACGACTTCCTCCAGACCGACTGGGCTCGTTCCCTGACGGAAGAAGACTAGACGCTCGTGAACCCTCCTGACATTCTGGCCCGCAGCGACGACTGGGTGGCCGTCAGCAAGCCCTCGGGTATGGTGGTGCACCGCGCCCGTGGCGCCAACGACCGGCACACCCTGGTCGCCGTCATGCGCGACCTGCTGGGACCCGAGGTGGTTCCCGTGAACCGCTTGGACCGCCAGACCTCGGGAGTCATCGTGATGGCCTTCAACAAGGACGCCGCCCGCGAGCTTTCTAACGCCTTCGCCGAGCGACTGGTGGAGAAAGAGTACGAGGCCGTGGTGCGGGGATGGCCGCCGCTCGAGCCGGGACAGCAGTTCCTGATCGAACGACCACTCGACGACAAGCCGGCCCAATCGATGGTCGAGGTGATCGCCCAGACCGAACTCGACGTCGCGCTAGGCCGCTACCCGAAGACTCGTTTGTCGCGGGTTCGCCTGCGCCCTCGCTCGGGCATCACTCATCAGTTGAGGCGTCACCTGAAAGGTTGGGGCTATCCGATCATCAACGACCGAAAGCACGGCGACACCCAGCTGAACCCCAAGTTTCTGGCCGAGTTTGGGGTCAAGCGGCTCCTGCTGCACTCGCGGCGGCTGCGCTTTCCCTTCGGCGGCGAGACCTTCGAGGTCGAGGCCAACTGGAACGGCCGAGGCCTGGGGCTGCTGCGGTTCCTGGGGCTGGGGGTGGAGGAAGAGAGGCCCGCCTCTCCTACCGAGACGAGCCTCTCCTAATTTGATCCGGTTAGGGATAACCGGCTAGTTGTTGATGAACTTTTCGAAGACGGCGCTGAAGTCTTTGACCACGTACTGGTTGCGGGTCTTGTTCATCCAGCCCCAGGCAAACTCGTTGATCTTGGCGGCGGCCTGATCCAGTTCCATGTCGTTTTTGTTGGTCCGGCTCAGCGCCTGGATGGTCAACTCTAACGAACGGTCGGCCATGTCCATGTAGGTCCGGTTCTCGGTCTGGATCTCGGCGATCTTGATCAGCGTCTTGTAGAGATCCTTGAGCTGTTCGATCTGCTTCTTGTCGACGTCGACGGAGAACGACTTCTCTTCGAAGTAGAACTTTAGCTCGACGTCCAGGTCGACCGTACCGGCGGTCTCGAGCTTGACGTTGTGCAGACGGTAGTAGCCGTAGGGGTAACGATAGAGCATGCGTTTCTTGCTCATCGCCGAGGTGCCGTCGAGGTGGATCAGCGCCCGGTCGGTGAAGCAGTACTCGTCACTCTTCGACTTGATCAGGAAGTAGATCTTTTCTCCCTCTTCGTGCATCACGTAGTCGTCCGAGTCGGTCTTGCCAAAATCGGCGGGAGCGATGATCTTTCCGATATCGGAAAGTCCGAGAGCGTCAGCAGCGAGTTTTCCAAACATAAAAGTCTCCTGAGATGGGCTGTGTTACCTCGGGGAGTCTTTCTCCGATGCTCCCCGATTTAGGAAACTTTTATTCTCTATAGAAGATACCTTCTCTGTCTCAGGTCGGCTTTTATTAAAGCTTCTTGACGTCGGGCAGCGGGCAGCACGGCCGCCCACTTCGATGGGGCCAGGATACCGTTGGATTTTTACGAAGCGAGCGCCATGTCTGAAACGATCTGTAGGACCAAAGAAGCGTGCGGCTGCCAGAACCTCAACGACAACGAAGTGCGCAAGCGGAAGGTCCTGGGCTACAGCTCTCTGGTGATCGCTTTTGCCGTGGTGGGGCTCAACAAGGTTCAGCAGCCCGACGCGTGGGTGCACGCCACGACCTCGATCCCATTCTTTTTCGCCTATCTGAACCTGTTCCAGGCCCGTCAGCGAACCTGCGTTGCCCTGGCGTTTCAGGAGATCGACTACAGCGGCCCGGCCATGCAGCCGATCGAGGATCGAGAAACCGGCCGCCGACTCAAGCGCCGTTCGGCCAAGATGATCGCCGGCGCCGCAGCCCTGGCCGCGCTCAGCGCCGCCGTCTGCTGGAAGATCTAGCCGTTACCCAGCCGAGAGAGTAACTGGTTGAGCGGCTCGCTCTCTAAGGAGGCGCGCGCTTCATCGGCGCTCAGGCTAGTTTTGGCTAGCAGGATAGCGACCGGAATGCTGCCCTCCGCCTTCTCCAGGAACTGCTGAGCCTGATCGCGCTCGCATCCCACGGCTTTAGCCACGATGCGCACCGAGCGGTCAACCAGCTTTTCACAGGTCGGGGTCAGCGAGACCATCAGGTTGCCGAGCACTCGTCCCGACCCGATCATAGCTCCGGTGGTGATCTGGTTGAGAACCAGTTTGGTAGCGGTTCCCGCCTTCAGTCGGGTCGACCCGGTAATCACCTCGGGCCCGGTGGCCAGATAGATCGGCTGGTCGCAAAGCGGGCGCATCAGGGCGTCGGGGTTACAGAACACTCCGGCCGTGAAAGAGCCCACGCGGCGCGCTTCCTCTAACCCTCCCATCACATAAGGGGTCCGTCCCGAAGCCGAGATGCCTACCACGCAGTCGATGGCGGTCAGTCCGCGTCGACGCAGTTCACGAGCGCCGTCTTCCGGCCTGTCCTCGGCGTGTTCTACGGCGCGTTCGAAGGCGGTCAGCCCACCGGCCAGGATCCCCTGCACCTGCTCCGGGGGGGAACCGAAGGTGGGAGGGCACTCCGAGGCGTCCAGCAAGCCCAGCCGCCCACTGGTTCCGGCTCCGATATAGAAGAGCTTCCCGCCCCTTCGGAACGCCTCGGCCACCTTCTCGACCACCACGGCTACGCTCTCTTCAGCAGCCAGCAGAGCCGCGCGAACGACCTCTTCCTGACGGTTCATCAAGCGCACGACTTCCAGCGCGGACATCTGGTCCAGGCTGGCCGACTCTTCCAGGAACCCTTCGGTGCTGAATCCACCCAGGTTGAGCTCCGTCATCTATTCTGCCTCCGTGGCGCTCGGCGCCAGTTTCAAAATCGCCACGCCGTAGGCGGGCAAGGTGAGAAAGTGTTTGCGACGTCGGCGGTCCTCGGCGTGGCCCAGTTTGGCCGGCGCTCCGTCGCCATCGACCACCATCTCTTCTTTGGGCGGCCACGGCTCGAAGGCGGCCCGGTCCGTTCGAGCGGTCGCCCCGGTGACATTGCGCAGGACGACCAGTCGGTCCCCGTCGGCCGTGGTGAATTCCCGTCGCTCGACGGCAGGCTGCACGATGACCGAGTCCAACAGGGCGGGCTTGGTCATCAGCAGGCCCGAAAAACGGATGCCGAAAGAGTGCGGACCGGCTCGCAGCGGCCTGGGTCCGTCGACGAACTTGCGGCGCATGATGGGGCGTCCGTCGACATCGCCCAGCGGCACCTGGAAAATCTTGTCGCCGTCGATACGCATCATCACCGATACCAAGCCGCCTCCGATATCGCTCTGCAGATAGGTCAGATAGAAAACGTAGTCGTCTTCGGTGGGCACGTCGAAGCGCATCCAGAAGGTGTTCTCGCGGCCCATCGCGGCGAGTGCGGCCCGCTGGCCCAGCGGGCCTTCGAAGCCCAGAGTCTCGATGGCTTTGTTGACGACCTTGCCCTCTTCGGCTTCCATCACCTGGAAGGTGATCGGGTCCCCGTCGGGACGCGCCTGCAAGAGCGAAGCCGCCGGCGTCCTGGCGATCTCCTCGAGCAGCGGCTTCCACTCGGCCGAGGACCCGGCGCCGACGGCCCCCAGAGCGGCAAGGTCCGCGTAGACCTTCTTGTCGGTGGCCTGATAGAGAGCGAGAAAACCGCGCACCGTCGGGATCATGACCGTCGAATCGCTACTGAAAACGGGCTGGGGAGAAAACCCTTCCAGCGGCTTCCCCTGGACGACCAGATGGGTCGACATTCCCAGCGCCTCTCGTTCGGCGGAGAGAAGCAGGTTCTTGTCCGATAGCACCTGAGAAGCCCTGGCCAGCGCTTCCACGGCAAAAGCGCGACGGGTCTGGAACAGGGTCGAAGGGACGCGGCTGCCGTCGTCCACGGCGGCCATGGGCTCGAGGTCGTCCCAGCTCAGGTGCGCCCCGAAGGGGTACTCCAGGCGGTCTTTGCGCTGCAGCGCCGCCAGGCCGGCGGACAGCTTTTGTAGGGTAGCGCGGCGCAGCGGGTCGCTCTTCCAGCGCTCGAGCGATGCCAGAGCCAGCACCGCCTGAGCGGTAGCGTCTCCCCGGTCGCCTAACCAGGTCGGCTCTTCGTGACTGTGCACTCGGGCCAGGGTCGGATAGCTCTCCAAGCGGGTGAAGGTGGTCGCCACGACTTCGTCAACCTTGCGAGCCAGGCCGTTGGCCAGCGCGGACTGCTCCGACGAGCCCTGCACGGCGGCCGCCACCTGGGCCGCGTAGCGCATCCGCTGGTACAAATCCGACTCAGAAGCCATCGCGTCCGCTTCGTCCTGCCATTCGATCAGGGGGCCGGTGGAGGCCTGAGCCACGACCTTCGTCTCGCCATCCTCAGCCGCCTGGGCGGGAACGCCTGCCAGGGTCAGACCGAGCAGTCCAAGGGCTAAAAGCTGCTGGCGGAACCCTCGACGCGAAGAACGGAGGGAGAAACGACAAGGGGACTGAGGACGCTGCATTGAGGCCGGTTCAAGGAGCACTTACGCGCTCCTTCCCGTTTCCTTGAAGTTTCAAGCTGGCCAAAGGGGATTCTCTGGCGAGTCCCGCGGCGCCGTCAGGGCAGCTGTTCGGGGACGATCTTCTGCTCCATCCAGGGCAGAGGAAGCACCGGCAGGTCTCTCATCGGGAGGAGCACGTAAGGCGGTTCAGCCAGCATCGGCTGGGGCAGGGCTGCCTTGACGGGCGCAGCGGCTTTGCTCGGCTCTTCCTTTTCCGGCTCTAGCCGGGTTTTGGCGACCACACGACCTTCGGCCCGCACGGTCTGGTTCTCGGTGTCGTAGATAGCTCGAGAGGCGGTTAGCCAGTCGCCATCGCCCTGCTCGACCCTCACGTTTCCGATCAGGAGGACTTCGTTGCGCTTCTGGTAGATCTCGGCCCGATCCGCGAAGGCGCGCTTGATCCCCTGTCGCATCTTGACCCCGCCCTTAGCGACGCCTTCTTCCGTCTTCCAGTTGTAGTCGAGTTCGGTGCACAGAATCACCGTCGGCTCGGACTTATCGCCGGGCTGCTTACCGGTATTCTGGGAGACGATTCGGACATCGCCCTTCAGTTTACCGCGAGACTCACCGTACCAGACCCGCATCTCCTTGCCGGTAGCCGTGGACTGCTCGCCCACCATCTTGACGCCGCCTTGAAAATCCGCGATCTGCTTTTCCGTCTGATACTCTGCCACGGGCGCGGTCAGGGTCGAGCCCTCGGAGGTGAACTTGACCTTACCTACCATGCGTACACGCTTGGCAGCTTCGTCGTAGTCCACCTGGTCCGCCTCGAACTGGATGTCGCGAGGTTTCTTGGCGGCAGGCTTAGCCTCTTGCGCTTGCGCAATGGACAGGCCGGAGAGAAAAAGACAGATGAGGATAAGTGCGTTGAATCTAGCCATAGAAAAGGAAAACCCCTCCGCATCGGGAGGGGTTTCGAAAATCTTTTACTCTGCCGAGTCCTGCGATTCCTTGTATAGGAGGTAGGCGTCAGGGGACCCGCTCTTCTTGAAAATATCCCAGAATAGATCGTTTCTCTGCATAACAAACTCCTCCGAAGGCATCGTTAAGATTTGTAGGGGCTTACGCGCGCGTTACCCCCCCGGGCGGCCTGCCGACACTGGCTTGGCCTTGGCACGGGCGTACTATAACACAGCTGTTCTGGGGCCGCAACACGCTTCAACGCTAAGTTTGTCGCCTTCCGGCAAAGGCAAAATATTTGAAATCTGCTCAAGAAAGAACAGACTTCCGGGCGCACCCGGAAGTCTGTTCTTTTCAGGTCAGTCGCAGAGCGACCAGAGCGTTCTTAGCGAGCGACGGGAGCGCCGAGAAGCTTACGAACTTCTTCGACCATGCCTTCCACGGTCTCGGGGACAGCCACTCCAGCGGCTTCGAACGCGGCGACCTTGGCGGCGGCGGTTCCAGACGAACCGGAAACGATAGCGCCGGCGTGACCCATGCGCTTACCGGGAGGGGCAGTGCGTCCAGCGATCATCGCCACGGCGGGAACGCCGAGCTCCTTGACCAGGGCAGCGGCTTCTTCTTCGGCCGAGCCACCGATCTCACCGATCATGACGATGATCTTGGTCTTCTCGTCCTTGGCGAAGGCGGCCACGCAGTCTTTGAACTGGGTACCGATGATCGGGTCGCCACCGATACCTACGCAGGTGGACTGGCCGTAGCCGGCCCGGGACAGAGCATCGGCAGCCTGATAGGTCAGGGTTCCGCTGCGGCTGACGAAGCCGACCGGTCCGGGGGTGAAGATGTTGCCGGGCATGATGCCGATCTTGCACTCGCCGGGAGTGATCAAACCGGGACAGTTAGGCCCGATCAGACGCACACCTTTAGAGTGAGCGCGGTCGCGCACGGGAACCATGTCGTTGATCGGGATACCTTCGGTGATACAGATCACGGTCTGCAGACCGGACTCGATCGCTTCCGAGCAGGCGTCGGCAGCGTAAGCGGCAGGGACGAAGATGATAGAGGCGTTGGCTCCGGTCTCGCGCACGGCCTTTTCGACGGTGTCGAAGACGGGACGGTCCATGTGCTTCTGTCCGCCCTTACCGGGGGTAACTCCACCCACCACCTGGGTGCCGTAGTCGATCATCTGCTGGGCGTGGAAAGAGCCTTCCTTGCCGGTGAATCCCTGAACCAGAACTCTGGTGTTCTTATCGATGTAAATGCTCATGTTCGTTATGCTCCCTTGACGTTATCGGGTCAGGGCGACGATCTTGGTCGCCGCCTCTTCCATGGTCGCCGCGGTCTCGATGCCGGCTTCCTTAAGGATAGCGCGGCCTTCGGCCTCGTTGGTGCCGGACAGGCGGATCACCAGGGGACGGTCGATGTTGAGCACCTTGGTGCCCTCGATGATGCCCCGGGCCACTTCGTCGCCACGGGTGATGCCGCCGAAGATGTTGAACAGGACACCCTTGACGTTGGGGTCGGACAGCACCAGCTCGAGCGAGTTAGTGACGACCTTGGCGGAAGCGCCGCCGCCCACATCGAGGAAGTTGGCGGGCTTGCCGCCCACACGATTCACTTCGTCGAGGGTTCCCATGACCAGACCGGCGCCGTTGCCGATGATGCCGATCTCGCCGTCGAGGCGGACGTAAGCCAGGCCTTTTTCCTTAGCCTTGAGCTCGATAGGGTCGCCCTCTTCTTCGGTCTCTTCCGCCATCGACTCGAGTTCCGGGTGACGGAACAGAGCATTGGCGTCGAAGTTCACCTTGGCGTCGGCAGCAACCATGCGCCCTTCGGTGGTGATGGCCAGCGGGTTGATCTCGGCGATGGTGCAGTCCTTGCCGATGTAGAGGTTGAACAGGGTGCGGACAAACACAGCCAGATCCTTACGCTCTTGCTTCTCGAGCGGGAAAGCGTAGCAGACTTCGCGGATGTGGTGCTCGAGCAGACCCTGCTGGGGGTTTACGGGAACCTTGATGATCGCTTCGGGGTGGGTCTCAGCGACCTCTTCGATGTCCACACCGCCCATGGTGCTGAACATGATCACGTGGGTCGCCTGAGCGCGGTCCAGGGTGATGCCCAGGTAGAACTCCTTGGCGATGTCGATCGCCTCTTCGACCAGCACCTTGCCCACGGTCAGACCTTTGATGTCCATTCCGATGATCTCTTTGGCGCGGGCGGTGGCTTCTTCTTTGCCTTCGGCCAACTTGATGCCGCCGGCCTTACCGCGACCGCCAACCAGGACCTGAGCCTTGATGGCGACCTTCTTGCCGATTTCGGCCGCGATCTCGCCGGCCTCTTCAGGGGTGTTGGCCACTCGGCCGCGAGTGATGGGAACCCCAACCTCGTCGAGCAACAACTTGCCCTGATACTCGTGGATAACCATGTGCAATTGTCTCCTTGAATTTGATATACGAACTTTTGCTTGGGCGCACCATCGAGCGATGGCGCGGCTGACGCCGTTCCTATCGCGAACTGGCGAGGGTCGCGCGTTCTTCTTTTTCCTATGCGCCTCCTGCAGGAAAGCCGCGCCGATCCTTGTGGCACAACGAAAACAGGCGCGTGACCTGGGGTCCGCGCCTGCCTTCGGAATCGGAGAGTGGAGGGGAGTGTCTAACCCTGAGAAAGACGGGCGGCGAAGACGCCGTCGCAGCTTTCCACCGCGCTCAGCACTTCCGCGCCAGGCGTCTTGTCACAAACGATGCGAGCCGAGCAGGCCTGAGCCCCGGCGAACACGGTGTTTTCCATCTCCTGGACGGAGATGCCGCCTTCTTTGAGAGACTTGAACACGCCGGCCAGCACGCCGACCTTGTCTTCGTGCCGAACGAAGAGGGTGGCGGAGCCGGTAGGAGGGACACGCAGGTTCACGCAGTTGGGTAACGCGGCGCCTTCGACGAACGCCTTGACGATGCGCAGCGCTTCCATCCCCGTATCCAGTTCGGACTGGTCGGTCGAGGCGCCGATGTGATGCGTCCCGTAAAGGTTCGGGTGAGCGGCGATCGGGTCGTTCCATTCGCCCGCTTTGCCGGTCGGCTCGTCGTGGAAGACATCGGTGCCAACCAGAACTCCACGTTCGAGAGCCCGATGCAAGGCGTCGCGCTGCACGACTTCGGCGCGGCAGGTGTTGATAAAGATCTCGCCCGGCTGAAGCTGGCCGAAGAACTCGTCCCCGAACAGCTCGCGGGTGTCCTTGGACAACGCCAGGTGCAGCGAGACGATGGAACTGCGTCGAGCGACCTCGACCGGCGAGTCGGCGAACTCGACGCCAAGCTCTTCGGCCCGTTCGGGGGTCAGCGACCGCGACCAGCAGACCAGCTTGACGTTGAAGCCGCGCAGCCTGTCGATGGTAGCTTCGCCGATGGCGCCCAGTCCGATAATGCCGACGGTGCGTCCCTGGAAGCCGGTGGCTTTGGAGAACCCACCCTTGTCCCAACGGGCGCCTCGCAGGGCGGCGACGCCGTCCGGAAGTCTGCGGTCCCAGGCCAGCATAAGGGCAACGGCCAGTTCAGCCACGGCCACGGCGTTCTTACCCGGGCAGTTGCAGACCGAGATGCCCCGAGCCGAAGCGCCTTCCAGGTCGATGGTGTTGACGCCAGCTCCTGCTCGGATGATCAGAGAGAGACGTTTGGCCCCGGCGATGACCGCCGAGGTGACCTTGGTCGAGCGAACAATCAGGGCGTCCGCGTCGACGGCGGCGCTCACCAGCCCTTCGGCATCGAGCGACGGCTGGTAATCCAGCTCGCCCAATCCGCGGAGCTGTTCGATCACTTCCGGGTGCAGCTTATCGGCGATCAGAACTTTCATAGGGGCCTACTTGAAGCGGTAGGTGATACGGCCGCGGGTCAGGTCGTAGGGAGACAGCTCGACCGTGACCTTATCGCCGGGCAGAATACGGATGAAGTGGCGACGGATCTTGCCGGATACGTGGGCCAGGACGGTGTGGCCGTTGGCCAGCTCTACGGAGAATCGAGCGTTGGGGAAAGCCTGAACAACGGTTCCCTCGACCTCAATCCCTTCTTCTTTGTCAGACAAATGATGGTCCTTTCGGTGGTCCCTGAGCGAGGCGTAACGGCGTCAGCTCTGGGTTTCGGGGCCCTGGTCGGGCCCGTCCGGTTTTGGTTTGCCCGCTAGTCTAGCCAAAAAGGCTCGGCATGGCAAGACAAGTAGCCAAGCGAGGATACGGTCCCCTGGAGGGTATCCCTCCCTGCCCGAGGCCCGGAATTCGCCCCCCTCCGATCGGCTACCCAAAGTAAGATCCGGTGCATACTGTCCGGCGTTGGGGCGGGCAGTAATCTGAGCCTACAAGAACGACAGCCGAGCGACGAAGACGCTCGGTAACACAAAACCGCCGAGCGGCCTGCTCGGCAAACACTTTAGGAGATAAGCCATGAACATCAAACACATCACCACCGGAGCCCTCGCCGCATTCCTGCTGACCGCCCCCGCCTTCGCCGGCGACGGTGACCACGATAAAAAGGTCGGCTACGACAAACAGAACATTCTTTACACCTCGCACGCCAAGTACGAGTGGACCACCGAACCTGGCCAGACCATCCTGTTCAAGCAGCCCGTGTCCTTCGAGGGTGAAGTGACCGGTGTGAATTCCCACCACCGGATGCTGAAAGCCGACAACGGTATGACCATCGAGGTACCGCTGATGGCCACGGTCTGGAACGGCGACACCCAGATGTTCGCTCAGGATGCTGAACTCGGTGACCGCATCGTCATTCACATGCGTCAGGACGAGCCGTACCGCGTCATCAAGCGTAACGGCGACGAACTGGTCGTCGGCAGCTACGACGGTGTCTTCTACCTGACCGAGGACTTCGTGGCCGACATCAACCTCAACGACCTGGACGGCGACATCTACCGCGACACCGCCGATGTGGACCTCGATAACGACGGCACCATCCAGGATGACGAGCGCGACGTTCGCGTTTACGACAACGACCTGCGCTCGGCTCCCGATAACGACAACGACTAAGAGTTGTTCCTAACCGTTGGGAGAGAAGGCTCGCCTTCTCTCCCTTTTATGGATTCTGACAGCTCGCGAAGCGCAAGATAGGATAGGGTTCCCTATGGATACCCTTCTGCTCACCTCATTGGTGTACGTGCCTCTCCTGGGCGGATGATAAAGTCGCTAAAAGTAAGCGTAGATGGGCAGAGACTTCGACGAGGTCTCTTAGGAAGAGGGAGTATGATTTTGAACGGATTTCTGGGGAGCGTCCACCGCCAGCTCTCGGGGAAGCGACTGCTTCAGCCGATGATCCTGGCCACGCCGCAACTGTGGTCGATGGGCGAAGCCCTGGGCTCACTCTTCCCTAAAGCCAGCCTCAAGCCGCCGGGGCAAACCAACCTGATGGGTCGCGACGTGCTGCTACTGCACAGCGGCGAGAAGGGTTGGGCCGAACTGCTAGAGGACGTCTGCCAGCAAAGCCCCGGGCGGCTTTTCGTCATCGCGCCCGAGTGTCCCAAGGCCGAATCGCTCAAGCTCGAGTGGGTCGCCGACATGGTGATGGTAGGACACGAGACCTATACTTATGAGGTGCACGAGCTGGGGCTGTCGGCCTGACGGCTGGCAAGCCCGGCAGTGAAGGCCGCGCCTTCACCGCCTCGAGCCTTCATGGCGGGCCCTGGGATCTTCGGATCCCGGGGCTTTTTGCGTTTCTTCGTGTCGGAGGAGAGCGAAGCTTCAAGCCTGACCACATCGGCTATACCAAAGGATAGCCGACTCTCGAACCAGCCGGGCCTGCCCCAGGCATACCCCCACCCCCTCCAGGGGCGTCTGATCCTTGGCTACCGGTCGGGCTACTATAAGAGCACAGAGACGAGCCGGACCTGGTTCCGGGGAAGAGCTCGACAGATATAAACAGAGAAGGAAGATAACGTCATGAAAAGCACAATCAGCAAATTTATCCTGGGACTGGGACTCCTGGCCGGTGGAACCTTTGTCGGAGCCGAGAAGGTCGAGGCCCAGCTGGTGAGTGTGGAAAGCCAGTACCGCATCGTCGAAGTCGACCGCTTCGAGAACCGCATCGGTATCGCTCTGCCTGACGCCGCTCCGGGAGAACGCCAGAACTGGATCTACATCAAATCCGATACCAAAGGCTCGATGCGACAGTCGTTCGGCAACGGACTGTTCCGCGATGAGGCGATGACCCCGAACGGCATGCTCGATGCTGCCTCTAGCCGCATCGGTGGCCTGATCAAGGTCAACGGTGGACGCGACTTCGACGGCTCCATCGACGCTAAGAAAATCTGGATGTAGCCGCCCACCCCGCGCTAGCATTCAAGGAAGAGGACCCCGAGCCACTCGGGGTCTTTTTTCATGCCTGCAAACTCGTGCGGGCTTGTTGAGTGCCCGAGTGCGGGCTCGCCGAGTGCCCGCGCGGCCGAACGGGACACACGAGCTCGCCTCCCCTCCCCCCTCCCCTCAACAACAAAAAAGCCCGGCGGATGAAGGCCGGGCTGAGAGTTATCGTAGGTTGGACTCGGGAAAGAAATACAAATCTACGATAGACTTTGGATGATGATGTCGGTCAGGTTGTCGCGAGGTAGACGCGAAACTTTTCGTTGGTCGGGGTTAGTCGATGAGTCCCAGGCGAACGCCGCGCAGGGCAGCCTGGGTACGGTCGCGCACGCCCATCTTGCCCATGATGGACTGGACGTGCTTTTTGATGGTGACCTCGGCCAAACACAGCTCCTTACAGATAGAGCGGTTGGTCATCCCTTTCGAAACTAGACGCAGAACGTCGAGTTCACGAGGGGTCAGTTCCACCAGCGGCGGGAGGTCTTCGTCGGTCTTGGGCTTGCCCAGGTTCACGGCGGCGCGCGCGATAGCGCCGAACGCCTTGCCCACCAGCAGCGAGGACACCGTGGTGCCTCCGCTGACCGCCGCCTGAATGGCGTGGTGGATCAGACTCTTGGAGGAGTCCTTGGTCAGATAGCCAGAGGCGCCAAAGCGCAGCGCCTCGACCAGGTACAGGTCCGAATCAGACACGGTGATCAGGATCACCTGCAGATCGGGAAGTTTTTCTTTGAGACGTCTCATCGCCTCGAGTCCGTTGAGGCCAGGCAGACGAACGTCCATGAGGGCAACATCCGGCTGCTCTTTCAGGATCATCTCGACGGCTTGGTGGCCATCATCGGAGGTGCCCACGACCTGGATCCCTTCCATGGACTCGAGCATAGCTTTGAGCCCCTGAAGGATGACAGGGTGGTCGTCGACGAGAGCGACGCGGATCATTTCGGTCTTCACAGCCACAGTCACAGCAACTCCTTGGGTGTTTGATCTAGAGGTAGAGTGCCTCTTTATCCCATCCAAACCCACCCGAATCGAGATGAGAATAGGGCATACCATTAGCATCCCATACCAGAGTATCGACGAGGCCAAAGCCTCATCAAATAAGGCGCTGCTGCCGCTTGACGTTGTAGACTGTGGGATTAGGACATGAGCTGCCATCCCATCCCCCATACTTCCCAGGAAACTTTCCTCCGGCTGCTCTGTATAATCTCGCGTTCGTCACGGAGGGCACCGCCGCAGATACCAGGACCACCTGGAAAGGCCGGACGCGGTGCAAAAACCCTCGAGAAACAGGGGGTAAGAAGGGTGAAATGATGGTAAGGACACACTTACGGCCGGAGTCGGTGCGCTGATGCCGGCCCAGGTAAACGGTTCGAGGGAAAAGATGACGGACGTAGCTACAAAACCAGGATTGACCGATCAAGACGCCGAGGAGGCCCGCCAGGTCCTCGAGCGACTGCAGACCGAGATTGGCCGCATCATCGTTGGCCAGCGCCATGTGGTACGACGCGTACTCGTGGGCCTGCTGGCGCGCGGACACATCCTCCTGGAAGGTGTACCGGGGCTGGCCAAAACGCTGACCCTGAAGACTCTGGCCGACACTCTGAAGGCCACCTTCCACCGTATCCAATTCACTCCCGACCTGCTCCCGGCCGACCTTACGGGTACCACGATCTACAATCCGGGCAGCGGCGACTTTACCGTCAAGAGAGGGCCGCTGTTCGCCCACCTGATCCTGGCCGACGAAGTCAACCGCGCTCCCGCCAAGGTGCAGAGCGCCCTGCTCGAGGCCATGGAAGAGCAGCAGATCACCATCGGGGACCAGACCTTGACGCTGCCTCAGCCGTTCCTGGTCATGGCCACCCAGAACCCGGTCGAGCAAGAAGGCACCTACCCCCTACCGGAAGCTCAGGTCGACCGCTTCATGCTCAAAGTGCTGGTCACGTTCCCCGAGCGCAGCGAAGAAGCAGCCATCATCGACCGCATGACCGCCCCAGAACCGCCCTCGGTCACTCCTATCCTGAACCCCGAGCAGATCCTGACCCTGCAGCGCCTGGTGCCCCAGGTCTATATGGATGAGAGGGTCAAGAACTATATCCTCGACCTGGTCTTCGCCACCCGAGAGCCGGATAAGGTGGGATTGGGCAACATCATCTCCAGCGGCGTCTCGCCCCGCGCCTCGTTGGCGCTGGTTAAAGCCGCCCGGGCCCACGCCCTGCTCGAAGGGCGCTCGTTCGCCACCCCGGACGACGTGAAAGCCGTGGTCAACGAAGTTTTCCGTCACCGCATCGTGCTAAGCTACGAAGCGCTGGCCGAAGGGTGGGAAGCCGACCGCGTGGTCAAGACCATCCTGGACAAGGTCGAAGTTCCGTAGTGGCCACCCCGGGGGCATCCGCGGCCGCGGGCGACGCAGCCCGGGACCGACGCATCAAGAGCCTGGAACTCAAAGCCAAGCGTCTCTCACAGAAGCGCCTGCTGGGCCGCTACCGCAGCCGCTTCAAAGGCCGAGGGCTCGAGTTCCGCGACTTTCGGGAATACCTGGCCGGCGACGACCCGCGAACCATCGACTGGAACGTGACCGCGCGTTTCGGTCGCCCGTTTGTGAAAAACTCCGAAGAAGAGCGAGAGCTTTCCGTGGTTCTCATGCTGGACATGTCGGCCTCTCAGCGCTTCGGCAGTGGTCACGAGACCAAACTGGAACTGGCGCAGCAGTTGACCTCGCTGCTGGCGCTGACGGCGCTGGCCAGCGGGGATAAGGTGGGACTGCTGACCTTCGACGATCACCACCACACCTATTTGAAACCAGCCAAAGGGCGCAATCAGAAGCAGCGCCTGCTGCAAAACATCTGGCAAGACTTCCCGCGAAAGCTGGGCACCCGCAACGGTAGTCTGGCTCAGTCGCTGGAAGACCTGGACCGCTGGCTGGTGGGCCGTGGCTTCCTCTGCCTGATCTCGGACTTTCTCAAACCGACTCTGCTCAGTTCAGAGCATCCCCAGGAGCGAGAGCGCTTGTTGAACATCATGCGAAAGCTGTCCTACCGCCACGAAGTGCTGGCCTTGCGCACCTACGATCGTCGTGAGCGCTCGATCCCCGCCGTCGGCCAGGTCGTTCTGCGAGATCTGGCCGATGACCGTACCTTGCTCCTGGATACCAACCACGGCGCCTGGAAGACCGAATTCGCGCAACGATTGGCCGAGTGGCAAGCGACCCTCGAAGGGCTGATGCGCCGAGCTCAGTGGGACTGGAAAGAGTTCCCTACCGATGTCGACCCGCTTCCCGAGCTGATCGGATTTCTTTCCGCCCGGGTGCGTCGCCGATGAAGCGCCTGGTCCCACTCCTCTGGCTGCTCCTCTGCCTGGCCGCCTGGTCAGCTCCCGGCCTGGAGATCAAGGCCCGCTTAGAGCCGTCGGGCGCCCCCCTGCCTTTCGGCAAACCGGCCACCCTGGTGCTGGACCTGGCCTGGGATGAAAGCTGGCCTTTCACCCCTCCGGAAGCCGACAGCCTGGACCTGCCCGGCTTCACCATCATCGACCGCTACGCGACCAGCGCCTCGGCAGGACTGGGAGCCGGTCGCCAGGGGATCGGCTACAACATCGTCTTCACCCGATTCGAACCGGGCAAAGCCAAGGTTCCCCCGCTAGAATTCACCACCCCATCCGGCAAGGTGAAAAGCCCCTCGCTCGAGATCACCTACAAGGGGGCCGAAGCGCAAGAAGGCGACAAGCCCGACCAGATCCGTGGCCCCAAGGACGTCACTGAACTGTCGACTCACGATTTTTGGACCTGGCTGGGCAAAGTCGTTGGCGCCTCGCTGCTGGCCCTGCTGGTCCTGGCGGCGCTGCTCCGACGCCTGGGCGCCCTGGACCGCTGGCTCTCCCCCCGGGGACGCGCCTTGCGCCAGGTGAACCGACTTCTCCGCTCCCTGGACAAAGGCACCGACGAGCCGTCCTACGTGTTGCTAAATACGGTCGAAGTGCTACGACGCTACCTGGCTTCGGCCCACGGCCTGGTCACCCGAGAAGCGACCTCTCAAGAGATCTCCAAACAGCTGACCCTGAGCAACCGCAGCGGCAACATCAAGCCGGTGGCCCGGGCTATCCTGGGGCACGGCGACGGCGCCAAGTTCGCCCGCCGCGACATCTCGGCTGAAGAAGTCCGCGACCTGCTCTCCCAGCTAAAAACCGCCCTGCAGGCAGAAAAGAGGAAGCCCTGATGGCGGGATTCCGCTTTCTCTACCCCATGGTGCTGCTGGCCTTTCCTCTGATCCTGGCCTTCCTCTGGTGGTCCCGCAAAGGGCGCGAGGCGCGCCGGCGCAGCCTGGGCTATTCGAGCCTGATGCTGTTAGAGTGGTCCAAAGCCGCTGTCCCCCTGCGTCTCTCGCGTCGCGGCGACCTCTGGTACGTGGTGTTCTGGGCCTTGCTCCTGCTTACCCTGGCTCGGCCTCAGCAGTCGCTGGGAGAGAAACCGCAGACCCGCGAGGGGATCGACATTCTGCTCTGCCTGGACACCTCGCAGAGCATGGAGGCCCAGGACCTGCTGCCGAACCGGTTAGAGGCCGCCAAGCAGGTTAGTAAGGCGTTCGTCACCTCGCGCAAGGACGACCGGATCGGCCTGGTGGTGTTTTCCGGCTTTGCCCTGACTCAGTGCCCCCTGACCACGGACCACGCCACACTGCTGCGCTTCATCGATAGCCTGCGGCCCGGCATGATCCCGCTCCAAGGCACCGCCGTGGGCAACGGACTGGCCACCTCGGTCAACCGGCTCAAGGACCTTCCCGGCAAGTCGAAAGTGATCATCTTGCTGACCGACGGACGCAGCAACGCTGGAGAGATCGAGCCGCTGCAGGCCGCCGACCTGGCCGCTTCGCTGGGCATCCGCGTCTACCCGATCGGGGCCGGAACGGACGGTCTGGGGGTGGGAGGGGTCCCCGGCCTGATGGGAGCCGGAGGGATCGACATGGAGACCCTGACCAAGATGGCCGAACGGACCGGCGGCAAGGCGTTCCGCGCTACCAACAACGAAGGTCTGATCGAGATCTACGGAGAGATCGACCGACTCGAGCGGGTCAAACGCGAGGAGAAGTCCGAGATTCTGTACCGCGAACTGATGGTCGTTCCGGGCCTGGCCGCCCTGGCTGTCCTGGCCTACTTGATGGGCGCCCGCCTGCGAAGGGAGACGCTGTAGCATGCTGCCGCTGAGTTGGAGTGAGATCCACTTCTCCCAACCCTGGGCTTTCGCCGCCGTCCTGTTGGTCATCCTCTCCCCTGCCCTCGGGGCCATGCTCCATGGCTGGACGAGCCGGCGCGAGGCGAAGGGGGATGGAGAGTTCGTCTCGGCCGAGATGCGCCCCGCCCTGCTCGACCAGGAGACCGGTCGAGCCAGCTTCTCGCGCACCGTCGGCGTCCTATTCTGGCTGACCGCGCTGCTTCTGAGTCTGGCTCTGACCCGGCCTCAGTGGGGCGTGATCGAAGAGACTGTCCAGCGCAACGGGCTGGACATCGTGATCGCCATCGACCTTTCCAGCTCGATGCGGGCCGAAGACGTCAAGCCGTCGCGCATCGAGAACGCTCGTCAGGAACTGGCTTTCCTGGTCGAAGAGCTGAAAGGGAACCGTATCGGCCTGGTCGGCTTCGCCGGCTCGGCCTTCCTGTTCTGCCCTTTGACCACCGACACGGACGCCGTCGAGATGTTCCTCGACGAGATGACCATCGAAGCGGTGCCGGTTCCCGGAACCGCTGTCGGCGACGCCATCCGCACCGCCATGAGCACCTTCAAGATGGGCGATGAGGGCGGGCAGGGCGGCAGCAAGGTCGTGCTTCTTCTCACTGACGGCGAAGACCACGCCAGCAAGCCGCTCGATGCAGCTCGAGAGGCGGCCAAAGAGGGCGTGATTATCGACACCATCGGGTTGGGCACCGCTGATGGTGGCCTGATCCCCGATCCTCAAAGCGGCGACGTGGTGCGCGACGAGAGCGGCAACAGCGTGCTGTCCAAGCTTGACGGCAGCGTGCTCAAAGAGGTTTCGGAGCTGACCGGCGGCTCGTTTATGCGTCTGGACGCTTCCAAAGACGGATTGACTTCGTATCTGAATATCTTGCGGAAACGGGAAACTCGCTCGCTGGGCTCGACGGTGGACATTCGTCGTCACGAGCGGTTCCCTTACTTTCTAACCCTCGCAGCGGTCGCGTTCTTGCTGGCCTTGCTGCTGGAAGAGTGGGACAAACGCCGATGAAAAAGACGCTATCGACCCTACTTGTGGCCTTTACCCTGGCCGGACCAGGCCACGCGGTGACGCCCTGGGAGGCCCAGAAGCTGAGCGACGCTATCGCGGCGGGCACCTGGGAGCAGAGCGAGACGCTGTGCCGGGAGATGCTGACCGAGGTCGAATCCTCGGACCCCGCTCAGGCCCCTGCGGTCAAGTACAACCTGGGGGTTAGCCTGCTGCAGCAGAAAAAGAACGAAGAAGCGGCCAAACTCTTCGAGGCCGTCGGCAAAGAGAGTTCGGACCGAGCCCTCCGAGCTCAAGCTTCCTACAACCTGGGCAACGCTCTTTTTGCGATGGAGAAGCTGGAAGAGGCCAAAAAGGCCTATCAGGAGAGCCTGCTCCTGAACTCGGACGACGACGACGCCCGCTACAACATCGAAGTCATCCTGCGCAAGCAGAAGCAGGATGAAGAGAAGAAGAACGACCAGCAGAATCAGGACAAAAAGGACAACCAGGAGCAGCAGAAGGACAAAGAGCAGCAGCAAGACCAGAAGGACAAGGGCGACCAGCAGAAAGACGATCAGGGTCAGTCCAAAGAGGACAAGTCCCAGGACGGTCAAGAGCAAAAAGACCAGAAGGGCCAGGAAGGCAAGGACGACCCCGACAAAGGTCAGCAAGGTAAGAAGGACCCCAAAGACGGCCAGGGGCAGAATCAGCCCGAGCAGCAGACAGGGCAGCAAGGACAAGCCGGTCAGCAGCCTGGTCAGCCCAAGCGTGACGAGTCCCAAGAGACCCAGAAAGCTCAGGCGGCTCAGATGAGCGAGGCCGAAAAGAAGGCCGCCGAAGAAGCCGCCGAGCGCGACCGCCTGCTAGAGTTTTTCCGTCAGCAAGAGCGCCAGGGTCGTCCCGCTATTCGAACCCAGGCTGCCCCGCCGCCCCCCGGAGGAAAAACGTGGTAAAGCGCGCCCTTCGACTCGCCCTGCTTCTGTGGGTGTGCGCGCTGCCGCTGCTCGCTCAGCCGCAGGTCTCGGTCAGCCTCTCCTCTCCCACCATCGCGCTCGACGAGACGGCCGTTCTGACCCTGGTGGTCAGCGGCACCACGGACGACATCGACGCGCCCCTGCCGGAGACCCGAGACGGTGGACTGCAGTTCACCTACACCGGCCGTCGCATCTCCATGAGCAACATCAACGGCCAGACCTCGAGTTCGGTCCAGATCGATTACCTCATTACCCCCCTGCGCAAAGGTCGGCACCTGATCGACTCGATCCAGGGGACGGTTGGCGGGGTCGCTTTCACCACCACCACCATCCGGCTCGAGGTCACGGATGCGGGCACCGGGCAGAACTCGGCCGGGGCGAACAACCCCTACAGTTCGCCAGGAGGCACGGGGTGGCCTTACACTTCGCGACGGACCACTCCGTCCTGGAGTTCGGACCCGGTCTTCCCCGAACCGCGAGACGACGATTTCTTACTGGAAGCGGTGGTCGACCCGGAGGTCGTCTACGAGCATCAACCCGTCTTCTTTGACCTGCGCCTGTTGGCAGCAGCAAGGCCGCTGAGCGACCCGCGCTACAGCCCGATCAACCCGACCGGCTTTCTCAGAGTCCCCTTCGAGCAAGTCAACGGCAGCGAAGAGCGCAACGGCCGCTACTACAGCGTCAACTCGGTCAAGACCGCGTTCTTCCCGCTCAACAAAGGCGAGTACACGTTTGACGCCATCCACGTGGCCATCGCCGGCGGACTGTTCTCGATGCCGCAGAACCTGAAGACCGAGGCCAAGACCATCAAGGTGCTCCCGCTTCCCAGTCAGGGGCGCCCGAAAAGCTTCACCGGCGCCGTAGGGCACCATTTCGAAATTCAGGCCCTGCTGCGAGAGAACATGATCACTCAGGGAGGGGCGGCCGAACTCGAGGTCAGCGTCCAAGGCGACGGCCATCTGGACCTGGTCCCCTACCCCTACCTGCCGGATTGGGTTGGAGTGGAGAAAAAGGCGCTGAAAAGCCAAACCTCGACCACCGTCGAGAACGGGGAGATCGTCAGTCGACGGACCTACCGTTTCCGCTTGAAGCCGGACAAATCCGGCGAGGTCAAACTCGACGGGATCGCCCTGGCCTTTTTCAATCCCAGCGAGAAGCGGTACGAGGTCGTCAAATCGCCCGAACTGACCCTGCGCGTCGCCGAAAACCGCCGGGCCCAGGCCGAGGGCGAAGAAGGCGCGTCCGAAATCGCTGAAGCCGACCTGCCCCGAGAACAAGCCGGCGCGACCGCCGCCGACCTGCCCCAGCGTCCCAACCTGGCGCTGACGGCGGGATTGACCCTGCTTCTGGTAGGGCTTGCAGCGGCTTATCCCGGAACCGGGCTCCGCTGGAAGCGAGGCGCCTCCCGAAAACGCCCGGGCAAAGGCCGATACGGTAGCGTCAAAGAGCTAGGCAAAGCGCTGGAGGCGCTGGCTCCCGGGCCAGACTCTCCTTCCCGGGAAGCCGCTCTACGCTCGCAGGGTTGGGGCCCGCTGGCCGTAGCGCGCTTCGAAGAGTTGCGCAAACGGGTAGCGCGCGCCGAATACGGCGGCGGCTCTACTGACGGCGAAGCGGTCCTGGAGAGCCTGAATACAGAACTGGTCGAACTGACCCGGGAGTCGAAGAAATGAAGCGACGCTGGCCCCTTCTTCTGAGTCTGCTGCTCTTTCTGAGCCTGACCCCGGTCATGGCCCAAAACGACTTCGAGGAGTCGGTGACCGCCCTGAGAGAGGGGCGCGACCGGGAAGCGCTGGCCGCCTGCCTTCGCCTGGACCAGGCCGGTCAATCCTCCTTCGGCTCCCTCTACAACGAGGGGTTGGCCTACCGTAATCTGGGCGACATCGGTCGAGCCAGAGCCAGCTTCGAGCGGGCTCTGCTGCTGACGCCCTACGATCTGGACACTCGACGCCGACTGCGGGAACTCGACAACGTCATGGGAGAGAAAGTGGTCTCTCGCGATGTCCTGGGTACGCCCGTATGGAAACAGAGCCAGGCCGAAGTTGTGCTGCTGCTCCCTGGTCTGGCCCTGTTAGTGCTTGCCCTCGGGTGCCGCTCTCGCGGCAAACGTCCGGCTCCGACCGCCGTCTTGGGGTTGACCGTCGGCGGACTGGGCCTGGGCGCCCTGATCTGGTTGACCTCGCCGGCCCCTCTACGTGCGGTCGTGGTCGACGGATCGGCCCAACTGCTGCCCGAGCCGGAGCCAGGCAAACCGGGCGAGAAGGTGCCAGCGAGCCAACTGGTCGAGGTGCTCGAGCAGAGCGACCACTATCGAAAAGTTCGCCTGGGAGACGACAGCACCGGCTGGCTGCGTCAGGGCCAACTGATCGAACTGACCCCGCCGAAGCGGGACACGGTCCAGGCCTCTCCCCAATCCAGCGCCAGCCCCGAATCGGCCGGCACGCCATAGCTCATCGGCTTGCCATGGGGAACGCTACCCCGTAAGGAGCGAGCGCTCAGCGATATCCCGCAGCCTGCAGTTCGAAGAGGTGAGCGTAGCGACCGCCCAGGGCGACCAACTGTTCGTGGGTGCCCTGCTCGGTGATCCGGCCGTCCTCCATCACCGCGATCTCGTCGGCCATTCTTACCGTAGAGAAGCGGTGGGAGATCAGGATCGCCATCTGATCTTTGGTGGCCGCCCGGAAGTGGTCGAAGATGCGCGTCTCCGCCTCGGCGTCGATAGCCGAGGTCGGCTCGTCGAGCACCACGATATCCGCTTTGGTGCGCATGAAGGCTCGCGATAGCGCGATTTTCTGCCACTGCCCGCCGGACAGTTCGCGACCGTTCTTGAACCAGCGGCTCAGCTGAGTATCGTAGCCCTCGGGAAGCTGGTCGATGAACTCATCGGCCAGACCCTTGCCGGCCGCGGTTCGCCAGCGCTCTTCGTCGTCGAAGTGCTCGATATCGCCCGCCCCGATGTTTTCGCCCAGCCGCATGGCGAACTTCAGGAAGTCCTGAAAAATCACCCCAACCCGGTCGCGCAGCGCTTCGATTTTCCACTCCTCGATTGGGGTGCCGTCGAGCAAGATACGACCCTCGGTGGGCAGGTAGAGCCGGGTCAGCAGCTTGATCAGGGTGGTTTTCCCCGATCCGTTCTCGCCCACCAGAGCCAGCTTCTCGCCGGGACGTAAGTGCAGATTGATGCCGTCCAGGGCGTAGCCTTCGGCTCCCGGATACTGGAAGCGAACGTTCTCGAAACGCACGCCGTCGCCGGGCTTCTCTCCTACCGTCTTGCCTCCCAGGTCTTCATCCACCGGCTCGTTCAGGAACTCGTAGAGGTTGGACAGATACAGGTTGTCCTCGTACATCAGCCCCACCGAGGACAGTGAGGCGGACACGGCCGACTGGCCCTGCTTGAAAACCATCAGATACATGGTCATGTCGCCCAGAGAGATAGCGCGGTTGACCGCCGCCATCACGACCCAGGCGTAGGCGCCGTAAAGGGCCGCGATGCTAACCAGCCCCAGCACGAAGCCCCAGGCCCCGCGGCGCAGTGTGAGAGCGCGGTCCTCGGCGTACAGCTTATAGAAGATGCTGTTGAAGCGATCCAGAAGCAGCGGCCCCAGGCGGAACAGTTTGACCTCTTTGACGGTGCTGTCGTTGGACAGTACCCACTCGAGATAGGCCCGCTGGCGTGTCTCTTCGGACTGCCACTTGAACAGCCGGAACGCCTCGCCGCTGAAAGCCGCCTCGACGATGAAGACGGGCAGCCCGGCGACCACTAGCAGCGCCACCGCCCAAGGCGAGAAGCCCACCAGGAGCGCCCCGAAGGTCAGCAAACTGATCCCGTTCTGGACCAAACCGAAGGTCCGCTGGACCAGCGACAGAGGTCGCGAAGAGGCGCGCTGGCGGGCCTGGGTGAGCTGGTCGTAGGTCTTGGAATCCTCGAAGTGACGCAGCGACAGCTGCAGCGCCTTTTCCAGGATCATCCCGTTGACGCGCTGGCTGAGCAGGGCTCGCATCAGCGATTCGCAGACCGAGAGACCCTTTTGCAGGCCGGCCATCAGGGCCACCAGAGCGGCCTCGAGGCCGACGATGTGAAAGGCGTGCTGACGGTCGGCCAGGGCCCCGGTTTGGGCGGCGTGCAGAACGGCATCGACCAGCAACTTCGAGACGTAGGCGATGGCGCCCGGCACGGCTCCTGCGGCCAGGGTCAGAGCAATAAAGAAGCAGGCAAGTCGCGGGCTGGTCTGCCAGGTTAGCCTGAGAGCGGCCCGGCTGTAGGTAAAAACTTTGAGAAATTCGCCTGGATTCAGGCTTGGGGCTGGTTGTGGTCTTCGTGGCATGAACGAGGGATGAAACTTCGTACGAGCGTTTAAGTCTCCTTGGCCTCCTCCGCCCCTCCCCCCCTCAACCTTCATCCCCCAAAAAGTCCAGGGCTGAAGATTTCAGAGGCCTTTCAGCAGAGGCGTGTAGATTACGGTTATGCAGATCCCCGCTTACAGCTTCCGCCTCGCCTCGAACAACCCCGGTCAGAAACGGGTCGAGAAGCCCACCGACTACGTCGGTCAGCTGCGCACCACGGGCAAGGATATCGGCGTCGCGGTGATCGATTCCGGCATCTTCCCCCACGCGGATCTGCAAGACAGCCTGGCCGCTTCGGTCACCTTCGGCTCGCACAACACTCCCGACGTCGACAGCTGGGGCCACGGCACCGGCACCGCCGGGGTCATCGCCGGTAACGGCGCCTCTTCCAACGGAGAGATCACCGGCGTGGCGCCGGAAGCCAAGGTCCTGAACTTGCAGGTCTTGACCAAAGAGAAAAGCGAGAACCCGGTCGAGGCCTACACCGCCATGCAGTCGGCTCTGAACTGGACCGTCGACAACAAGGACGCTTTCAACATCAAGGTCATCAACATCTCGGGCGCCTTGATGCCTATCCGCAACGACAACGTCGACATCGCCGCCGCCCAGAAGGGTGGAGCTCAGGTCATCCAGGTTCAAGACGCCAACGGTCAGATCGCCACCTTCCTGGACCCTCTGGACGCCGCTATCAAGCGCGCGGTCGCCGCCGGTATCGTGGTGGTCTGCGCTGCCGGCAATGATGGTCCTCAGAACGGCACCGTGTGGGGCACCCCCAACTACCGCCCCGACGTGATCACGGTGGGCTCGCTGGACACTAACGGCACGCCCGAAAATTTCAGCGACGACTCTATCGCCCACCACAGCTCTCGCGGACCGACCATCACCAACCTGGTCAAACCCGACCTGGTAGCTCCCGGCGTGGGCATTCTGATGCCCGCCTCTCCCAACTCGGACATCGTCAACGACAACGCCGTCCGCGCCGCCGCTTACGAGACCATGCAGGCCGTTCCCGACGAGCAGCTGGTGGCCTACCTCAGCGGCTCGGTGGCCGGCAAACAGCTGCCCTCCAAACCGTTCGCCGCTGCCCTGCCCGAACTGACCGGCCTGCTGCCGGAAAAATTCCAGGGCGCCCTGGGTCGGGTTCCCGCCGAAGCCCAGCCGCTGATGGCGATGCAGCTGGTCAGTAAGCTGGGTACCGCCGGCGCTCTGCCCACCAGCGGCGACGCTTACGATGCGGCCGCCAAGGCGCTGCGCCAGGCCACCGAAAAATTCGCCCCCGCCGCGACCTTCGGTGGAGAAGCCAGCCAACCGACCTACATGGCCCAGGACGGCACCTCGTTCGCCGCCCCCATCGTCAGCTCGATCGTGGCCCACATGTTCGAAGCCAACCCGAACCTGAGCCCGGCCCAGGTCAAAGAGATTCTGATGGAGACCGCCCGCCCCGTGCCCGGAGCCGACCGCTTCAGCGCCGGAGCCGGTGCGCTCAACGCTCAGGCCGCCATCGAAAAGGCCGCCCAGCTGGCCGGCTAGGCGTCCCTTGCACGCTGAAGATTTCGACGCCGTCGTAGCGCGAGCCGTGGAGGCTTTGCCCGCCCACTTCCGTGAACTGATGGAGAACGTGATCATCTCCGTCCAGGCTCAGCCCGATCCGGATCTGCTCGAAGAGATGGAGGCCGAGGAGCTGTTTGGAGTCTATCTGGGCGTGCCCCTCACCGAGCGCAGCTTCGGCGACCCCTATCTGCTGCCCGACCAGATCCTGATCTTCCAGGAACCGCTGGAGGCGGCTTGCGAATCCGAAGAGGAGCTGCAGGAAGAGATCCGGGTCACCCTGGTTCACGAAGTCGGCCACTTCTTTGGACTCTCCGAAGACGAGATCGAAGAGACCTTAGAAGAGCCTCACTGGGCTCGCAAAGAGGCGCGCCGGAAGGCCAGGGAAGGGGCTTAGAGCCCGGAAAGAGCCAGACGCTCGGCTTGGGAAGGGCGAGCTCCCCACAGAACCTCGGCCCTCCACGGCAGCAGCGAGGGCTGCCTTTCCAGCACCGGCCCCGCAGCCTTCAAGGAGAGGATCAGCTCTCCCGACAGCCGGTCGAGCTGGGGTCGGATGTCCCCGGCCAGATCGGGGGGAGAGGCAAAAGCGGGCTGACGCCGGCCCTTCCATTCCCAGAAAAGCTGACGCTGGCGCGCCTTACTGGCCTCGATCTGAGCCGCCATCACCTGGTCGACCCAGGCTTTGTCGACTCCGGCGGCTTCGGCCTGCTGAGCAAAAGCCTGACGAACCTTCTCTTCCCTTGGGGGATCTTCGATGGCTGCACCGCTGTTCCACTTGGCCATAGCGACCTGGTCCGAGATGACCAGGCGGCGTTCCAGCACGCGCAAGAGCGTATCGACGTCGGCGATTTCGCTGATAGTTGCCGCCCGGGCGGCGGTGAAAAGAAAAAGGAGCAGCAGCGTGCTCCCGATTCGTGCTCTCATGGCTGTAAGTTCCTCGACGCCGCTCAGGCCAGCAGGTTGGCCTGCTGCTGCTCGGCTACCTGATCGATGAACGCGATGACCGCCTTAGAACCGCGGTCGGTGATGTCTTTGATCTTGTCGGGAGAGGGTTGGAACGAAGTTCCGATCTCCAGCGCCATGCTCAGCACGCCGCGCTTTTCGGCGTAGGCGCTGAGGTCGCCCGTGGTGGGGTACAGTTCCGGGATGGCCAGGGCCGTGTATTTGATGTCCAGCGCGTCGTTGATCTTCGCAGCGACCTGGCGGTACTGAGCGTCGCGGGTTTTGTCTTCGGTCCCGGGGAACAGAATCATCCGACCAAAGCCGTGCACATCGAGCACCCCTTTGAGGTTGGGGCGAGTGTCGACGAAGTTGGTCACCACCTGGCTCTCGTTTTCCGAAAGAGCGTGGGGACCACGGTAGGTCAGCGCGTTCGGGTCGTCCGAGGCGCCCTGGTCGTCGTCAGTGTGCCCGGGCTTGTCGCCAGGGAAGCGGAAGTCGGCTCTGTAGTTGCGGTTCAAGTCCGTACCTACGCCATCGACGCCGGGGTGGCGGGAGCGGTTTTTGCGCCAGTTGGGGTCGGCGTTGCGGGAGAACTCATAGCCATCGGGGTTGGCCATCGGCACGAACCACATCTCCATGGTATCGACCTGCTCGGTGATCTCGGCGTCTTTGCCGTAGCCCTCGAGCAGCGTCTCGATAGCCGTGGTCACAGCGCCGTTGCCGGCCCACTCACGAGCGTGATGACCGCCAACCACAAGCACGCCGGGCTTTTCGCCTTCGGGACCTTTCCCAACGCGCACGGCCAGGATGTCGCGACCTTCGGCCGTCTTTCCGAGAGAGACTTTGTGCACCAGACCCGGGTAGTCCGTCACGAAACGGTCGAGTTTGTCGGCGATCTGGGCGGCGCTGGGGTAGTGGTCGGCATTAGGGTTCGACCACCCGGCCAGGTGATGCTTGAAGCTGAAAGTGTAGTCCGGTTGATCGACCTGAACGTTGCCCAGGCGGGTGGTGCCGTCAGGCAGAATCTCGCTGGACTCGACGATGCCGTTGTTGTTGGCATCCATCCCACGAGCCATCTCTTTGAACTCGTCGAGGACAGGGGTGAAAACGTCACCCAACTGCACCTGGAACTCTTCGTGCGTGTTGACCGGACGGTCGGCCTTGAAGAGGTTCTGGTGGATGCGGTGTTCGATGCCGCAGCCGCAGGCGTGGGGAGTGACGATGTTCATGAGGCTCATTATAGAAGCCCTCATGGGTCGGCTTGTTAGAAAGATGTTACACGAAGCCGTCAGAGGCCCACATTATGAAGAACTCGTGAAGGCCGCGCTACGGGAGAGACGTTAGCCCCTCTTTGGGATCGTTGGCGTCAATGAGCAGGAAGGGGAACGATTTCCCCTTGCCTACCGTGGCGATGAACTGCTTCATCACCTGCGGCGGCATCGTCAGACAGCCCACCGAGTTGCCAACTTTTCCGCTCACACCGTTATGGATCAAAATATCCGTAGCGGTCACTCCGCGACTCTGGGCCAGCGCTTTCTCCTGCGGCGAGATGAAGCCGTCCTTGTCCCGGTCTCGCCAGGCCGGCACGTAGCCGTCGTGGTCCTGGTAGTGGTTCACGATGTGCCAGGACCACAGTCCGTGATAGTTGGCGTAAGAACGCGCATAGTAGTGTCCCGGACGAAGCTGGGCGATCCCCTCGGTGCGACCAGGGTGACGGGTAGTCGAAGCCTGGCCGGAGCGAGAAGAGCCCAGAAAAGCCTTGACACGGCCCTGTCCTCGGTGGAGCACCAAGAAGGTGTCGTTGTACGGCCCCATGTTGAGAGTCGAGTCGTGCCTCTCGCCTCCCGGCGACCAGCCGCGCAGAAGAATGACCAGAACCGGGAAGCCCGGTTTGACTCCCTTTTTCAGCGCGAGATTCTCATAAAAAGTGAACGGTCCGGGCATGCTCAGGGGGTGAGCCGGTCCGATCGACGGTGGAGTCTCCTCGGGAGGAGGAGCGTTGACGTCGATTAACAGGTAGCGAAATCGCTCATTCTTTCCGACCGCAGCCACAAAGGTCTCGAACTCTTCCGGTGGCAAGGTCTGCGAGCCCACCGAACGGGGCTGATCGGCATCCTGACCGCTGACCAGGTCGAGAGCGCTGGTGGTCGTGCCGTAATGGTCGTCGAGTTCGCGCTCCTGGTCAGAGATCACGCCGTCGCCATCCCGGTCCAGCCAGGTGGGCAGGGTCTCGGAACCGTCCGGAGTCGTCAGACGCCACACCGTGTCACCATCCCGGCCGTGCAACGGGGCGGCGCGATAGTGCCCGGGGCGAAGCTGAGAGACCCCCATCGGACAGGCCGCCGAGCGGGCCAGACCGGCGTGAGTGGCCCCCCGAAGCTCCAAGACCTGACCGTCAGGATGGACGACGACCAGGGTGTCGCCGTAGGCGCCCGCGTTCCAGCGAGAGTCGTGCGTGCGGCCGTCGGGCGCCTGGCCACGAAGCCCCAGCACCCAGATCTCTTTGCCCGCGACCACCCCACCGTGGTCGGCGATCATCTGGCGGTAGAAAGCCGACTTATCCAGGCCTGGCGAACGGACCGGCTGAGCATCGGTCAGGGCCAGCGTTGGCTGAGCCTGACAGGGAACGGAGAGGGCACAAGCCGCTAAGGTAGCAAGGAAAAGATAGCGCATGGCGACGGCTCCCCTTCCCTGCCCGCGCCGGGAGACCTTTTAACCTCGTCGTTTCCACAGCTCCAGCAACGGGCCTGAAGCTCCAAAGAAAGGATCGCTCTGCGGTGAAGGCACCAGTGAGATGCGCGTATCGGCCTGGGGCGGTCTCCTGGGTGGCCGTAGTTGATGTCGTGCTGCCTAGACCTACATTTCGTACTTCTCACGGACCTAGCCTATTGAGGCTCTATTCTCGCTTTGTCACGCCTCGCTTGCACTATAGTGCACCGCGTTCCGCGTTCCTAGCGATAACAGCACCTCAATAGGCGATGCCTCGCGAGAAGTACGAAAAGTAGGCCTAGAAAACCCTGGGGATGACGAAGTCGCGGCCGGCGCTGAGCTCTACCGTGCGCTCGGCCACCTCTACGGGCATCCCGGCCTCGTGCAGAGGATCCAGCCAGCCATCAGGAAAGGATGCCCCGCCCGATAAGGGCATCACACCCGAAAGCGGGACCCTCGAGGAGAGTCCCGCTTACGCCGCCTTGAGACCTTCGACGCCCGCCGGACCTAGGCCAGACCCGACGACCAGAATATCCTCGGACTCCGAGTCATTCTCCATCGACGGCTTCGCCCTCGAGGGAGATCAACCCCAGCCTCATGGCTCTGATCGCGGCGGCGCCGCGGTTGGTCGTGCCAAGTTTGCCCATAGCGTTGTGACTATACTTCTTGATCGTCGATTCAGCTAGAAAAAGCTTACTAGCGATGTCACGATTCGAATGTCCCGCTGCCACCAGCTTCAAGACATCGAGCTCCCGCTCGGTCAGCGTGGGGCCCAGCGTCTCAGCAGAAGGTTCACTGTGCAGCCAGCCCTGGAACACACGAGAAAGAAGCTTCATAGGGGCCAGCACGGCAGCGCCGGCGTGGGCCCCCATAATAGCAGCCGAAATCTGGGTACGATCACACTCTTTCAGCAGATAACCGCTCGCTCCCTGAGCAAAAGCGCGGACGACATAGGACTCGTTATCCGAGACCGTCAGGATCACCACCCGAAGGTCTGGCTGAATTTCTAAAAAGCTCTCGATCAGCGCCAGTCCGTCGTGACCTCCCAGGGACACATCCAGGAGCAGAACATCCAGGCTATTACGGCGTAGATAGTCGTCGGCCTCCGCAGGATCAGCGGCGCTGAACGCCAGTTCCGCGCCCTCGATAGAGCGCACGACATTCCCGACCCCCTCTCGCACCATCGGATGGTCATCGATCAGTCCTACTTTGACAAGCTTCACGGCGGTCTTCCCCATTTAAAAATCCTTAATTAGAAGGGAGACAGGAGTGTACCTGCCGCCCAGCTGCTAGCCGAACATACCCAACGCCTACTAGCAAAAAGCGCTTCCGGAGCGCGACTTCGATGAGACTAGTTCCTCTCTTTCAGAGGCAGTACCCTCTTTGGAAGTCAGAACGTACCAAAGTATATCAACCATGGTGCACCACCTTGGGAGAGCATGATGGATACATCCTCCGCGTCCTTCGATTAGGACGGTCCCGAGATATCCTTTCGGAAAACCAGGTTCCTACCCGGGTACACCCCACAATTTCGCCGCTGGGACAGCTCGAACCGCCAGCGATGACAGTACACTTGAAGTCATCGTCAGGTCGAGACTCCCCACGGGTGGCTGGCTTACCCTCTTCCTTCGCAGCTTGACCCTCCCCCGGACCGCGACAGCCCCAGTCTAGACCTGCGCCTGCTGGTACAGTTCTTCCGGCTGACCTGGCTCTACTGGGGTCGACGTCAGGCCTGGCGCAGCCATCTCGCCTTGCTGGCCTACCTGGGCTACGCGCTGGCCGAACGGCTGGCGGGCGCCTTCGCAGCCCGCATGTCGGGTGAGATGCTGGACAGTCTGGCGAAGGGCGACCAGTCGAACTTCACCACAGCCCTGATCCTGATGCTCGGCGTGCAGTTCGCCTACGCTGTGCTCTTCGTCTTGATGGAGGTGCCCTACTCGATTGTCAGCAACTTGCGCACGGAGCATCGCGCCGGGGGTCTGAGTCTGCGCGGACTGAGGCTGTCGCTGCCTCAAGACCGGCGCCTGTTGGTCCGCGGCCTGGAGCTGTCCCTGGAAGCCGGACATAGCCTGCTAATCGAGGGTGCTTCTGGCTGCGGCAAGAGCACTCTCGTGAGAGCCGTGGCCGGGCTGTGGGAGAGTGGACAGGGCCGATCGAACGGCCTCCTGTCGAGCAGATGATGTTCCTTTCGCAGCATCCCTATACCAGCCTGGGCTCACTGGCCGAGCAGGTCTCCTACCCGGTCGACCCTTCCAACTACAGCCAGGAGCAGCTCTCCCAAGCGCTCGAAGCGGTGGGGTTGGGCTACCTTCCCGAGCGGCTGGGCGGCTTCTCCGCCGAAGGCGACTGGGCTCATACGCTGTCGCCCGGAGAGCGCCAACGGCTGGCTTTTGCCAGGCTCCTTCTCAGACGCCCTCCGTTCGTCATCCTCGACGAAGCGACCAGCGCCTTGGACCTGCCTAGCGAGAAGCGGGTCTATCAGCAGCTGCGGGCTCTGGGCTGCATCTATCTGAGCGTGGGGCACCGCCCGACCTTACGAGCTTTTCACGAGAAGGCGCTTCTCCTCGACGGCCAAGGGGGGCTGGAGCCTGACGACTCCTGGGGGGTGACCCCTGAGGGAGAAAAAGACGCAGACCTCTAGTCCTCCGGCCTCCTATCCTCGAGGGTCGAGAAGGCGACGACGAGGCCGCCTATCCTGGCGGCAGAGACAACACTCGGACGTTCGTCGTCCTACCGAAAGGAACTATCTATGCCAACCCTCCAAGAAATTTTCGAGCATGAGATCCAGGATCTCTATAGCGCGGAATCTCAGCTCGTGGCGGCCTTGCCCAAAATGGAGAAAGCTGCCTCGAGCGAGAAGCTCGCCGAGGCTTTCCGAAACCACACCGAGCAGACTAAAGAGCACAAAAACCGTATCGAGCAGGTGGCTCAGCTGCTCGGAGTCTCGGCCAAAGCCGAAACCTGCAAAGCCATGAAGGGGCTGGTCGAAGAGGGCCAGTCGATCATCGAAGAGTTCGACCAGAGCTTACCTCGCGACGCCGCCCTGATCGCGGCCGCGCAGCGGGTCGAACATTACGAGATCAGCGCCTACGGCTCGGCTCTCGCCATGGCACAGGCGCTGGGGCTCGAAGAGGTCGCCGCCATCCTCGAGTCCACCTTGAACGAAGAGAAGGAAACGGACGTTCTGCTGACCGACATCTCCGTGGGAGAAATCCTGCCCAACGCCCTGGCCGACGAAGGAGCAGGCGCCGACCCTAACCAGTCCGGTCCGACGCGCCAACCGTCGGAAGACGACGGCGAAGACGACGATTCCGGCCGTAAAGGTAACGCCAAGTCCGGCGGCGGAAAGAAGAACGGTGCGTCCAAGGCCAAGAAGAACGAGAAGTCTTCGACCAACGACCTCGAGAGCAAGACCAAGGAAGAGCTTTACCAGATGGCTCAGGAGCAAGACCTGGAAGGACGGTCTTCGATGAGCAAGGACGAGCTGATCAAAGCGCTCGCTTAGCTGACGCCGGTAGAAGGATCCTCCTGAGACCGCGGTAGCCACCGCGGTCTTTCCTTATCCCCGCAGCTCGACCATTTTCCCGAAGTGGGTCGCGCCCGGATCCCTGCGGAGACTACCAACGACGAGCATCGTTTCCCATTTAGGTATGTGCTGGGACCTGAGTCCTGGATATAGGCGCGCTTGTCGGACTCCTTTGTAATAAGGAGAGTAACAAACCCCTTTTGGAGGAGAGATGAACTGGATTCTTTGCCAAGCCCGAGCCGCTGGTGTGAAAGTGCTCGGAGGCTTAACCGCCACCTTCTTCGGTTTGCTGGTGGCGCTACCGCAGGCCGCGGCCACCCTGTCGGCCGTTTTCCTGGGTGCCACGATCTTGCTGGTGGCGTCTCGAATATTCTGTGCCCTGCGTAGCCAGCCTGTACCGCTAGAGCGGCGCGACAGCTGCGAAGATTTCGTGTCGATCCATATCGCGACCTACAGCGAGCCACCCGAGGTCGTCTGCCGAACCCTGGACTCCTTGGCCCGCTTGAACTACGATAACTACGAAGTCATCGTGCTCGACAACAACACTCCCGAAGCCGCGCTGTACGAGCCGGTGCGCGAACACTGCCGGACGTTGGGAGAGCGGTTCCGCTTCTACCACTTCGACGGCGTGCGCGGCGCCAAGGCGGGCGCGCTCAACATCAGCCTGCGGCTGGCCGACCCGGCCACGGAGTACATCTTGATCCTCGACGCGGATTATCAGGCAGAGCCCGACATCCTGAGCTCGGGCCTGGCCTACTTCTCCCACTCTGACGTTGGGCTGGTGCAGTTCCCTCAAGCCTACCGCAACTCCAGCGACAGCTGTGGGCTGAGCTGGGAATACCGGTTGTTCTTCGATGTCTATATGAATCTGGCCAACAGCCATAACACTGTGCTTTCCACCGGCACCGCTGCCTTCGTGAACCGGTCAGCGCTGGAAAAATCGGGCGGTTGGTCGGGCGACACCTTGACCGAGGACGCCGAACTCGGCCTTCGTCTTCATCGCTACGGCTATCGAGGCGTCTACGTCCCACAGGTGGCTGCCGCCGGAGTAATGCCTACGGACCTGGAGAGTCTCAGAGTCCAGCGGCGTCGCTGGGTGCTGGGCAACGCCCAGAGCCTTTCGGCCCTGTGGAAGGAAGCCGACCTTCCCTGGGGCCGCAAAGCGATGATGGTGCTGCAGTTGACAGCCTGGGCCAGTCCGCTCTCCCTGCCCACGGTCGCCATGCTAGTAGCCGGCCTTTTCTACGAGTTCTCCGGCGATCCGCTGGCGCTGCAGGTGTTCGCCATGTCCTGCGCCTCGGTGGCGACCTACCTTCTGGGGATGATGATGTTCTTCCTGGTCGCCACAGCACGTCACGGAGGCAGTCTTGCCGCGGGCTACTCGGCATACCTTGCTCATCTAGGCTTGCTATGGGAAGCCTCGATCTGCCCCTGGGAACTGTTCGTCAGCAGCGACAAGAGCTTCGAGAGAACCTGCAAGTTCCTCAAAGCGCCTCGTCTTGCCGCCTTTACCCTGAGTCTACTGCTCGGTGTGGTCGGTGTCGCGACCGGCTTCAACTTGATGGTGGGCGGCGGCTCGCTGACTCTGGCGGCAGGTTGTTTGGTGCTCAGCACGGGTGTCCTGGGCCAGGCGTTCCTGCGCTGGAATCTGCATCAGATCCGTAACCGCACCAGCTAGATTCTCCCTAGCCTCGCCGAGACGTGTCCTCCTAGCCCCTCTCGGCGGGGCTTTTTTCATGCCATGGATAATGCCCGACAGTGCACAAAGAAGACGGTTGGACTTCCCAGAGAAGCCACAACAACAAGCCTACGATAAGGAGACATAAGCCTATGCTTTTTTCACGATGGAGGCAACCTCCAGGACCCTGTCCGCGTGGACCGTCCTGACCCTGTTTTCGCCAGAGCCCCCAGCAGGAGACCGGCGGGGCCGAAGGTGAGGTTCGCCTCTGCTTGCAGTACTTCTCCCAGGCCTGGAGAGCGCGCGATAGCTGGACCGCTGGAAGCGGACCGGTCCGTTTCGGACCTGACGCCGGTCGAAGCCGGCGCGACCCCCCGGTCCCGGGTTCGCTGTTCGAACTCCCTGGAGGGCAGCCACCCACGGCGTGGGCCAGAGCAGCAACGATGATCAAAGCTTGCATTCTGCGCTTCCCCGCCAGGTCAGGTCGACACCGCTTCCCCGAGAATACTTGAGGGCCTTAGAGACCAGGTTCGAAACCTCCGTAAACTCCTACGTCGCGACCGCTCCTTGCCGCGGGCTCTTCCAACGTGGCGAAAGGGAGAGGGCCGCGGTAGAGTCCGAGCGGGTCCGCGGCATCTCCCCTATGGGCTCCCCCCTCTTGTTCCGGAATAGCCTTCTTCTGGACTACTCTCCGACCGAGAATGGGGCAATGCTGGTCAATATTACCATCCCAACCTACAACCGTTCCCGCTGCATCGGCCAGGCTGTGGCCGCCGCCTTGGGGCAGAGTTACACCGACACCGTGGTCACCGTGGTCGACGACGGTAGCACCGATGCTACCCGCGCCGCTCTGGTGCCGTTCTTTCTCGACCCCCGCTTCTGCTACATCCGCCTGGCCGAGAATCGCGGGACCGCAGGGGCCAAGAACGCCTCGCTGCTGCTGAGCAAATATGACGCCATCACCTTCCACGATTCCGACGACCTGCCGGATCTCCATAAGATCATGATCCAGCAGCGTGCCCTGGACATACCGGGGCACGTCGCCGACCCCATCTGCGACTGGAAGACGCTGGGCCATGAACCGGGTAGCGAGCTTCAGGTCGAAACCGTCTTCACCGCCCACAACTTCATCAAGGCGGATGGCAAGGTCCATCTGATCAACAACCGGATTTCGCTGATCGACGACTTCTTCCCCAACCTGCAGTTCCCGTCGAAAACCGAGGGCGATTGGATCCTGGTTAACTCGGCCTTGTTCCGCCGCGACGTGTTTCGTCGACTCGGCGGCTATTTGAACTCTATCGAGGAAGACCGCGAGTTGCGCAACCGCGTCATCGCCAGCGGCACCATCACCTACTTCGTCGAGCGGCCCTTGCTCGACAAGATCGAGATGCACGACTCGCTGACGGTTCAGGAGTCGACCAACTATAAAGCCTCGCACCGAGTCGACGACCGCCGGGCGGTGTGGGAACGGACTCAGCTTTACCGCCGCCTGCTCTTCGCCGGTGAAAACCGTCCCACGCGCGAGGAGATCCAGGTTCCGATCGACCTTCAGGTCGATATCGCCGAGGTGAGCAACCCCGCGCTCATCAAGTTCAACAGCGATCTCCCCATGACCGAGGCGACGCGGGCCGCCTTCTCGAGCTTCGCCGATCGCTCGGCCGTGGGAGAGTTCACCAGCCAGCCGTGACTTCGGTCCTCTTCCTCGACCCGGTAGCGCCATTCGCCTACGGAGGCTCGGCCAGCGCTGGCCGAGCCCTGGGA
>JAEXNA010000237.1 GCA_023447635.1 Vulcanimicrobiota bacterium | reverse complement strand
CCGGGGGGGCGCGGGGGGGGCCCCCCCCCCCCCCACCCCGGGGGCCCGGCCCCGGGGGAGGGTTCGCTCACAGGTTCATTTCTTCGACCAGGAAGCCGGCGTCGTAGACCTTGGTCAGCGCTTCGGTGATGGCTCGGGCGTCGACCGAAACAGCGCGGGCCTGCTGGTCTTCGTAGCGGAAGTCCAGCACCAGCGAAGGCAGGTTGCCGTCGAAGATCAGCCCCACCAGTTCGCCCGCCGTGTTGACCACCGGAGAACCCGAGTTGCCGCCAGTGATATCGGGGGTGCTGATAAAGTTGAAAGGCACGCTCAGGTCCAGCTTCTGCTTGGCGTCAAGCCAGCTCTGGGGCACATCGTAAGGGGTAGCCTGAGCGAAGCTGTCGCCTTTCTCGTAAAGGCCGGCCAGGGTGGTGAAGGCCGGCGTCCCGGGCAGACCGGAAACCGGTCCGTAGGCCAGGCGCAGGGTAAAGGTCGCGTCAGGGTATCCCGGGGTCAGCTTCAAGTCGTATTCGGCCAGGGCCAGCTTTCCGTAGGCGTCCTGCAGCGGGCCGCTGACCTTCTGCTCGTAGCGCGACCGCAGGGAACGCGCCTCCGAATCGACAGCGTAGGCCAGCTCCAGCATGGGATCGTCCGAGTCGACCTTGGGGTCGCTCAGGGTGCGGCGCACCTCGACCTGGCCCAGCGTGGTTCCTTCGACCAGCTCTTTGGCGCGCTGACCAGGGGAACGTCCGGCCAGCACTTTTTTGACCAGCGGGTCGTCGGCGCCGCGCAGTTCGACCAGGAAGCTTAGCGATTCGGCCAGCTTGGCGGTTTCCAGATCGTTATAGATCGGAGCCGTCGAGTACAGCTCTTGCTGCAGCGACTCAAGGTTGCTGTCGCGATATTCCCGCAGCCGCTCTCCGCTGGGTTTGGCCTGCTCGTCGCGGTAGCGGGCGATGTCACGGGCGATATGGAACAGCTTCGAGTTGAAGGCGCGGCCGCTTTCCAGCAGATAATAATCACGGTAGAAGGTCGCAAATTCGGTGCTGGCCTTGTCGATGGTGGCGTGCGGGTCGCCGTACTTGGCGGTCAGGTCGGGCCGACTCTTCAGGCCGTCTTTGACGGCCTTCTCGTGAGCTCGCTTGGCGGCGAACAGCGCCGGATCTTGCAGCCCTTCCAAGCCTCCGAGATAGGCTTTACGAGAGTTTTGGTATCCGAACAGGTCGTCTTGAGCGCGACGCTTGTTCTCCGGACTACGCTCGCCAAAGGTGCGGAGCAGCACTTCGGCCCGGCGGATCCCCTGCAGGGCCAGGGGGTAGCGAACGTCGCGCAGGAAGGCCAGGTCCGAGGGGGTGTTCAGGCGGTCGGTGCGCCCAGGGTGACCGCTGACAAAGGTCAGGTCGCCCTCTTTGAGAGGCTGCTGGCTCCACTTCAGATAGTCTTTGGGAGCCACCGGCTTGCCGTCCTCATAAACGCGGAACAGCGCCATATCCAGGCAGTAGCGAGGGTATTCGAAGTTGTCCGAGTCGCCGCCGTAGAACGCGATCCCCAGTTCGGGAGCAAAGACCAGACGAACGTCGGTATACTTCTTGTAGCGGTACAGGTGGTAAGCGCCGCCACGGAACAGGGTGACCACATCGCTGCGCAGCCCGGTTTTCGCCAGCGACTCTTCCTCGAGCCGGCTCATGACGGTGCGACGAGCTTTCTCGGCCGCCTCCGGGGTGTCGGCGCCCTTCACGGCGGCGCGGACCTTGTCGGTCACATCCTCGATTTCGTAAAGGACGTTCAACTCCAGGTCTTTGGCGGGTAGCTCCTGGGCGGCCTCACGAGCCAGGAATCCGTTTTTGATCAGGTCCTGTTCCTGACTGGAAAGCTTGGCGATGGCGTCCGAGGCAACGTGATGGTTGGTCAGCACCAACCCGTTCGAAGAAACGAACGAACCCGAGCCGCCATTATTGAAGCGAACTGACGAGCGCTGCAGGTGGGCCAACCATTCTGGGGTCAGCTCGACCCCGTAGCGAGAGGTTACGCGAGCGCGCGGCGGGTCGTTGTAGAGCCACATCCCCTCGTCGGCGCGAGCGACGGCGGGGTGCAGGGCGGCGGACAGCAGGAGAGCCAGAGCGAGTGTCTTCTTCATGGCTTGGCGGCTTCTACTCGAGCCGCCGAGAGCCTGCCCTGGCCTGGTTCTGCCCGGTAAGGAAGCGGCCGGCAAAGAAAAAATGTCTGGAAACGATCTGTTCGTGAGCAGGAATGTTCCCCCTATCGGTGTAAACCGCGCGAACTATCCACCGGGGGACTAGCATTCGCGTCATCCCGGCACTCGAACCAGGAGACGACAATGCGAAAACATGCCTTGCGCTACCTGCTGCTCTGCTTCGTAGGGCTGGTAGCCATCGGTTGTAACAGTACGGACACCCTAGAACCGGCGCCCGTACCGGGATATCTTCCGACCCCTTTCCCGGGTTACACCTTCCCCCTCGTGGATCTGACGAACCGCGTCATTCCGCTGCCTAACAATCTTGTTCTGAACCCCCAGACCGGGCTGGTCAACCTGCCCGGCGGCACCGACGACGGCGTGGACAACACCGTCAACGCCGCCAACTCGCTGGACGGTTTCTCGACCACCGGACCCATCGTGATTCCGTTCCGCGGAACCCTGGTGCCCGAGTCGGTGAACGGCACCACCCTGCCGCTCTACAACACCACCACCGGTCAGCCGGCCCTGGCCACCTACTCGGTCAGCGCCAACGCCACCGGTTCGGTCGTCACCGTCGTTCCGGTTCGCCCGCTCGACCCGGAGACCACCTACATCGTGGTCCTGACCCGCGGCCTGACCAGCGCGCTCTCGAACACCCCGATCCTGTCGGATAACGTGATCAACTTCATTCAGCAGGCCGCTCCTCTGGTGGATGGTCAGGGGAACTCGACCACCCGCCTGCTGACCAACGAGCAGGCCCAGACCCTTGAGCCCGTTCGTCAGGCTAACCAGGCCGTGATCGGCGCCGCCGAGACCCTCACCGAGACCTCGCGCACCAACATCCCGTACGCCTTCGCGTTCACCACTCAGACCCTGTTCGAAGCTCTGCCCGCCGCTCGCGCCGTGGTGCAGACCGAAGCTCCCGGCCTGACCCCCATCAACCCCACGACCCAGCAGCCCACCACCTTCCCGATCGCCACGGCGGCCGGTATCCCGAACGTTCAGCCCAGCGTGGCTCAGCTGTTCGCTCAGCTGGGCGTGCCCGCCACCGTCCCCACCGCCGGCATCGCCGAAGTGTGGACCGGTGTCGTGCCGGTAGCCCAGTTCCGCGACAACCAGCTGACCGACTACTGGACCAACCCTCCGGCCCAGACCGGCACCACCAACGCCACCTGGATCCTGACCATGCCTGACCGCGCGACCTTCCAGGGCCCGCGCCCGGTCGTGATCTTCCAGCACGGCATCACCCGTAACAAGGGCGACATGTTCGTCCTCGCTTCCACCTTCAACTCGCTGGGCATCGCTATGATCGCCATCGACCTGCCTCTGCACGGCGACCTGAAGGCCGACCCGGCCGGCGACGACGGCGACGGCTTCATCAACCCCGGCGCTCCCCGCGTCTCGCGCGACAACATCCGTCAGGGCGTTGTCGGACTGTACTCGCTCAACAGCGCGATCTTCAACGGTCGTACCGACCTGAACGGCGACCAGATCCCCGAACTGGTACCCGGCGCCGCTAACTCGGACTTCAACCGTCCTCTGTTCCTCGGCCAGTCGCTGGGCTCCATCGTGGGCTCGGTCTACACCGCCACCGAACCTAACGCTAACCGTGCCGTGCTGAGCGTCCCCGGCGGACGTATCGTCAACCTGCTGCTCAGCTCGCCTACCTTCGGACCGCTGATCCTCGACGGTCTGGCCGCTCAGGGTGTCACCCCTGGAACCGCTCAGTTCGCCCAGTTCAACATCTTCACCCAGGCCGTTCTCGACGATGTCGACCCGCTGAACTACGCTCAGCCCGCCATCGCCGGTACCCTGCGTGGCGGTGCCGACAACGGCGCTAACCTGCTGCAGCAGATCCACCTCGACGACGAAGTGATCACCCCTGCTTCGCAGTTCGACCTGGCCATCTCGTACGGCGAGTCGCCTGACTTCGTTCAGGTTTCCGCCATCGTCGTCCAGGCCCTGATCGCTCAGGCCGACGCACCCATCGAAGGCCCCGGCGCCTTCGAAGTTCCCGAAGCTGGTCACGGCGCTCTGCTGAACCCGGCCGACGGTCCTACCGTTCAGATCGTGACCCAGGCTGTGGTCTTCCTGCTGGGCAACCCGCAGCTGCAGGTCCCCGCCGGCACCATCATCGACGCTGGTCTGCGCACCAACAACCAGGCCGTTGCTCCCGCTGGCGAGAGCACCCCGGTCGACTACTCCGGTACCGTTCGCTTCTAAGCTGACGGCAACAAAAAAAGAGGCCCGGTGAAAATCGGGCCTCGTTTTTTGTGGTGATGACGCCGCCCC
>JAEXNA010000203.1 GCA_023447635.1 Vulcanimicrobiota bacterium | reverse complement strand
CCTCCGCCCCTTACCCCCGGCGCTGTGAGTTTTAAACGGGGCGAGGGCAACCGCGCCGCTTTTCATTTCTTCGATCCTGGTGTGTTCACAAGCTGTCAATAAATACGATGAAGGCTCGCTAGCCGCGGCTGGCTCGCGCATGGAAGAGTCCCACGAAATCGGGGGTTAGGCGGCCGGGGCGATGCTTGAGGAGAGATTCGTCCAGTTGTCCTGCCGTTAACATTTTGTTAATAAACATGACTTCATGCGGAATGCCTCGGATGCTAGACTCATGGTAACGGGAATCATTCCCAGGAGGAACAGTATGGCAAGCAGCAACATGGACGCAGGAAACTTCAAGAACCTGAACTGGACGGTCGGTCCGCAGAACCGATTCAAAGCGCCCGCTCCGGATCTGAGCAAAGCCGAGGACACTCGGAATCTCGACAAGGGTCCGAGAGATCAGTTTGATTTCGGCTCCCTGAACCTGACGCCCGCTGCTCCCGACGTGCTGGAGAAGGTCGAAAACAACGACCTCGGCCTGATCGCCGGCGCTCCTTCGATGGGACGTGCCGAGCAGGTGTTCTCGCCTTCCGGTCTGCTCGACCTGAACACCATCGGTTCGGTCAACACCCAGAACTTCTCGCTGGGCAGCGACATCACGGCGCTGAACACGCTGAGTTCGACCTCGCTGCTCACCGTCAGCGGCGCTAACATCGCCTCGCTGAACCCGCTGAACCCCGCTCAGGGTGTTCGCATGAAGACGACTTCGGTCGCCACCAACGGTATCGAAGACACCTCGTGGGTGACTTCGAGCGGTCGCGTGGTTAGCGCGGACAGCCGTCCCGAAGTTCGCATGCCCACCACCTCGGTGACCACCTTCGGTCTCGAGGACAGCGAGTGGTTGACCACCAGCGGACGTCGCATCGCCATCTAAGCTCTTCTCCTCCGAGAGCCTGGACAGAAAAAAGCACCCCTCGGGGTGCTTTTTTCTGTGAGGGCGCGGGCACTCGGTGAACCCGCACTCGGGTACTCGGCAAGCCTGCAGCCACGCGGGCACTCGGCGGACCCGCACTCGGGCACTCGGCAAGCCCGCAGCCACGCGGGCACTCGGCGGACCCGCACCGCGCTCTTAGAAACTGGTCGCGATGGTGCCGCCGCCCAGCACTTCGTCGTCGTGATAGAACACGGCGGCCTGGCCGGGGTTCAGCGCCTTCTGCGGTTCGTCGAAGTGGACCGCGATTTCGGCGTCCTCGATCCGCCCTTCCAGGCGTCCGGGGCAGCCGCGGTGGGTCGAGCGGTACTGAATCTCGGCGCGCTCGGGCAGTTCGGGAACGATCCAGTTCAGTTCGTCCACGCGAATCCCGCCGCGAGCCAGTTCGTTCTCGTCGCCGACCACCAGGGTGTTCTGCGCCACGTTCAGTTCCAGCACGTAGCGCGGCTTGCCCGTGGCGATGCCCAGACCCTTGCGCTGACCGATGGTGTAGAGACCGAGTCCCGGGTGTTCGCCCAGCTTTTTGCCGCTGCTGTCCACGATCGGTCCCGGGCTCTGGGCCGAGCCCAGACGCTCGGAGAGAAAGCCCGCCGTGTCCCCATCGGGGATAAAGCAGAGATCCATGCTCTCTTTCTTGTGGGCCACGCCCAGTTCCAGGTCCATCGCCAGTTGGCGAATCTCGGGCTTGGCGTACAGCCCCAGCGGAAAGCGAATCTTGGAAAGCTGAGCCTGGGTCAGCGAGGCCAGGACGTAGGACTGGTCCTTGGCCAGGTCGCGTCCGCGCAACAGTTTGTAGCGGCCGGCCGCAGCGTCGTGTTCGATGCGGGCGTAGTGTCCCGTGACCACGGCTTCGGCGTCCAGCGCCTCGGCGTGCTCGAGCAGGGCGTCGAACTTGATGTGCTGGTTGCAGCGACGGCAAGGGTTCGGCGTGCGCCCCTTTTCGTACTCGGAAACGAAGTCCGAGATCACGTGCTGTTCGAACTGCTGGCGCAGGTTGAACACGTAGTGGGGGATGTCCAGCTTCCAGGCCACTTTCTCCGCGTCGGTGACGTCCCACACGGAACAGCAGCCGCGCCCCTTGTGGGCGGTGCTCCCTTCGTTGGGGGCCAGGGTCATGGTCACCCCGATCACGTCGTAGCCTTGCTGCTTCAGCAGCGCAGCGGCCACGGAACTGTCCACTCCGCCGCTCATGGCGACCACCACTCGTGTCATCGCTTCACCTTTTCTCTCATCTTGAGAACTGTTTCTTCCACCAGGTCGGCGGCCCTTCGCGCCTGCTCCTCATCGCTGTTCCAGCCGGTCGAGAAGCGGACCAGCCCCATCGCCTGATCGGCAAACCCCATAGCCTGAACCACGCGGGACGGCTCGATGGCGTGCGAGGAGCAGGCAGACCCGGACGAGGCGCAGACCCCTTTCATATCCAGAGCGGCCAGGATCGGCTCGGCGCGAAGCCCTCCGAACAGCCAGCTCGAGATATGGTCGGCCCGCTCCTCGAGCCGCTCGGGACCCAACCGGTGCGCCTCGGGCAAGTTGCTCAGCCGCTGATCCAGAATCTCTCGGGCTTTGCCCGCCGCTCCCGACGAATCGGCCAGCGTCAACTCCAGCGCCAGAGCCAAAGAGACCGAACGCATCACCTCGGAAGTTCCCGCGCGCCGCCCGTCCTCTTGAGCGCCACCCACGATCTGGGGCGCCAGAGGCACTCCCTGGCGAACGTAGAGCAGCCCTCCGGGGAGTCCTCCCATCTTATGTCCGGAAAGGGTGAGCAGGTCCACCATGCCTTCCCGGATCAGGTGGACTGCCGCCGCAGGCTCCTGCACTGCGTCGACGTGCAGCAGTGAGCCGTGCTCCCGGCAAAGAGCCGAAACGGCCTCCAGCGGCTGCCGGCTACCCACCTCGTTGTTGCAGGCCATCACCGAGACCAGGCTACGCGGCTGGGCGATCAGGGCGTCGCGCAGGGAATCCAGGTCGACCTGCCCTTGCGAAGTGACCTGTAGCCAGGTGACGTCTTGTCCCAGGAAGCGCGCTTTTTGAGCCGTCTCGTAGACAGCGGCGTGCTCGAGCGCCGAAGTTATCAGGCCGCGATGGCGGGCGTCGTCGTGCCATAGAGGGCCCAGCAAGGCCAGGTTGTCCGCCTCGGTAGCTCCGGAGCAGAACACGACTTCCTCGACTTTGGCGCCCAGCGCGTTGGCGCAGCGCTCGCGCGCCTGCTCGAGATGGTAGCGGGCCCGGCGTCCGGCCCGGTGTAGGGACGACGGATTGCCCAGAGTTTCGCCATGCATTTCGCCCAGCGCCGCCGCGATGGCGGGCCGAAGGGGAGCAGTGGCGGCGTAGTCGAGGTAAATCATAGGGAAATCCAGAGTTGGCGCCAGTATAGGGCCGCCACGTTACGGCGTCAAACCGGGTGGGATCCGGGCTGCGACGAGCGAAACCGCAAGCTTCGCAGAATAGCCCTCCGCGACCCCATCCCAGCGCCTGACGGCGCCCCAGAGGGGCAGAGGTAGAGCGGTCTGACTCACAGTGTGACAGGGATCGCTGACCCGGGGAGGCCGCTCCCGTACTCTGCGGCTATGGCACAAACCCAAGCAATGGTCTCCTACACAGGCGCTCCCGACGACCTCCGACCTTCCTTCGAAGAGTTGCTGGGAGTTCTCCAATACAACCAGGGCCTGGTCGAGTTTGCCGATAGCAAGGCCGGTAGCCTGATCCTGCTGAACTCCTTGCTGATCGCGGCCGTCGCCGCGCTGCCCAACGCCGGTCAGGTCGGTATGATGAAGGCGGCTGCGGTCATGGTCGCGTCGCTGGCTGTCTTCCTGTGCTTTCAGGTGATCTCATCGAAGGCGGGGAGCGACGAAGAGAACGGCGGTTCGTCGCCGATCGTGCGGAAACGCCCCAGCGGATGGCAAGGCGACGACTTTATCTTTTTCGGCACCATCGGCAGTCACAAGTCAGGCGAGGACTACTGCCGAGCCTACGGCCGCTCGAACCCCGACGCCCGCCGGCGCGCCCTGCTTCAGCGGACCTACATCATCGCCGACATCGCCAAACGAAAGTTCAGCCAGTACGCCACGGCCCAAAAGGTGACCAGCGTGGCCATGGCCGCCTGGGTCACAGTGAACCTGGTCCCCTTTTTCGCCCAGGCCTGAAGGTTCGGCTAAAGACCCCATCCGTAGCGCTATCCACCTTCCGGGCCGCAAAGGGGAAACCGAGGGTCGGGCAAACCCTATCGAGATGAGCGCCGATAATGTGATGTGCCCGGCTTGCCAGGAGCAGATGCGCCCGGTCGAACTGGGGGAACTTTCCATCGACGAGTGTCGCTTCTGCGACGGGTTGTGGCTGGACCGGGACGAACCCGAGCAGTTAGCCCTGATGGACGTCAACGGGAAGCATCTGCTTCAGCCGATGACCTTCGACGACACCCGCAAGACGAAACCCGAAGGCGACCGCCTCTGCCCCCGCTGCGGTATCCGCCTGGAGGTGCATCTGTATCGAGGAATCTCCCTCGATATCTGCGGCGCTTGCCGCGGCATGTTCCTCGATCGCTGGGAGTTACAGGAGATCTTCAAGTAGCATGACCCGACTGGAGCGGTTCGCTCTGGCCCTTTTGGCCGTACTGCTCCTCTTGCTCCTGGCCAGCTTCCCGCCGGCCATCGCCCAGCCGTTCTGGGTGCTGCGAGTGCTGATGCCCGAGATGGGGGCGGGGGTTTTTGCCCTGGCGCTGCTCCCTGCCGTAGGGCTGGCCCTGAAGTCGCCTAAATTCAGTCTGGCAGCCTTGCTGCTCATCGCTGGACTTTCGCTCTATCCCTGGGTGGGAGCGGTCCGCGTGGGGCGTCAGCTACCGATCGACATGGAGCGGGCGTTTCCCGGCTATCGGCTGAACCGCCCCGCCACCCGACTGGGCCCGCGACTATGCGACGTCAAAGTGGTCACCGAGGTCTATAAGGACCGCTTAGAGTGGGACCGCTATCAGCCCCAGAAGCTGCCCGCCCGAGCCCGTATCCTGTTTGTGCACGGCGGCTCCTGGCGGAACGGAACGCGCAAAGACTACCCTCAGCTTTTGACCTACCTGGCCTCGCGGGGCTACGAGGTGGTCTCTCTGACCTACCGTCTGGCGCCCAACTACCCTTATCCCAGCGCCCCGGAAGACCTGGACGCCGCTATCGCCAAACTGAGTCAGGACTCGCTTCCGCTGTTCCTGGCCGGTCGCTCTTCAGGCGGACATCTGGCCCTACTGGCGGCTTACACTCACTCCCAGCAGGTGGCTGGCGTGATCGCCTTCTACCCGCCGGTGGATATGGTGTGGAGCTGGGAGAACCCCAGCAATCCGGCGGTTCTGAACTCTCAGGAAGCGCTCTCGCAGTTTCTGGGCGGCAGTCCGGCCGACAAGCCCGAGGTCTACCGAGAAGCCTCTCCTATCCATCGGGCCGACGCCTCCAGCCCTCCTACCCTGTTGATTCACGGGGGGCGGGACTCGCTAGTCTATCTGCGCCAGAGCCAGATGTTGTCCGGCCGCCTGGCTCAGTTAGAGGTGCCCCATCATCTCCTGGAGCTGCCCTGGGCCGAGCACGGAGGCGACGTGGTGCTTTACGGTCCGACCGGGGTGCTCAGCGCCTGGGCCATCGAGGACTTCCTGGAGGGGCAGCTCGCGCCGCCCCCGGCGCGCTAGGGCGTGCTCAAGAGCTCGTCGAGTCGGGGCTCCAGCACGGTATAGCAGGCATCGGCGTAGGAAGGTCCGCTTTCTCCGTCCATCGGTTTGAGAGAGAAGTAGTCTCGTTTGCCGACGTGCCAGTGCGGCCCTGAAGCCAACCTGCGGAAGCGATCGCTACGCCGGTAGCGGTTCCAGTCGGACCAGAACATCCAGCGCCACAGACCAGGGAAGATCAGGCTGCCCAATTTGACGATGAAGCGGTCGCCGCTGCCCACCAGTTGGGTGACGCTGGCAAACTTCTTCACGGCGGGGTCGTCGGTAAACACGCCGCCCAGGGCCACCAGATGCAGCGGCGCAGCGTGGTTGACCGCGTAGTGACCGGCCGCCCCAATGGCCATCTGGGCCCCGCCAGAGTAGGCCAGGAAGATGGTCGGCAGGCTGGGGTCCAGGCGGGTGCGCAGCACCTCGGCCAGGCCACGGTTGAAAAACGGTCCGTAGCGCGGGTCGGCCGAGACCAGAAGTTGACCTACGTTGCGCGCCACGATCAGGGCGTCGAACACGTTGTTGGGTACCTTCAGGCGCCAGTTGTGCAGCCACTCCCAAAGTTTGGCAAAGGCCCGCTCGCCGTTGAGCGGATTGTTGTTGACCGAGTAGGGGAACACTTCACTGTGCACGGTCACGTCCGGGAACGAGGTCTTGATCCGCTCGAGCAAGGCCGCTTCGCGACGGGCCAGAAACTCTCCCGAGTAGCCCGCCACCCCTGTAAAGTAGACCAGTTGAGCTCGGGTCCCCTCGGGCGCCCGGGGCGGCACGATGGGTAAGACGCTGTGGCGCTGGCGTCGCTGGGTCCACCAGCCGGCCGTCTCGAACGGGGCCAGCAGGACGGGCAAGAGCAAAACGCCGAGAAGGATGGCGAGAATCATGCCTGATGACCCCGACGCAGCAGGCGCATCTCCATGGCCAGGAAGTGGGCGCTCCACCCCGGCAGACCTAGGATCAGCGCCGTCAGGGTGGTCACCTGGCACTTGTAGAGCAGCGCCAGGACCAGGCTCAGGAAGACCATACCGCGCAGGATCTGCTCGAGTCGGTAGCCGATGGTGGGGATGATGGTCAGCGGGTACGCCAGCAGCGGCAGATGCGCAAACGCCATCACTTCGAGCACCCAGGCGAAGCCCACCTGAAAGCCGAGATATCTCAGCCCCAGCCAGACCGTCCCGGCCCAACCGCAGGCGGTCAGAGCAAAGAGCCAGCTTTCCAACAAGAATTCCCGCAGGGTCGACCACAGGGAGCTTCCCATGACCAGGTGGGTGAACGTCTCGGTCGCCACCGTCACGAACCCCGTGAGCAGAAGGACCCCTAGCCCGATGAACAGCAGCAGCATGGGATCAGATGTTCCCCACCAGCGCTGGCCCTAATCGGAGGTCAGCCTCCGGGTTGGAGGTTGGAGGGGACGGAGGTTGGAGAGGAGCGGGCTCCCGGTGGACCCGACCTCAGGCCCCGAGAGCCCGCACGGGCGGGCACTCCTATCGAGGTCCGGCTTTACGAACTGGCTGCAGGGCCCGCAGAACGTCCTGCAGGTCCTCGGCGTCCTTCAGCGCGTCGAACGCCTCGACCAGCCGTCCGTCCAGCAGAATGGTGCGCGACTGAGGCCCGCGGACCAGTTCCGCGATGGCGCGCAGCGACTGCAGCACTTTCTCGATAGCGTCGCGGGTCTGGGCATCCTCCAAAGAGGGGCCCCGGTCGGGCGGGTTCAGGTAAGGCAGTTGAGCGGGACTGCCCCCACCGGCCAGCGGGGCCGTTGGCCCTCCAACCGCACCTCCTCCAACCATACCGCCTCCCACCAGGCTACCTCCCACCGCAGGGCCGGCCGCCACAGGCCCGCTGATCTGTACCGGCCGGTCGGCCAGTTTGGTCAGCGCCTCCTGCAGACCGGCCATGTACTGGCTGAAGTCCGCTCCCGAAGGTCCCGCCGGAGCGGTCGGAGCGACGGGACGCTCGGCGATCTTGGTCAACGCCTCCTGCAGGCCCGTGATCACCCCACTGAGGTCGGCACCTCCGTTACTGTTCGAGGGGGGAGGCGTCGCCGGACGTTCGGCCAGTTTGGCCAGGGTCTCGTGAAGGCCGGCCAGGTACTTGGCGATCTGGGGCTCCAGAGACGAGGTCTGAGGCGCCTCGATGGGACGCTCGGCCAGCTTTTGCAGGGCAGCCTGCAAAGGCTCGAGCGAGGTCGCATCCAGGGTCATGCGCGACGGTTCCCCTTCGCCGGCGGGACGGGCGGTTTGAGCCGCGGTCTCGATGCTGCGCGGAATCTCTTGCATCTGCTGCGACAAGGTGGCCAGCACATTGGTCACGCGGGTCATCGGATCGGATTCGTCGCCGCCGGCCATGGCGTTGCGGGCGAACCCCTTCTTGATGGAATCCCAGCGCTCGGTCTGGTCGGGGGTCAAGGTGCCGCGCATCTCGCCGAGCTTCAGCAGATTCTGCTCGGACCCGGTGGTCAGGGTCTGCGATTCGCCCACGTAGTGGTCGGAGATCACCTGATCCAGCTCTTGCGGGTTCATGACCGAGACGACCTTTTCGGACATCTTGTTCATGTTACGGTACGAGCCTTGCAGCTTGAAGGGCGGTTCGGTGCGGTATTTGTCGTCCTGGGCGGCGCTGCGGATGTACTCCTTGTTCACCATCAGCACCGTGCGCTGCACCTTCTGCAGCTTTTTGATGACGTTGACGATCTCGTCGGCCTCTGAGGCCGAGTAGGCGTGTTTCAGATCGGACAGCGGCACCGGCAGCCCTTCGGCCATCTGCACGAACTTGTACAGGTCCTGCGGATCGCGTCCGGCCAGAGGCGACAGCACGGGGTTCGAGGTCAGCGAGTTTTCCAGATAGGAAAGCTCGAAAATCTCTTCCTTGCCGCCCAGAATGTCGCCCAGGTTGTAGGTGTCGGCGCGGTTGGCCAGCATGTCCGGGATCTGGAAGCGGCTGCCCGTCTCGGTATACGGGTTGCCGGCCATGATGATACAGAACCGCTTGCCTTTAAGGTCGTAGGTGCGAGTGCGGCCTCTCCACACGCCTTCGATGCGGCGCTGGCCGTCACACAGCGAGATGAACTTCTGCAAGAACTCGGGGTTACAGTGCTGGATATCGTCGAGGTAGAGCATGACGTTGTTGGCCATCTCTAGCCCGAAGTTGACCTTCTCGACCTCTTGCGCGGCGGTGGCGTTGTTGGCTTCGGCCGGGTCTAGCGAGGTGACGGTGTGGCCCAGCGCGGGGCCGTTGACCTTCACGAAGATTAGCCCCAGGCGACTGGCGATGTACTCCATGATGGTGGTCTTACCGTAACCGGGAGGCGAGATGAGCAAGAGCATGCCCATCTGGTCGGTGCGCTTGTCCTTGCCCGCGGCGCCCATCTGCTTGGCCAGGTTGTCGCCGATCAGCGGCAGGTACACTTCGTTGATCAGCTTGTTGCGAACAAACGAGCTCATCACCTTGGGAGAGAACTCGTCCAGGCGCAGGCGGTGCTTTTCTTGCACCAGCAGTTCGTGACGCGCCTTCAGGTAGTCGGCGAAAGCGGGCACGTGTTGACCGCGATAGGCTTCGAGTCGGCTCAGGTACTCGTCCAGGCGGATCTCGAGCGAGCCCTCGCTGATGCGCGAGTGCTGACCGAGCAGGCTGTTGACCGTGGTATTGGTCACGGCGGTGGCCACGTCGCGGTCGACCAGGCCTTCCGTCATCAGCATGACGGCGGCCTCTTCCTGGACCAGCAGGGCTCGGGCCAGGGAGGCGCCTTTGCCTTTGCTCAGGCTTTCGACGAAGGTGCGGATCCAGCGCTGGCACAGGTCGAACTGACGATCCACCTGGCCTTTCAGGCCGTCGAGGTGAGTGCGGAAGGTGTCGGCGTGATGGTGCTTTTCCAGGTGAGCGGTAAAGCCGTTTTTGATACGGGCGGCATCGCCCGAGGTGGCGAAGCGCACCTGGGGGTGACCCAACTCCGTGATCAGATACTCGGCGGCGGCTTCGGCCTCGGTCGGAGTAAGCGAGAGCCCTTTGTCTTTGCAGAAGTCCGAGATGCGGGCGGCGACCTCGCTTTCGAACTGCTGCGAGTCGCCTCCGCCTTCCAGGGCGAAGACGGTTCGCATCAGCGCCAGACTCTGGGACTGATGGACCCAGACGTCCTTGACCTTCGGGGTGATACCGAAGGTCCAGGCCAGCACAGCGGCGGTGCGGGCGTGGGCCGAATAGCGCAGCAGCCCGGCCGAGCGGTAGAGCCCCAGCAGGGCGGTCAGGATGTTGGCCGCGTCTTCGTCGTGCACGCCGCGGTCGTAGCCTTCGGCGTAGCGCTCTCCGGCGTACTCGCGGACCAGTTCCAGCACTTTGGGCTGGCCGTCCAGCGAGGCCTGGAACAGGTCTTTGAGGGTCAGCCCCTTCCAGGCGCCTTTGCGGGCGTCGTCGAGCAGGCAGTAGGCCAGGTATTCCGAGCGAGTGATCTCGGGCGTTTCCGAGATCAACTCCTGGCTCCAGAACTTCTGGGTGGCGGCGAAGCCCTGATCCTGGACCTTTTCGAAGTAGTCGGTGCCGGTGATATGATAGGCCATGCCGCCGTCGCGGGGTACCAGCGACATCTCCATCGGCTCGGTGTTCAGGTTGAACTTGTGGCGACCCAGTTTGACCAGGTTCTCGCCGTCTTCGAACATCTCCTGACGGTCGCGCAGGCCTCGGGTCGAGTCCTGACGGGCGACTTTCAGGCGGGCCAAAAGCTCTTCGGCTTTGACGGCGTCGTTCTGCTCGCGCAGTTTGTCGGCCAGGTCGCGCACCTTCATGACCATGGGGTCGGAAGCGAAGAAGGTGTTCAGTTTGTCGGAGTCCTTGAGCGTGGTGGCGCGGCGGACGATCCCTTCAAGCACGCGGTCGGCAGCCTGCAGCAGCTGGTCGACGCGACGCTGGCGAGCGTCCGAGAGCACCTGCTTCTTGGCCGCGAAGGACGACATGATCTCTTCGCGCTTGGCGTACAGATCGGTCAGGAAAGTGTCGAACTCGCCGAATTTGGCCTCTAGCTCCTCGAGCGAGAGCAGCAGGGCGGACAGGGTTTCATCGACCTTTTCCGGGGTCTCGGCCAGCGACAGCGAGCTCTGCACGTTCTGCCCGAACAGCTTGAACTGGACCGAGAACTCGGCCACCGATTCGGCTTCGCCCAGCGTCTTGCGACGGTTGGCGACCAGGGCGCGGACGCGATTGAGCAGCGAGGTGACCTCGGAGATCTGCTCCAGGATGCGCGTGCGCAGGGTGGGGTCTTCGACCTGCAGGGTGGCCACGATCTCTTGCAGGATCTCGAGGCCTTTGCCCACCGCGGCTAACTCGTCGGCCAGCGGGACAACCTCGTTGGCCTTCTGCACGGTGGCCACGGAGGTCTCCACGGCGCCGATGCGCTCGCGGTAGGGGGCAAAGGCGTCCTGCTCGAGCAAGAACTTGACCGCCGCTTCGGAGATCAGATCGAACTTCTCGATCACCGTCGCTTCGGCGGCCTTCAGGCGCTCGGTCAGAGCGTACTTCATCTCCGAAATGGTGATGACGCGGCCGCGCATGGTGCGCAGGCTGTCCAGCGCCGTCACGAACGGGTCCAACTCTTTCCAGTCCTCGTGGCGCAGGGTGCGCACCAGGGCGGCCAGTTCGGCTTCGATCTCGGAGGCGTTCTTTTCCGCCTGCTTGCGCAGGGTCTCGACCTTGTCGAACTCTTGCAGCACCAGGTCCGAGGTCTGCTTGATCTCCTTGAGGACGGTCGAGATGCCGCCGATCTCTTCGTGGTTCAGCCAGTGATGGGTATCCACGGCCCTGGTAACGGAGCGGATCAGGTCGCCGTAGGTCAGGGTCGACGGCTTCTGCTCGCGAATACGGCGGGCGATGGAAAGGCAGTCCGAAACGCCGCGCACCAGCGAGGCGTTACCGACTTTTTCCATAAATGAGCCGCTGCGAGGGGCGGCTTCGTACTTTTCGGCCGACATAAACGGCGTCTGCCAGATCTGCACGGGGTGCACTTTGCCGGCTTCCTGGTTTTCGTCGGTGCGGAACACCACCATGGTTCCGTCGTCGAAGATCGAGTAGCCGTGGCAGCGGATCGGGGTGCTCATCTCGCGGCTGACCAGGTTGTAGGCCAGCAGGATGACTTCGCCCGAGTCGGGGTTGCGGAAAACGTACAGCACGTCTTCCCCGTTGGGCGCGGCCAGCGGGGCGCGGGCCAGGATCAGCCCGTCGAAGTCGCCTTCGAAACGCTTGAGCGAGCCTTCCAGCAGGTAGTAGCCGCCGGGGAAGATCAGGCCGTGACCCTCCGGCAGCATGACGCAGGAGGCGCCAATCGCGTCGATCCGATGCACCGACTTGTCGCGCGTGTTGTAGACCAGATAGCGCCAGTCTTTTTCGCGGTAGGGCAGGATCTTCAGCAAGATCAGCTCTTCCGCGTCGTGGTAGGCGATCTTGGCGTCGTGCAGCGCCTGGTTCTTCTGCTCGACCTCTTCGCGGTAGACGCCTTCGCCGTCTTCGGTGTTGTCTTCGACTTTGATAGTCAGGTCGCCGCCCACGCACTCGACAAACACCCGGTTGGCGATGTTGACGTGAGGGTGCGCCCCGGGCACGTGGTCGTTCCGGGTGGTCTCTTTCCAGCTGAAGTCGTGGGTGGGAGGAAAGACGATCTCGCCCTTGTCGTCGAGGTAGCTGACACCGTTGTCGCCCACGTCCCACTGCAGGGTCTTGCGGTCGGTTTTGGATTCGCCGGTCTGCAGATGGGCCAGCAGTTTCGGTCCCTGGACCCGCAGACTGCGCAGCCGCACGGTCTTCAGGTAGCGCACCATCTCGGAGAAGGAGCCCTGGAATTTAGCGTCTTCCAGGAAGTTGCGCGCGTCGTCTTTGGCCAGAGGCGGGAAGTCGAAGGTGCCTTCGCCGAGTTCAAACCGGTGCAGGGCCAGCATGTCGGCCGAGGTCAGCGTCTTCATGCCCATCTGCGTGTTGTAGCCGAACAGGAGCAGCCCGTTGACGGCTACCATGTCTTGAGCCACGCAGTTGTTCTCGGTGCGGATCCTCTCCGTTCCCAGAACGGTGATGTCCTTGCCTCCGAACAGTTCGGCGCGTTTGATGTTGAGAGCGTCGACCTGCTTCTTCAGTTCGGACGCCTGGGATTCCAGGCGCCCTTTAAGAAGCTCGTACGCTCCCTTTTCGATCTCCTCGGGAGCGCCGGCCGCGCCCTCGACTGGTGCTTCGGCTTCTGCCACGGCGATAGTCCTTTACTGGCTGTGGGAGGGTTAGGTCTCTAGGGCTTGGCGCTGCCGTCGTTGAGGGTCAGATCGGCCAGGCCCATGGTGGCGACCGCTTCGGCGACCTTCTTGAGCTTGACCTTATCGGCGCCGCTGCTTTCCTCGGTCAGTTTGTTCAGCAGGCTGGCCAGGGACAGATTTTTGATGTCCTCAGAGCGCACGTTGCTGAGCACGTCCTTGATGTCGCCAGCCAGGCTGCGGGCGCCGTTAGTGTACTCCTGGACCATGGCGCCGCTGGCGCCGCCGCCTCGGCCGAAGTGGTCGAGCGACTTACCGAACGAGGCGGCCTGGAAGATCTTGTCGATGAAGGCGCCGTCGCCACCCACGATGTCGATCTTGGCCGAGCGGAACGCTTCGGCCAGCACCTTGGCCTGGGACTCGGCGACGTCTTTCTGGACGCGCATCTGCTCGATGGCGATAGTGCGCTCGTTCTCGAGGCGCAGGCGGTACTCTTCGTGAGCGCGGCTGACTTCGTCGAGCGCTTTCATCGCTTCGGCCTTCTTGGCGATACCGCTGGCTTCGGCGTCGAGCTTTTCGCGCGTTCCCTGAGCTTCGGCGACCATCTTCTGGCGCGTGCCCTCGGCCTGGACTTCGAACTCGGTCTTCTGCACGTTGACCTTGGCCATACCCATTTTCTCTTCGGCGGGCGCCTGGGCTTCCATCACGCGAGCCTTGGCCATGCCTTCCTTTTCGAGAGCCAGCGCCATAGCTTCCTTGACTCGGGCGTCGGCCAGGCCGTCGGCGGCCTTTTCGGCCTGGGTTCCTTCGGCCAGACGGATCTTGGCCTGCGCGCTTCGGTCGGCGGCTTCGAGTTCGGCTTCGACCTGGGTCAGGCGAGCCTTAGCTTTGGAGCGGGAGACCATCTCTTCGGCTTCGGCGGCTTTGACCAGGCGGATCGAGGCCTCTTCGGCTTCGGCGTTGGCGGCGATCACCTTGGCTTCTTTTTCCCGACGGGCTTTTTCCAGCAGGCGAAGTTCGTTGATGCGCTCTTCTTCCTGGGCTACGTTCTTTTCGACCGAGATACGCTCGGCGATGACGTCCTGAATGTTCTTTTTCTCGACTTCGAGATCGCGCTCTTTCTCGATGCGTTTGATCTCGGTTTCCCGCTCGCGCATGATCTGCTCGAGCATGCGGTCCTTTTCGACCCGCTCGGATTCTACGGCGATGACGCGCTCTTTGTTCTTCTGGGCGACTTCGACTTCGCGCTCGCGGTTGACGTTGTCGATGTCGATCTTTTCCTGGGCGCGGATGCGGGCTTCCTCGGAAAGCGCCATCTGCTCGGCCTGGGCGATGCGGGTGGCGGACTGCTCCTGGGCCTGCTTGGTCTGGGTCAGGCGCTGCATCTCGGCGGCCTTGTCCATCTGCTGGCGCTTGAGTTCCTGGAGAACGTCGTTCTTTTCGGTGTTCTCTTTTTCGACTTCTTTTTCAGCGTTGGCGCGAAGCTTGTTGGTGGCGATCAGTTGAGCGCCAGTGCGGCCGGTGATCTTGGTGATACCTTCGGCGTCGAGAATGTTGTTGGGGTCGTGGTCTTCGAGCGGGGTCTGTTCCAGATGATCGATAGCCACGTCTTCGAGGTGGTAGCCGTTCAGGTCGCTCCCGATTACTTCTTTGACGGCGTCGCGGAATTCGGCGCGCTTGGTGTAGAGTTCTTCGAACTCCATCTGCTTACCGGCGGTCTTGAGCGCCTCGCTGAACTTCGCCGAGAACAGAACCTTCATCGTTTCCAGGTCGGCCGCGCGGTCACAGCCGACGTTACGAGCCACTTCCAGAACGGATTCGGCTTTGCGTTCGACCTTGATGTAGAACGACACGCTGATGTCGGCGCGGATGTTGTCCTTACAGATCAGGCCGTCCTTACCGCGACGGTCGATGTCGATGGTGCGCACCGAGATGTCCATGATCTCGGCCTTCTGAAGCGGGAAGACGACCCCGCCGTTCCAGGAAACCTTGACGGCGTCGGCTTCGCTTTTGAACGGGCTGCTAACCAGCAGGACCTGCCCTTGTTCTAGTTTGACCAGCATCGAGCCGATCTTGCGGTAAATCAAGAACCCTACGATGAGGCCTAGGGCTGCCAGGAACATCACGGCGGTGCTACCGACGGCCAATCCTAAAAACTGAGCAAAAAACACTTTGAACATCCTCCCGATCCCCACCGAGGGGGGCTATATATCAAGCTCTCGAGCGCCGTGGCTAGACCTTGGCGCGGGCGTCATCACGATCGACGCGGCCACATGGGGCGCGCGCCATTTCGTGCTGCTTTGAAAAAACTCTTGCTTTCCCGTTCCTGTATTATAATCAAATTTCCTCCGAAGAAAAGATTCCTTAACGGAATTTTCTCATGAGCGCTACAGGCCGCGACTTCGCGCGCTGCTTGTGGTATCTTGGCTGGCGTGATTGTAGAAAGGAAGTTGGCACCGTGATTGGAGTCGTGGATCTGGAAAAGCACTTTGGAGGGCATACCGTGCTCGACGGTATCTCGTTCACCGTGCACCCTGGCGAGCGGGTCGCTCTGGTCGGCGCCAACGGCTGTGGGAAGACGACCTTGCTGCGGATGCTGGCTGGCTTCGACGTGCCGGATGCCGGCCAGGTGGTGCTGGGCCCGCACGATAGCATGGGGTACCTGGGCCAGGAAGGCCAACTGACTCCCGGACGGACTTTGCACGAAGAGATGCGCGAAGTGTTCAGCGACGTCGAGGGCTACGAGGCGCGCCTGCGCGAGTTGGAAGCGCTTATGGGAGAGGCCGGAGAGGCTGAACTGGAACGCCTGATGGCCGAGTATTCGACCGTCCAGGCTCGCTACGAGCACGCCGATCCGTCGACCATCGACGCCCGCATCTCGAAGATTCTCAACGGTCTGGGGTTCACTCAAGAGGACCTTTCCAAGCCGTCCCAGCTGTTCTCCGGAGGCTGGCAGATGCGCGGCGCGATGGCCCGCGTGTTGCTGCAGGCGCCCGACTGCCTGCTGCTCGACGAGCCGACCAACCATCTGGATCTGGAGGCGATGGAGTGGTTGGAGGACTATCTGTGCGCTTACAAGGGCGCCGTGCTGATGGTCAGCCACGACCGCACCTTTTTGGACAAGGTGTCGGCGCGCACTTTAGAGCTTCGCGCGGGCGACCTGGAAGAGTACGCCGGCAACTACAGCTTCTATCTGGCCGAAGCGCAGCGGCGCTACGAACTGCGGCTACAGAAGTACAAGAACCAGCAGAAGAAGCTAGAGCAAGAGAAACGTTTCATTGAGCGCTTTCGCTATAAGGCGACCCTGTCGAGCCGGGTCAAGAGCCGCGAGAAGATGTTGGCCAAGCGGGTGATGGAAGAGCTTCCCGAGGCCAAGCGTAAGTCGATGCGGATGGGTTTCCAGGGGTCCGAGTCGTCGGGCTTCGAGGTTCTCAACGTCAAAGGGCTGAGCAAGGCGTACGGATCGCGGTCGCTGTTCCAGGGGCTTTCGTTCACCGTCGAGCGCGGCGACCGGGTGGCCCTGGTGGGCGCCAACGGCAGCGGCAAGACGACGCTGCTGAAGATTTTGGCGGGCATGGAGTCGGCCGACGAGGGGCGCTATCGCTACGACGAGTTCGCCGAGGTGGTCACCTTCGCGCAGCACCAGGCCGAGGCGCTAGATATCGGCCGGACGGTGCTCGAAGAGGTCGAATCGGTGGCTCCGTCGTCGGTGACCCAGACCGACGTGCGAACCTTGCTGGGCTGCTTTTTGCTAAGCGGCGACGAGGTGTTCAAAAAGGTTGGAGTGCTCAGCGGGGGAGAGAAGAGTCGCGTGGCGCTCGCCAAATGCGTGCTCTCGCCCAGTAACTTGCTGATCCTCGACGAGCCGACAAACCATCTCGATATCGAGTCGCGCGAGGCGCTACAGGACGCGCTGGATCTTTACGACGGGACCATCCTGTTCGTGACTCACGACCGCGCCCTGATGAGTCATCTGGCCAACAAGGTGCTCGACCTGTCGGCCGAGACCCCGGAACTGTTCCTGGGAACCTACGACGAGTACCGGGCCAAGCGGCGCAAGGAGGCCGTGCGTCAGGCTTCGCTGGACAAGGCGGCGGGGGTCAAGAAGACGGCTCCCGCTCTCGTCAAGAGCGCTGCGTCGGCCAAGGCGGCGGCTGCGCCTGCGAAGGCGGACAAAGCCAAGCGCACTCCCTGGAAGCTCGAGGCGCTGGAGAAAAAGATCTTCGTGCTCGAAGAGAAGCTCGAGCAGTTGACCGACGCGCTGGCCGACCCGGCGCTGTATAGCAACCCGACAGAGCAGCAGAAAGTCAGCGCGCAATACGACGCCACCAAGGCGGAGTGCGACGAGTTGACCGCCCTCTGGGAAGAGATGACCGGCTAGGTCGTCTCCCGCTCCGACCGGGCGAATCGGCGCCCTCCAACCGAGCTCTCGATTCCTCGATGCTGGCAATCTTCCGCGCATCGGCGAATCGGCGCCCTCCAACCCAGCCCTCGATTCACCGATGCTGGCAATCTTCCGCGCATCAGCGAATCGCCGCCCTCTAACCGAGCCCTCGATTCCTCGATGCTGGCAATGTTCCGCGCATCAGCGAATCGGCGCCTCCAACCCAGCCCTCGATTCCCCGATGCTGGCAATCTTCCGCGCATCGGCGAATCGGCGCCCTCCAACCGAGCCCTCGATTCCTCGATGCTGGCAATGTTC
>JAEXNA010000170.1 GCA_023447635.1 Vulcanimicrobiota bacterium | reverse complement strand
ATCAGTGAACTCAACGGGCTCTCGAAGCCGCAGGGCCGCCGCGCCGGCCGGCGCGGCCAGCGCCTGTTCGCTCGCTTCGAACGCAGCCGCTTGCTGGTGATCGCGGCCGTGAACGGCTTTGCTCTGGGGGGCGGTCTGGAACTTGCCATGGCCTGTGACATCCGTATCCTTTCCGAGAAAGCGGTCGTAGGGCTGCCCGAAGTGACCCTGGGGATTCTTCCTGGCTACGGCGGAACTCAGCGGATGACCAAACTCGTCGGAACCGGCCACGCGCTGGAGCTGATCGCCAGCGGACGAAAGATCGATGCCGAGCACGCCTTTCGCATCGGTTTAGCCAACCGGGTGGTCGCGGCGGACCAACTTATGGACAGCTGTAAGGAGTTGGCGGCGGAGATCCTGGCCAACGCCCCGCTGGCTGTGAGTGCTGCCAAACGTGCGGTCCGCCAGGCGCCGGAAGCCCGCGGCGAGGACGGCTACTACTTCGAGGCCGAAGAGTTCGCTACGCTCTGCACCAGCGAAGATGCCCGAGAGGGCATGACTGCCTTTTTCGAACGCCGTAAGGCCAATTTCCAAGGAAAGTAGAAAGGGACCGCATGGACAAGAGAGACATTATTATCGTTGCCGGAGCACGCACCCCGTTCACCCGATTCGGAGGCAGCTTCAAAGATCTGACCGCTACGGATCTGGCCACTTTCGCTTCGAAGGCGGCGCTGGAGCGCGCGGCCGTGAAGCCGGAAGAGATCGACCACGTGATCTTCGGTAACGTCATGCAGAGTTCGCCCGACGCCGCCTATCTGGCCCGTCACGTCGGCCTGCGCTGCGAAGTGCCGATCCCCGTTCCCGCCTACATCGTGAACCGGCTCTGCGGTTCGGGTTTCCAGGCCGTGATCGGCGGCGCCACCGAGATCATCCTGGGCAACGCTGACGAAGTCCTGGTTGGCGGCGTCGAGCAGATGAGCATGGCGCCCTTCAACGTCTATGGCCGCTGGGGGATGAAGCTCGGCGACAAGCCGATCGTCGACTCGCTGAACGCCGGACTTACCGATAACTATTGCGGCTGCCCCATGTCGGTGACCGCCGAAAACCTGGCCCGGGCCTACGATATCACCCGCGAAGAGTCGGACGAGTTCGCCTACCAGTCTCACGCCCTGGCCAACCAGGCCTGGGAAGAGGGTTGGATGGACGAGGTCGTTCCGGTCACCATTCCCGGCAAGAAGGGGAACATCGTGATCGAGCGGGACGAGCATTTCCGCGCCGATACCACGGCGGAAAAGCTGGCCAAGCTGCCTCCGCTCATCCCTGGAGGACAGGTCACGGCGGGCAACAGTTCGGGCATCAATGACGGCGCCGTGGCGCTGGTGCTGACCACCAGAGAGAGCGCCGACAACCGCGATGTGAAGCCTCTTGGCCGTCTGGTCTCCTGGGGGGTCAAGGGTGTACAGCCCGACATCATGGGGATCGGACCTGCTCCGGCCAGCCGAGAAGCGCTGGCCAAAGCGAACCTGAGCCTGGCCGACATGGACTTGATCGAGGTCAACGAAGCGTTCGCAGCCCAGTATCTGGCCGTCGAAAAGGAACTCGGATTACCGCGCAACATTGTCAATGTCAACGGCGGCGCGATAGCTCTGGGCCACCCGCTGGGTGCCTCGGGGGCTCGTCTCGTTCTGACCATCCTGCACTCCTTACGCCGCCGTGGCGGACGCTACGGACTGGCGACCGCCTGTATCGGCGGAGGTCAGGGGATCGCCGTCGTGGTCGAGGCGTTCCCCGCCTAGCTCGTCAGGTGATGGCTCGAGATCCCGAAACTCCTGGCATGGGAGTCGAGGAGGCGTTGAACGGCCTTCTCGACTCTCTTTCGCCTGTGCCGCCGGTCCTGGTCCCATTAGATGACGCTCTGGGTCTGGTCCTGGCCCAACCGCTAATATCGGACGAGATTCACCCGGCGGACGACATGTCCGCGATGGACGGGTACGCCGTGGCTGCCTCGGCGCTGGACGGGGCCAGCCGGGACCAACCGGTTCGGCTGGCGATTGTAGAGGATGTGAGGGCGGGCTTTCCGCCCGAGAAGGCTTTGCAAGCCGGTCAGTGTTCTCGTATCTCGACCGGGGCGCTCCTTCCTGTGGGCGCCGACGCGGTCGAAATGCGGGAATATGTCGAGGTTCAGGGCGACCACGTCGTTTTCAGCCGACCTCTTCCGAAGAGTTCCAACGTCCGCTTCGCGGGGGAGCACCTGCGCGTCGGCGACCCCGTCCTGCCCGCATGGAAAGTGCTCGGTTCTGCGGATCTTGGAATGGCGGCCTACCTGGGTCAGGCGGAACTCGCTTGTCACCCTCGCCTGCCAGTCGCCGTCCTGGCCACCGGTAGCGAACTCGTCGAGGGTGGCAGCGCCCTGGCCAGAGGACAGATCCGCGACAGCAACGGCGTGGCGCTTTCGGCGGCGGTCCGTGAGTTGGGATGTTCCGTCGTTCAACGCGAGCGGGTTGCCGATGATCCCGACGCCCTGGACCAGGCTATCGCCCGAGCCTCAGGCCAGGCGCGAGTTTTGCTGACGTCGGGCGGGATCTCGGCCGGCTGGCACGATCTGGTTCGTGAGCGGATCGAGGGCTCCGGCGGAACCTTTCACTTTCACAAGCTTCGGATGCGTCCGGGTAAACCTATCGCTTTTGGACGACTCGGCGAGATGTGGGTCTTCTGCTTACCCGGCAACCCGGTCTCGAGCCTGGTCACTTTCGAGGTGTTCGTCAAGCCGGCCCTGCTCAAGCTGATGGGCCGCGATTGGCAGTCCCCCACGGTTCCTGCGGTGCTCGCCGAACCGCTGACCAAGAAACGTGGCTTCACGGTGTTTTTCCGAGTCCACCTGCAGGCAGAGGCGGACGGAACGCTTACGGCCCGCCTGAGCGGGCCGCAAGACTCCCATCAGCTCAAGAGTCTGGTCCAGGCCAATGGACTTCTGGTGGCCGGCGAGGAGACCGAGAATCTCCCCGCCGGATCCGTCGTTTCGGTCCGCCGACTCGCGCCTAGACTTCGCTAGAGGGCTGGTTGGCCGGCAGTTCCGCCGTGATGTGCTCGAGGGCGTAGCGCGAGGACAGGGCCAACGACACGAAGGCCCAGCAGCAGACGGCGAAGCAAAGTAGCGTGCTGAAGAACCAGTTGAGTCCGAAGCCGCCGGTGATGAAGATGATCGTCATCAAGAGCATTCCCGCCGCCGTGCCAAGAGCGCGGCTCCAGAACCCCATCCCCATCTCGACCACCAGCATCGCATTGTTGATCGGCGAGAGCGCCGGCACCAGGTCCAGACCCCGTGCGTACTGAGCCAGAGCGATGGGGAAGCAGGCCGCGATCACGGCCTGGGCGGCCAGTCCCAGGCCACCGATGACAAAGTAGAGCAGCACCGAGGTGATCGGGACCGCGACCTTGGCCTGCAGCTCTGGAACCAGCTCGTTGACAGGTCGAAAGAAAGCATAAAGCTGGAAATAGGACAGCCCCAACGGGATGGTAGCGATGGCAAACATCAGCAGCGCAGCCGCGCACAGCATCGCCGGACCGAGCCCGCTGGTGATCAGTTTTCCGAAGTCATCGACACCGGTGAGATACTCTTGCGGCGGATCCGACTTTTTTCCGGAACGCCGCGCCACTTCGGCCTCCAGGTCGCTATTGATCATCCCCAACGCGATCGGAGCAGGCAGGATGGTGGTCAAGCAAGCTCCCCCGATGGCGATCTTTTTCCAAATCTCGGGGTCTTTAGAAACGGTTGCCCAATCTGTACGGCCCATACTCGAGGTACCCTCATCTAAGATGTTCGCCGGGTTCAGCCCCCCACCAGGTGAACCGGTTTCTCCCCCCTATAGTATCGCGATCGGCGAAGCGCGGCAATTCTAAAGGGACCGCTCCCGGTCGGGAGGAGTTCTCCTGGTGGGAATCTTCGCTGCTGGCTGCGAAAAGTCCGGCATGAGTAAAGGCAACGACGACACTTCTCCCTCTCCGGGCGAGCAGGTTCTGGAGAAAACGGAGGCTGTGCTGGAAAAGACGGAAGCCGTCCTGGAGAAAACCGAGACAGTTCTCGAAGAAGGCGCTCTCAGTCTTACCGAGCACCTCGAGGAGCTACGCTCCCGCATCTTCTGGAGCATCATCGCCTGGGCGGTAGCCTCGACGGCCTGCTACTCTTTCGTCCCCAAGTTTTTGGACTTCACGCGGGACCGCTTCCTCAATAAGCACGTCCAGCTGATCTTTACCAAACCCACCGAAGCGTTCATCGCTTACCTGAAGGTGGCCATGGTGGCCGGTATTTTCGTCGCCTCGCCAGTTCTGCTGTACCACATCGTGATGTTCGTGGCGCCCGGACTCAAGCCGTCCGAGAAGCGCTGGATCTTTCGCCTGGTTCCGGTTTCGGTCATCTTGTTCTTGACCGGCTGTACCTTCGCGTTTTTCGTGGTGCTGCCGGTAACCATGCAGTTCTTCTTGTCCTTCTCCACCGAAGCGTTGAATCCGATGTTCCAGGTAGGAGACTTTCTGGGCTTCACCACAGGACTCTTACTGCTCTGCGGCGCTTCCTTTCAACTCCCGTTGCTTCTCTTCTTTGCGGCCCTGGCCGGTCTGGTCAATTCCACCCAACTGCGCGAGGGGCGCCGATACGCGATCTTTTTGTCCGCGCTGATCGCGGCCGTAGCGACTCCAACTCCGGACGCCTTCACCATGTCGGTGGTGGCGTTGCCCATCTGGATCCTTTACGAGATTAGTGTTATTGTGATCCGGCTCTCGGGACGGTAGAGTAAATCTATCGTCCGGCCCCTCGCGGGCGTTGCAAAGGAAAGGATACGACCAAGATGAGTTCTACCGAATATCTTCTCGCTTTCAGTCTGGGACCGATGGAGGTTGGCCTTCTCTTGCTGGTGATGGTCTTCGCCTTTGGACCCAAGCGGATCCCCGAAATCGGAAAGTCCGTGGGAGAAGCCCTCTCCGGCTTCCGCAAGGCTACCCGAGACGAGGGTGAAGCCGCTCGAGAACGCGACAAAGAGTAATACCGAGCGAAGGGGTTTTCAGCCCCGGACCCGTGGACGAAAGACGGCCCGAGACTCGAGAGAGTCCGGGCCGTTTTTCATGGCCTGGCGGGGTCGGAGGAGTCAGCGGGCCGGAGGGTCCCCGGTCTCTTCGAAAAACTCGGACTCGCCACTCATGTGATAGGCCAGAATGGCCAGTTCGTGGGTCACGTTGACGTTGCGGACGACGATGCCCGGCGGGGCGTTGAGTCGACTGGTGAAGTTCAGGATCGCTTTGATGCCAGAGTCGGCAAGCAGAGTGGCGCATTCCTGGGCAGCAAAGGGCGGCACGGCCAGGATGGCGAGCTCGACCCCAAGCGGCTTGGGCAGTTCGGAGATGCTCTCGACCTTGACCCCCGCGATGGTCGTGCCGACTTTGTCCGGGGAGCTGTCGAAAATAGCGACCACGTCAAAGCCCCAGCGGGAAAACCCCGGAAAGTTCCCCAGCGCCGAACCCAGGTTTCCCGCTCCTAGCAGCACCACTCGGCGACGCCGGTCCAGGTGCATGATCGAGGTGATACGGTGGAGCAGGTCCTCGACGGGATAGCCCAGCCCCTGAATTCCGAACTCGCCGAAGTAGGAAAGGTCCTTTCGGAACTGCGAGGCTTTGATGCCAGCTTTGGAAGCGATGTCCTCGGAGGACACGATCTTGATGTTCCGCTCCTTCAGGTCAGCCAGGCAGCGAAAGTAGATCGGCAAACGGGCCACGGTCGGAGCAGGAATATTATCACGACGAAGGCTCTCGTCCGAGCCAGACTTGTCCATCACGGCCTAATTCGGCCTCCTCACTAGTGGTGCGCTCTTCGCAAGGAGCAACGCTCAATCCTACAAGCGGCCGGGAGGGGCGCTGCGTCCCCGTCCCCGGTTCAACGGCGTGGCCAGGCGCGGGCGTCTCGGGCCGAGGGCGCGAGTCAGCAATCGATGAACACGGTTGAGATTGATCAGGGTCGAAAAGCCGCCGTTCGACGTGCATAGGCCGCGCAACCGACAGGCCAGCAGGCGCGACTGAGGTTCGTTGAGACTTCCCGCGAGGTCGAACGCTTTGCCGCCATCCACCACGACCGCGCTGGGCGACAGATGAAGCGGCGCGAGCTTCAAAGGCAGCCCGTGCACGAACCAGATCAGTTCGCTGCGACTCAGGGCTCCCCCCATCTCCTCAGGATGAGCGATCCGGGTCACCGGCATCTTAAGGGCGGCCAGCTGATCCGCCAGGGCTGCCCCCAGACGCGCCGTGGCTGCCGAGGTGACCACGGCGGCTCGTCTTCCCTCAGGGTTCCAGCCATGCACCGCAGCCAGTTGCAGAAAGGACAGCAAGTGGGGCGACAGGCCGTCTTGAGGTCGGTCCAGGAGTAGCGTGCTCAGCCCGGGGTGAGCTTCCAGGCAGTCCTGGTGAGCGGGGGTCAATCCCCCCGGTAGAAACACTCCGTGGACGCCTTTGGACTTCTCTATCAGGCGAAAGCGGTCTCTCAGCTGGGTCGCCGGAAGGCTTCGTTCCAACGCCTCGACGCTGACCAGCATTCCCAGGTCGGAGGCCAGCGCCTTGAGCTGGCCGGCGACGGGATTTTCGCTGTAGTCAAAGATCACCAGACGAGCCCGGACGCCTACCTTTTGTGCCTCCTGGGCTGTTTGGGACACCCGTGTGAGCATGTGCTGTCGGGCCGCTTCTGCGGTCCAAAAGGCGGACCTCATGACAACGCCGCGGGCTCTGCGCCCGGATCCGGCGGGGAAGATATGGTAAGCGAGAAAACAGGCATAGGGAGGAGGCGCCAACCGGCTGCGGGCGATTACCACTTCGCCCGTCTCGAGACCTCTCCCGCGCGAAATATCGCTCTTTGAGAGGAGTTCTCCCGACCGGGAATAAAGTTCCTTCGAAATTCGGGCGTGGAGGCGCCGAACGTCTCAGGAGGGAGGTAAGCAACCGTGCCACCGAAGAAAACCAAAGAAAGCAAAAAGGCCACCAAGAAGGAAGCCGCTGAAGCCGTAAAACCGGCCAAGGCTCCTGCCAAGGCAAAGGCCACAGCGAAGGCGAAGTCGACCGTAGCAGCCACTAAGAAAGCTACGACCGAGAAGCCCACGACAACCAAGGCAGCGCCCCGTAAAAAGGGAACGCCCGCTAAAGAGATGTAGTTCGCTCCTTTTGCAAAGACCAAAGAAGGCGGCCGCAGGGCCGCTTTCTCGTTTTCTGACGTCTCTGCGAAGACGCCCGGGTCCGTTCCCGCGCACCCTTCTTCAGATCGGAACGCTGAGCCCGACTTTCACCCGATCCAGAACGACGATGGTCCGATACGAGCGGACCAGCGGGTTCTCTCCAAAAAGACCGGCCGTACGCTGCTCGTAGGCTTCTGTTGTGGGAACCAGCAAGACCAGGATCAGGCCGGCCACCCCGGCGACCCAGTAGCACTGCTGCACCTCCCGGGCTCGCTGGAAGAACGCCTTGGCCTCCGTCACCGTCGTGGCTCTGTCATCGGTCAGGGTGACCTCGACAAAAACCGTGATGGGGAAGCCGACCGCCGACGGGTCGAGGACGGCCACGGTTCGGCGAATGACGCCTAGTTTTTCCAGCCGTGCGATTCGGCGCTGCACGGCCGGCGCCGAGAGGTTGACGGCTTCGGCCAGCTCGCGTTGCGGCCGTCCGGCGTCCTCTTGCAGCAGGCGGAGCAGCGCCAGGTCGTGATCGTCGAGTTTGTGAGTCGACATTGCACCATCCGTGGGAAAATCGAGAAATTCTTGCGCGCGCTGGGAGAAAAGCGAGGCCACTCGGCGGGCGCCGGGCGTTACTATATCACCAGGACCGTAGCCGGACAACGCGGCGCGCTCCGAGGGGGGGAGGAAGGACGCCAGAGATGGGCGAGAGGCAAAATGTCGTTTGGGGGATCCTGTTCGGTGTGGGCGCCGGTGCGCTTTGGGGCCTGGTTTTCCTGGCTCCAGAGCTGGTTCGTGGGTTCGGGCCGATCCATCTGACAGCGGGGCGCTACCTGGCCTACGGCCTCATCGCCGGACTTCTGATCTGGCCTCGCTGGACCCGCCTGCGGAGTCGCCTGAGCCGGACGGAGTGGTTAGAACTCAGTCGACTGGCCCTGCTGGGGAACACCCTCTATTATATCTTCCTCGCTAGCTCCGTGCAGTTGGGCGGAGTCGCCATCACCTCGCTGGTATCGGATTTCTACCCGTCGCCGTGACCGTGATCGGCAGTCGAAGCCGCGATGCCGTCCCGCTTCGCCGGCTGCTCCCTTCGCTCATGTTTGGAGCGGTTGGAATCTCGGCTATCGGTGCCGAAGCCGTAGCAGCGGCCTTTCGGCAGGCTTCCTGGTCCGGCCTCGCCGGACTGGGATGCGCTCTTGTCGCCCTGGCGTCGTGGACGGCTTTCGCGGTCGGCAACAGCCGAGCCCTGGGCCGCCTCGAGGGAGTGTCCGCCCATGACTGGAGTCTGCTGCTGGGAGTGGCGACGGGAGTTCAGGGAGTTCTTCTGGTGCCGGTCGCCCGGGCTCTCGAGGCGACCGGGCAGAGCGGAAGCGCCTGGTTGACCTTTGTCCTGGTTTGCAGCGGGGTGGGGCTGCTGGCTTCCGTGGTCGGCAACGCTTTCTGGAACCGCATGAGCCAACTTCTACCACTGACCCTGGTAGGACAGATGATCCTGTTCGAGACCCTATTTGCCCTACTTTACGGTTTCCTATGGGAGGGTCGCTGGCCGACCGCTCTGGAGATCACCGCCATGACCTGCGTCGCGGCCGGCGTCGTCTCGTGCCTGTCCGCCCACAACCGCCACGACCACCGGGCCTAGCGCTCTTTTAGACGCGCTGCAGCCAGAACAGATTTTCCAGGGCCGAACCTAGAGAGGCGACGTTGCGACGGTCGGCCAGGTGAGACCAGGCCTCTTTCAAGCGACCGGCCTTCAGCGACTGCAGACTGTCGTTGAAAGAGAGCGCCACGTATTGCTGGACCGAGGCGTCTCGGAAGCAGTCGACCATGCAGGACTGGCAGCCGTCTCGCACTCGCTGGCTGCCGTCGAAGTCGAAGATGTGGCACATCGGCTTGTTCCAACTGTTACAGCGCCAAAGGAGCAGATTCCAGTCCAGATAGAACTGTTTCCAGCCTCCCAGGCAGGGGAACGCCTGATACGAGTCGTCGAGATAGCCGTGCATGTCCTTGAGTGAGGCCTTGGGGTTGAGCACCGGGAAGCGTTTCTTCAGCCCTTCGACTCTGTCGATCCAGTGATGGATCTCGTCGCGGGTGAAAGAGACCAGATCGGACTCGGACGCTCCCAGATAGCTCGAGTCCAGGGCGGTGAGGGGGAAGCTGAAGGTTACGGCTTCGAAGCCCAGGTCGGTGAGTGTCTCGGGCAGGCTGTCGAAGTCGGTCAGGAGGCGGTTCAAGGTGACCGAGGCGGTGGCCCCGATTCCAGCCTCCTTGAGCAGGCCCATATGTTCTTTAATCTTACGTGTGACGCCGGGCAGGCCCCGGTTGGTCTCGTGCACGGCCAGGTCCTGGGAATCGATCGAGATGATCACACCCGACAGATGCGACGCCTTCATCTTCTCGATGGTGCGGGGCGACAGGGTCGACCCGTTGGTCACCATCAGGTTGACCATGCCCAGGCGGTCCGAGGCTTCCAGCAGATCGGTCCAGTTTCTGTGCACGGTAGGCTCGCCGCCGGTGAAGACCATGAAGCCCACCCCTTGCGAGCGCAGGATCTCTAACGACCGAAGTCCGTCTTCCAGGCTGACGGAGCTGCTGTGCTCCTTGGCGAGTTTGTCGCGGCTGAAATTACAGAAGTCGCACGCCGCGTTGCAGACGTTGGTGATAGCGAACTGGCAGGTAGAGGGGCCTCCATCTTTCCAAACGCTAGCTAAAATATCTTTCCAATTTTTCACGTATCTAATGCCCTTCGGCGCTTACGGTGACCAGCACCACGCCCACTGTTATGACCCAAAGACCCAACCACCTTTGCCGGGAGACGGTTTCTCCCAGCACTGGCCCTGCGGCGATCCCGTTGAGGAGATAGGTCAGCGCCGTCATCGGTAGGATCAGCGAGAGGTCGGCCCGCGAGAGCAGGGCCAACCAGCTAAAAAAGAAGATCGCCAGGAACACCACAGCCAGCGGAATGTCCGGTGTGGTCACCACCTGGCGCACGGTGCGCAGAGCGCCGCGCCATCCTGTCCATTCGACCTGGCCGACCTTGCGCATCCCGCGGGCCAGCAGAAGGTCGCCGACGGTCGAGGCCGAGACCGCAAAGAACACCCCGGCCATAAGCTTGATCATCGCCACTGAGGCACGCCTTCGCCTCGGGAGGATCGACCCCTGCGCAGGGAGTTGCCGTTGCCGAGCGGAAAGCCCGAGTTATGGAAGAGGAGCTTATTGAATTCCCCTGCGACTACTCGGTCAAGGCGATGGGCTACGCCACCCCTGATTTCGAGGAGCATATTCTCGGCCTGGTGACGCGGCACGCGTCGTTGGCCTCGCCTCGCCAGGTGACGGTAAAAGAGTCATCGGGAGGGCGCTATCTCAGCGTGACGGTGAGCGTCGAAGCTCGCTCGCGTGAACACCTGGAGCTGATCTACTCGGGCCTTAAAGAGGACGAGCGGGTCGTCTTTATCCTTTAGGTCCAGTCCACAGACTCTAAAAAAACGGGGTGCCAGAGAGGCATCCCGTTTTCTTTAGGTGCGAAAGACCCGGCTTGGAGTTCGGGTCAGACTCCGGCCCAACGCAGCACCACCGAACCCCAGGAGAGGCCTCCGCCGAAACCGGTCAGCAACACCAGACCGCCGGCTGGGATGCGCCCCTCTTGCTGCGCCTCCCACAGCGCCAGCGGGATGGAACCTGCCGAGGTGTTCCCATAGCGGTCCAGATTCAGTACGAAACGCTTCAAGTCCAGGCCCCAGCGCTTGGCGGCCATTTCCAGAATTCTTCGATTGGCCTGATGAGGAACGATCAGGTCGACATCGGCCAGAGTCAGACCAGCCATGGCCAGCGCGCGTTCCGAAGATTTGGCCATAGCCGACGTCGCGAAGCGGAAGACGGCTTGCCCATCCATCTCGACCTTGTAGTCCGAGGCGACTTTGCTAGGCTTTCCAGGACCCGCCTTGATACTTAGCGACCCCGAAGCGGCGCCGTCGGCACCGAAGTCCCAGCCCAGAAGTCGTCCCTCTCCCTCGCTGGTCAGTACGGCTGCTCCCGCTGCGTCGCCGAAAAGCACGGCCGTCCGGCGGTCGTCCCAGTTCGTGATTCGGGAGAGTGTATCGCCGCCGATACAGAGAACACGTTTGGCTTGACCGCTTCCCAGTTGGGCAGCGCTGGTGATCACGCCGTAAAGGAAGCCCGAACAGGCGATATTGATATCGAGTGCTCCGGCCTTGCTACAGCCCAGGGCGTTGGCTACGCGGCAGGCGGTCGCCGGCATGAAGGTATCGGGAGTGCAGGTCGAAACGATAACGAGATCGATACTCTCCGGGTCGAAGCCAGAGCTTTCCAGCGCGCCTTTGCCGGCCATGATGCCGAGGTCGGACATAGCCTTGTCATCTTCTAAGATGCGGCGTTCGACGATCCCGGTGCGGGCCCGGACCCATTCGTCGCTGGTATCGAGACGGGTGGCCAGTTCGTCGTTGGTGACGGCCCTCGAGGGGATCCCGGCCCCCAGTCCGGCAAACGTCAGGGGGAAAGCCGTCACGCCGACTCGAGACCCGTGAGCTCTTGCTCGATCTCCTGGTCCGCCTGCGTCCACCCAAACTTGGGTTTGAGCTCGTCGTCGGCCATGTCTTTCTGCACGAAACTCAGCACCTTGAGTTTTTGCGAGATGGCGCTTTTGACCCGGCTCTCTCGCGAGTCAGCGGCCTCGCCGCCGCCAGGAAAGCGGAAGCCCATATAGGCCTCGGAGGACTGGCCAAAGATCAGGTCCAGCACCTTCAAGGCGCCGTCATTCCAACGGTCGTAGAGATCGTAGTCCACCTGGTCTAGCAGTTTCTCGCCCACCCGGGCGAGCCGGTCGACCTTTTCAATCGCTCGTTCGCTCTCTATCATCCTACCTCCGGCGCGCCAACGGCCTTGCGCCGCACGCCAATATTTCGTCCTGTGTGCGCGAATCGGGTTGAAAATCCTCCCGTCAGGGCAGGCTTTTTGCCTCGTCGAGCAGGCTGTCTGCGGTGGTTCCTCGAGCTCTCTGGCCAGACTTTTTCAGCCACGATTCGGCGTCGTCATACTCGGGGTCAAGTTCGAGCGCCCGCGCGAAAGCGCCCTCGGCCTCCTCCCACCGGTGTCGGTAGTACCAGCCCAGGCCCAGGTTGAAGAGCGCCTTGGGATCCTCCCCGAACTGGGCGATCGAGAGAAGGAAGGCCCTTTCTGCCAGCTCATAGAGCTCGAGCCGGTAGGCCACACGTCCGACCTCGAAGGCCATGTCGGTATCGTCGCCCACCGGAAACACCATATCGAGGCATCGTTCCAGAACCGAGCCGAGTTCGTTCTCGGTTTCGTCTTCGGTGTCTTCCTGGTCGAGCCCGATCAGCAGGTAGTCGGAAAGTTCGTAGAGCACCTGGGGATCGTGGCCGGACAGGCGTAGCAGATCGACGGACAGGCGCAGGCGAGGGCGGCGCACCATCTCCTCGACGCTCTCCTTGATGCGAAAGCGGTCGACCGCGTGGAACGACTGCAGTCGGCGAAAGCGAAATTCCATCTCCAGGAACGGTTGGGGGAAAGTCTGACCGGTGGCCGGGAAGACCAGATGCGACAGCTCCATGGTGCCGTCGCGCGGTGAGGTGTTCCAGGCCTTTCCTCCCCACAGCTCGACCAGGCAACTCATGGCGTGCAGATTCGCGTTGAAAGAGAACCCTCCGCCGTGGGGCACGAGTTCCGGCTCCTCCAGGCCCTTGAGCTGGTCGATTTCGATGAACGATTTATCCGCTGCCAGCAGCACGCACGCGACCTCGCTCCAACCTCTCATCCGCTCGAGGAAAGCCATCGCCCCGGTAGGGAAGGGCACGTGGGTGTCGTCGAAATGGTCGTAGTGCGAGAGCACCTGGTTCCATTCGTCGCTGGCGAACTCGGCGACCTCGAGCGGAAAGCTGAAGGTCAGGTCTATCTTCTCACCCAGGTCGCTCAGGCTGCGCGCCTCCTGGTCCTCCGTCAGTCCTTTGACGGACACCGTGGCGTGTCCGATGGCTCGCTCCTCTCCACGATAGCGGACGACGTCGTAGGGAAGCGAGTCCAGCACGTAGTTAGCGATCACGAAGACCGGGTTAGGACTGACGCCCCAGCTCGTTTCTCCCTCCGGCCAGGGGCGAGGGATCGCCTCGGTGCCGATGTCGAACTGGTTGAGCCGCAAGCGGTCGGAGTCGAGATAGGGCTGGAGCTGGGGGTGACCTTTCAGCGCCTGCAAGCCCTTGGCGCCGAGTTCGGCCAGCTGCAAGCGTAGCCGAAAGCCGTTTGGATGCAGCACCCGGGTTTCGTCCTCGAGCCGCTCGAGTTCCCGCAGGAGCAGGTAGGCGTGTCGGCCGGTTCCGGGTCCGAGTTCGTAGACATCAATCGGATGCTCCGGATTCAGCAGCCCCTGACGCGAAAAGTCGCGCAGCAAGGTAAAGACGGTGTCGGCCCATTCCGCCGCTAAAATAGGAGTGTTGGTGATGTGGAACGGGATGTCTCCGCCGGTCCAGACCGCCACGCCGCCTTCGGTGTAGTACTGCTTCATCCAGGTCCAGAGGATGGAGCCGCCGAACGGGACGTCTTCTTCGATCAGGCGCGAAGGGGCGCCGGTGCTTTCAGCTGTGGCCATGGGCGCCCTTGATTTCCCTTCCACTCCGGGATCCCTTCGAAGTCCCGGCCCATTCCAGCTCGGCTCGAGACCAGGGTCGGGCCGGGCGCGCCCCGAAAAGCCGGGCCGTGCAGAGAGCCCGCTACACGCCGTCGCTTCACTGGCCCCTCTGGGAAGAGGCCGCCGCCCGTCTCGAGCGGGGCGATCGGTTCTGCTCGTCGCCGCACTGGGGGCTGGCCCTGGCCGAGGCGTTTCACAGTCGGGGAGAGCTCTACGTCTACTCCCGCGGACCGCATCTTGCCGTTTTCCATGAATTCGACGTGGAAGGCGGCCGCCTGGTGATGCCCTGCGATACTATGTGGTGCCTCGGCAGCCCGTTGATGTCGCCGGAGCCAGGAGAGTTCCTACGGGAGATCTGCCTGTCCTGGGAAGGTCAGGGGGAGGGGGTTCGCCAGATCACGGTGGGAGGCTTGTACGCGGACAACCCTCTCTGGCAGCATCCTCTGTGGCAGGTCCTTCCCAACTGGGAGGTGACCGAGTCGGGGCGACAGGTCGCCTCGCTGGAAGGCGGGCTGGACGGATTTATGAGTCGCCGATCGGTCAACTTTCGCTCCCGCCTGCGACGGGCGGTCAAGAAATGGGAGTCCGAGGGGCTGCAGGTCGAGTACTGGCCTCACACGGCGGACGCCGAGACGACCCTGCGGCTGCACGAGCGCGCTATGAAGGTCGAGCGACAGAGCTGGAAAGGGCTGGCCGGGCAGGGAGTAGATCGGGGCCAGATGCGTACCTTCTATCAACGGATGCTGCCATCGCTGGCGGCCCACGGAAGGCTGCGCGGACTGTTTCTGACTCGCGACGGGCAGGACATGAGCTACCTGTTCGGCGCCTCTTTTGCCGGCTATTTTCGAGGGCTGCAGTTCTCCTATCTCGAGAGCGAGTCGGACAGCCTGGGGAATGTAGGCCAGTGGAAGATGATCGAAAGCCTGGTGGCCGAGGGTTGCGGGGCTTACGATCTGGGGCAGGCGATGGCTTACAAAGACCGCTGGGCCGAGATCCGTCTGGCTTCCCCAGCCCGCGCCTTTCAATTGGGCTATCCGGCTAACTAGGGCGATTCGGGTTCTGGTAGGTTCCTGCCCCTTCGTTTCTCGCAGGGTTTCAACCCCGGGTGCAAAACTTTCGGGCATGGCCCAAAAGAGTAGCTACACCGACCTTGTCCACAACATCGTTCGCGACGCCGAGGAGGCTCTCTCGCTCGACGAAATTACCCAAAAATTGGTGGAGGCGTCGGCCGACAATCCCCCCAAGAACCCGCGCAACAACGTGAGGACCGCCATCCGGGCCAGCCATCTGATCAAGGCGGCGGGGAAGAGCCGCTTCGACTGGCTGCCTCGCCGGGTCAAAGGCGCTCGCGTTCGCCACACCCTGACCGGGGCCGAGTACGACAAACGCCATCTGGTCTGGGACGTTGACGCTCTGGTCGCCCTTTGGCCTGCCGCCGATGAGCCCGAGCGTCGACGCGATCGGGAAGCGATCACGCTCGAGACGGACAACGGGCAAGAGGTTAGCCTCTCTCTGGTCGAGGAAGACGGCCGCCTGATCAGCCAGCCCGACGCGGCTTTCTGGGCCTGGCTCTCCGAGCACAAGGCCGAAGCTGGGGATGACCTGATTCTGACCGTCAGCGAGCCCGAAGAGCGACGCTACACCATCCGCTGGGAAGGGCGGGCCCAGCGTAACGCGGGTCTGATCGAGGAGCGCAACCGCGCCATCAAAAAGCGCATCGATGCTTTCTTGACCACCCAGCGTGACGGCGTGGCCCCTCCCAAAGAGATTGCTGCCGATCTGTTGGGCCAGGCTTCCTATCACGATTCGGTTCCGCCGCAGTCGCTCTCGAATCTGCTACCGGGCGACGTCGCCAACCGGTACGGCGTGACCGTCGAGCCGGATAACTTACGTAGCGAACGGGTCTCGAACGTCATTCCGTTCCCTACCAAGACGAACGAGTCCGGCGAGCTCCCTCGCGTCCCCGTCCTTCCCGAGGGTGCGGAGACGGCCGGCTCGATGGAGCTGGCTATCCCTTACAACTCTGGCCAGGAGCTACCGGATGACAAGGCCTACCAGCAGGGGATGGACTTGATCAACGACGCCTCCGGCCATAGCCCGGCGTTAGCTATCCATATCCTGGGCCTGTCGAAACTCTGCTCTCCGGCCTACGCCCTACTTTCGCAAACTTCCGAGTTCCGCAAGGAGGCGCTGGACCTGGCTGGCCAGGCGGTGATCGCCGCCGAGCGTCGGATCGCCCACTGCTTCATCGAGTCGCTGGTCACGGGAGAAGAGCTGGCTTTGGAAGAGGCGCTGGCCACCTACCTGGAGTCGCGTTCGTTCCTGGCTCGCGCTCTGTGGCACGGCGGGAATTTCGACGAGGCGATCGAGCAGGCGATGCACTGCTTCGAGGTCGATCAGGAGGACACTCAGGTCCGCGAAGATCTCTTCGTGATGCTGTTCGATAGCGATCGCCACGAAATGGTGACCAGCCTGCTGGATTCGTTCCCGGGTTCGTCGCAGACGGAAGAGCTTTACCACCGCGCCCTGGTCGCGCTGCTCGAAGACCCGGAATCGAAAGAGTCGACTCGACTGCTGCGCAAAGCCACTACGCACAACCCTTACCTGGCCAGCCTTTTCCTGGGCGAGGAGCCGAAGAAGGCCAAGAAGTCGCAGGTCGACGAGGGCGCCGCGTACGAATCGGCCTACGGATTCTTGTGGCGCCGCGAAGACTCGATCTTCGACCTGCTGGAAGAGATCGTGCTGGCCAAGCGGTAGGTTTCGTAGCCCGTAGCCAACGAAAAAACGGCCGGGCCGCGAGAGCGGACCGGGCGTTTTTCATAGCCCTAGGGTT
>JAEXNA010000161.1 GCA_023447635.1 Vulcanimicrobiota bacterium | reverse complement strand
GCGCGGGCGGCCCGGCCGGGCGCCGCCGCCGACCTTTCTGCCTCATGCCGGTTCCCACCGAGTAGGAAAACAAGCAGCTTCAACTGTAGGAGCCCGCTTTAGCGATTACGAAAGGGAAAGGAATGGTGCGTGCGTTCGGCTCTCAACGGCCAGGTCGACGCCGTCGGGGCAACGTTGTCCTGACTGCCATTTTCATTTCCGTTTTTCTCTTTTTCCTGTCGGTGGCTCTGCTGATGCAGAACAAACAGGACATCGCTCTCTCGCTTTCCATGGAGCATAAGCTCAAGGCCGAAATGGCCGCGCGCTCCGTCGCCTTCGAGGCCTACGCCCACCTGCGTGAGTATGGCGAACTGCAGGGTGATATGGGTTCGCTACTCGAGGAAGACGTCGAGACCAGGGTCGAACTCGTCGAGACGGTTCCCACGGCTCACCGGGGAAAAATGCGGCTGCTCCGAGCCCGAGCGACCTCGGGTCCGTTCAGCTCGTACCTGACCCTGCACTTGTTGCCGACTCAGCTCAGCAGCTCCGAGGACGGCAGTAAAGTCGTCCTGCTCCCTCGCTCGGAACAGTCGACGCTGGCCATCTACAGCGATTTTCAGCTAACCGACCTGGGTCAGACTTACCCGTCCACGATGGTTGCCTCTGGCGGCCCGGCCTTCACCGTCACAAGCTCCGGTCAGCAGACCAGGCCTTCCTTCCAGGGCACGATTCCTGTTTTCGGAGAGGCGGGGACCCTGGAGGGGGTTGGTCCCTTGCTCCTCCTGCTCCCTGAGACGTCGAACGGCGAGCAGACCGCGCTACAGTGGCTGCAGTTCAAAGATAACGCCTTCGAATGGCAGACCATACCCGCCCCGGGCAATCTGGCCGGGCAGCCCGCTTCCGGACCTGGGACCACACCACAACTGAGCTACGAGATGGAGGCCTCCTCTTCTGGCTGGAGCCATCTTAGTGCACTGAGCGCCGATGGCGAACTGCGAACCTGGAACTGGTCGGACTCTTCGCCTCCGACGACCACTCTCGAGGAGATCCAGGGCTCTCTCGCCGGGTCCACTCCTTCTCAGGCTTCCCCCGTCACGGCTTACACGACGGGGTCCGTGCAGCACTTCTACCTGACTCGAGGCGCCATCGCCGCTACCGGTGATACCGTCTATTCTCACGCCTGGCACTACTTGTACCTACCTTATCGGGGCAGCGTCCCCGATCCGGCCACTCCCCTTCATGGGGCCCAGGTCGTGCGCTGGCCTTGCGTACTGAAATACTCTACCAGCGGCTCTCGCTGGGAGGTCGCCTGGAACCCACTTCGAGACGACGGCTCTGTAGCAAGTTCGGTGCAGCCAGACCCGACGTCGTTATGGGTCGACTCGCAGGGCGTCGCTTACGGCCTATCCTCCTCCGAGCCGCGGCGTCTGCTCACACTATCGCGAGGCGGCGACGTGGATGAGAGCAGCTACACCATGCCGCCCGGCCAGGTGTTTTTTTATCAGGACCAGCCGCACGTGGTGCTCAGCGAGTCTCGCCGCCTGATCAACGCAGCCACCGGGGCGGCTATCGCGTTCGCTTCGCTCCCGGATCGGATTCCTGGTCAGACCGGCGACATGGTGTTTATCCCGCAAGGAGAGACGGTGGAAGAGCCCGGGACCAACGACCTGTCCCCCGAAGGCGCTTTCGAGATCACCAGCCTGGCCGCTCACACCGTCATGCCAGACTACCTTCTGAACTACAGCTTCGGAGCCGCCAAACCCGTGGTTGACGGCAAAGACCTCTACATGAACCTGAACGTGGGGGCCGAAGAAGTCCAACCTATGACTCCCGTTTTCGACACGGACTACGTCAATAAGAACCGCCCTCAGGGGGGAGAGGTTCTAGCGCGCTACGACGGAGGCCAGTGGCACATCTTGCCACAAGGCCTTCGTACCTTTCTCGAACGAAAACGCCTGCGCCCGCCATCGGGCAGTACGATGCCCACCGAAGGGGCCAACGCGGCCAGTTCGCGCCTGATCCCAGCAGAAACCGATCTGCAAACCCTGCCGGGCTGGGACAACGCGGTGGTAGCCACCTATCCCGGGCTACCCAAAGCGGTCTCTCGTTACGCCATCGTCAGCATCACCACCGACCCGTTTGAAATGAGTCCCGATGCGCCATAAGACGAGCATTCGATCCCGAGCGTTCTCGCTCGTAGAACTGTTGGTGGCGATCACCTTTATCTGCATCGCATTCTTCGGCTACGTAGCGCTTCACGCCCGCTTGCTGCATTCTGGCCAGCGCTTAGAAGAGCGAGAGAAGATCCGAGCCGTCACCGACTATATGGAAGCGGTCAACTACGCTCGGGCCACCAGCCGGTTCGAGACGGCCCTCAACCTTACCGCGATGCAGCCCGACCTTCGCAACACCAGAGTGCTCTGGTACAGCACGGATATGCGTGGCGGCGATATCCGCTGGCGGGAGTTCGTCCCCGAGGATCAGATCGAAGCGCTCGATCAGGTCATGGTTCGCCGGGCGGCCGCCTGCAAATCTCCCTACACCTATAGCTGGATGAGCCGATGAAGCCAGGGTCGAGCCGCGGCGTCACACTGGTCGAACTGCTCGTCGCTATGGGAATCTTCAGCATGGTGATGGCTGCGATTCTCTCGTTCTACGTACACGGCGTGGCCGTCACCGCCAAGCGAGACGAACAGTCCGAGCGCCTGCGCCGGTTCCACCTGGGGCTTAGCCGAATCGAAGAGGCGTTTCGAGAAGGGCGCCTGATCCGCTGCGGCACCCGGGTGATGACCCTGACCGTTCTGACCGACCTTGGCGAAGTGGACGGATTCCCCCAGTACCAGGCGGCACCATTGCAGTTCGTCAGCACGAAAGAAGGTGTGGTCAAGGTTCAGGAAGGTAAAAAAGAGCTCATCTTGCCAGTGAAAGAGCACGAAACCGTGCTCTTTGGCTGGGCTGACCATGACCCTCCCTATACCGGGATGGACAACATGCGCCTGATTCAAGTCACCATGCACCGCGAGGCCAGCGCGAAGTCCGACCAGTTGACCTTTCGCCGCGTGCTGCCGCTGATGGACTACTAGCGGCTACTAGTGCAGAACGGCGTTGGGCGTCTTACCCATCAAGCGTCACGAACACGTCGCCGTGGCGGACGGTCACTTCAAAGGTATCGATCGGGTAGAAGGCAGGCGGGGCCGTCACCGAGCCGTCCCTGACGTCGAAGCGGGCTCCGTGGCGCGGACAGATCAGCTCACAGCCTTCCAAACCGCCCCCCGACAGCTCTTCGTCGTCATGCGAGCAGCGGTCCTCGACCGCGTAGAACTTCCCGCCTTCGAGGTGGCAGACCACGATGGCCTGGCCATCGACCTGCATGGGGACCGCCGTCCCTTCGGGGAAATCTTCTTTTTTTCCAAGCTTATGCATCGTCTGCCCTTCGCTTTCTGCGCCGATTGGTCTTCATGAAAGAAGCCCGAGGAGCGAACTCCCCGGGCTTCCCTGGCTCGGCGCTTAGCGGCCGAGCGTCTGGTCCATCTTGTCGGCAACCAGGTTCATGAGGTGCTCGACCACCACGTCCTGCTCGACCCGGTTGACCACTTCCTGGAAGAAGCCACGCACCAGCAGACGCTTGGCTTCGGCTTCGTTCAGACCGCGAGCGCGGCAGTAGAAGTTCTGAGCTTCGTCATAGGTGGTAAAGGTCGCGCCGTGGGTGCAGCGCACGTCGTTGGCTTCGATCTCCAGCTTGGGCATCGAATCCGCGCGGGCTTTGCTGGACAGCAACAGGTTGCGGTTCTGCTGATAGCCATCGATCTTCTGAGCGCCGGGCTCACAGATCACGTTCCCCGAGAAGATGGAGCGAGCTTCGTCGGCCAGGGCGATGTGGAACAGCACGTCGCTGACGTTGGCGCCCACACGATGATACTGGTTTACGTCGAAGTCGAAGTGCTGCTTCTCGGCAGCCATGACCAGACCCATCACTTCGGACTTGCAGCCTTCGCCTTCCAGGTCGCACTCGCCGAACAGCTTGGTCAGCTTGCCGCCCAGTCCGACGTAGAGCACCTGCAGGGTGGCGTCCTTTTCCAGGTGAGCGCGCACGGTCGGCACCGAGGTGGTCTCGACGCCCCACTTCTGTACGATGACGTACTTCAGGGTGGCGCCTTCGCCCAGGTAGATGTCGGCCAGAGGGGCCGCCATCAAGGTGTCGCTGCCGGAGGTGAAGGTTTCCACCAGGGTCACCTTCGAGAACTTGTCCACCCGCACGATGCTGCGGGGCAGCGCCAGGCTGCCTTCGCTGCCTTCGTAGTGGTGCTGAGCGTGCAGAGCCGTCTCGCCCGTGCTGATATCCTTACCGACGTCGAGCACCGTGCCGCCCTGCCAGAACGCTTCGTTCAGGGCGGTGAAGCTGTGACGGCCGCTCTCACGTTGGCGCTTGGCCAGTTCCAGAGCGGTTTCGGTCAGCAGCTGGTCGGCCGGCCCGAAGGTGATGCCGCGAGGCATCTCTTCGGTCCCCAACACGCCGTATTGGGACTTGCCAGCGACGACCTGCTTGCCGTCCAGACCAACCAGCTTCGGGTTGGTGCGGCGCCAAGACTCGTCGGTGCGCTTGGGGAACGGAAGCTGCTCGAACAGCTCGAACCCCTTGGCCCGATCGGCTTTCAGCCAGTCAGCGCTTTTGCTGCCCACGGACTGTAAGCCCTGGGCGTTGATTTCGTAACGATCCATAGTCGCGGTCATTGCTCCATTCCAGCGGCTTTAGCCGATGGATCCCTCCATTTCGAGTTGGATGAGACGGTTCAGCTCGACGGCGTACTCCATCGGCAGCTCCTTGGTGAACGGTTCGAAGAAGCCGTTCACGATCATGGAGATAGCGTCGTTTTCCGACATTCCGCGGCTCATCAGGTAGAACAGCTGCTCATCGCCCACCTTGGACACGGTCGCTTCGTGACCGATGTGCGTGTTCTTGTTATCGATCTCCATGTAGGGGAAAGTGTCCGAACGAGAGTGCTCGTCGAGCAGCAGGGCGTCACAACGGACGTTGCACTTGACGTTCTCGGCCTTCGGCATCACCTTGACCAGACCGCGGTACGAAGTGCGTCCGCCGTCTTTCGAGATCGACTTGCTCAGCACCGTGGAAGCGGTGTTGGAAGCCAGGTGCACCATCTTCGCGCCGGCGTCCTGATGCTGGCCCTTGCCGGCGTAGGCGATCGACAGCACTTCGCCGCGAGCGCCTTCTTCCATCAGGTACACGGCCGGATACTTCATGGTGATCTTCGAACCCAGGTTGCCGTCGATCCACTCGACGGTGGCGTTGCGGAACGCCTGGGCGCGCTTGGTCACCAGGTTGTACACGTTGTTCGACCAGTTCTGGATGGTGGTGTAGCGGATGGTGCTACCTTCCATAGCGATCAGCTCGACGACCGCCGAGTGCAGCGAGTCGGTCGAGTAGATCGGGGCGGTGCAGCCCTCGATGTAATGGACCTTGCTGCCTTTGGCAGTGATGATCAGGGTGCGCTCGAACTGGCCCATGTTCTCGGCATTGATGCGGAAGTAAGCCTGCAGCGGGATTTCCACCTCGACGCCCTCGGGGACGTAGATGAACGAACCGCCCGACCATACCGCGCCGTTGAGGGCGGCGAACTTGTTGTCGGTGTGGGGGATCACGGTACCGAAGTACTGCTTCACGATCTCCGGGTACTCGCGCAGAGCCGAGTCCATATCCAGGAAGATCACGCCCTGCTTTTCCAGGTCCTCGTTGATCGAGTGGTAGACGACCTCGGATTCGTACTGGGCCGACACGCCGGCCAGGAACTTGCGCTCGGCTTCGGGGATGCCCAGCTTGTCGAAGGTGTCCTTGATGTACTGGGGCACGTCGTCCCAGGACTTCTCGGTCTTCTCGGAAGGCTTGACGTAGTAGTGGATGTTGGCAAAATCGATCTCGCCGAGGTCCGAACCCCAATCGGGCATGGGACGTTCGTGGAAGTGCTTGAGCGCCTTCAGGCGGTACTCGAGCATCCACTCGGGCTCGTTCTTACGAGCCGAAATGGCGCGAACGATCTCCTCGGTCAGGCCCTTGCCGCTTTTGAAAACGGGCTCTTCGGTGTCGTGGAAGCCGTATTTGTAATCGGCTCCTACCTCTTCTAAAAGTGCTGCATCGCTAGACATATCGCAGGTCCTTTCTGGTCCCTAAACCGAGACGGTCTCGGGCTCTTCGGCGGGCAGGCCGTGAGCCTTGAGAAGTTCATCGTAACCTTTGGCTTCGAGCTGAAGGGCGATCTCGGGACCGCCGCTCTCGACGATGCGACCGGCCACCAGCACGTGCACCTTGTGAGGCTTGATGTGGTCGAGCAGACGCTGGTAGTGGGTGATGACCAGGGCGCCCATCTCGGGGTTCATCTGGCGGTTCACGCCTTCAGCGACGATCTTCAGCGCGTCGATGTCGAGACCCGAGTCGGTCTCGTCGAGCAGAGCGAGCTTCGGGTTGAGCAGCGCCATCTGCAGGATCTCGCAGCGCTTTTTCTCACCGCCCGAGAAGCCTTCGTTGACGTAGCGCTTGGCGAACGCCTTGTTGATGCCCAGTTCGTCCATCTTGGCGTTCAGCTCTTTGCGGAACGGCAGCAACTGAACGTTGTCGGCGCCGCGGATAGCCTTGACGCTGGCCAGCAGGAAGTTACCCAGCGATACGCCGGGGATCGAGGTGGGGTACTGGAAGGCCAGGAAGATACCGGCTTTGGCGCGCTCGTCGGCCTCGGCTTCGGTGATGTTCTCGCCCTGGAACCAGATCTCACCTTCGGTCACCTCGTAGGACGGGTGGCCCATCAGAACGTTGGAAAGGGTCGACTTGCCCGATCCGTTGGGTCCCATCAGGGCGTGAACTTCGCCCTGTTCAATGGTGAGGTCGAGTCCGCGCAGGATCGGTTTGCCATCGATCTCGGCGTGCAGGTTTTTGACTTGGAGTAAAGGGGCGTTAGCCATTTCGTGTATACCTCTAGTTGTTGTGTGTGGGCAGCGCGTGCATCGGGTCCGAGAGCTCGACCTCGGACCCGCTACCATCTCCGCCAGGTGGCGATTCTAAACTTGTGGCGCTTTCCGCCAGGGCGGCCAGCGTCGTATTGGCCAGCACGCTCATCACGGAGGCCTCGAGTTCGCAGCAAAGTTTGCTGCTGGCGCAGCCGCCCTCTCCAGAGCGGCAGCTGTCCGACCGCTGCTCCGGCATGGAGCAGAGGATGGGCGGAAGTTCGCCCTCCAGACACGACACCAGGTCGGCTACGGAGATCTCCGTGGCGGGTCGGGCCAGAGAGTAGCCTCCCCGAGCCCCGCGCGTCGACTCTACCAGTCCGCCCTGACGCAGGCCGGCCAGGATCTGCTCGAGATAGCGCTGCGGGATGTTTTCCCGTTCCGCTATCTCCGAACTCGAGAGCTTGCCGTCGGCCTTACAGAGGGCCAGACAGGCTCGGAGCCCGTAGCTTGACTTGGTGGAGAGTTTCAACATGGCACGATGTCTGGGCGCCAGACTAGCAATCCCTACTTATCCTGTCAAGATTAACAGGTGCCCGGGCCCAGGGTTTCCGCCATCTGCCCCCCGGTCTCCTGGTCCAGGAGCAAGCTCGTTAACGGGCTGGATCCCGTCAGAGTCGAGGGCTTCTATTTCTCCAGGAAGTGCATGAAGGTGCGCTGCAGGGTAAAGATCGAGCTGCCTTCGGGCTGGAGTTCGGCCAGCGACGGCAGGTAGCGCGGGTCCCAGAACAGGTTGGCGTGGCGGGCGGTGATGTCGATCATCCCTTTGCCCGTCCCGCCCAGCCGACCCGAAGCGGGGTCGGCTCCGTAGGCGACCATGGCGCCCCGCAGCTTTAGCACGCCGCCCCGGGTATTGCCATCCCGGGAGGCGCGCAGCCGCACGTCGCCCCAGGAGTAGAGAAGGCCCGAAAAGGCCAGATTCCGGTACGACCCGTAGCGGTCGACGAAGCTCGAGACGTTCAGGTCGCCTTTGCAGTAAACGTTCAGCTGCATGGCCGAATGGCGGGTCTCGTCTGCGGGCAGGTCCGAAAGTTCCAGCTCGCCCAGGTCCTCGAGCGCCAGAGCGTCGTTGTTCAACGCCTTGAACTCTTTCATCTGCTCTTTGGTCGTCTTCCCCTCCGAGGCCATCGACAAAGAGCGACCGGCCAGAAGGTTGACGTTCCCTTCCGAGACCACCGTACCGCCGACCCCCTGGATCCCTCCGCTGACCGTGATGTTGCCCTCACCGTAGACCGTGGTGTCCCGCAGTTCCACTTTGATATCGTC